>JALVKL010000259.1 GCA_027033775.1 bacterium | reverse complement strand
AAATAGGGACTCATCCACCTCATAAGTGTCAAAGCCAGGAGGAATTATATTAACAACCCTCTTGAAGGTAACCATAAGAGCCTCAAAATCTGGATCTTTAGAAAGCTCTGAAAGAGCTTCAAGCCTCCTTTTGGCATCCACAATATCATCATAACCAGCGGAAAGAACAGCATCCACAAGATCGTATCTGTATCCCTCAGAAACCCACAGGTGGTAAAGTCTTTGTCTGAAAAACTCAAGTACATCTTTTTTTACCTCTTGAGCATCCCTTTCTATCTTGTCTGACAAAAGGGACAAACTTTTGTCTATAAGTTCAGACAACTTTATCCTCAAATCCTTTGCCAATATTACCTGAATTATGCCAAGGGTATCCCTCCTTATACCATAAGGATCCTCCGATCCCGTAGGAATAAGACCTATTCCAAAACAACCCACTATTGTATCTATCCTGTCGGCTATACCAACAAGGGCACCTGTTATGGTTTTAGGAAGGTCATCCCCTGAAAATCTTGGAAGGTAATGCTCAAAAATACCCTCATAGACCTCTTCAGGCTCTCCTTGAATTTTTGCATACTCCCTTCCCATAATACCCTGAAGCTCGGTAAATTCACAAACCATCTGTGACTCAAGATCCGCTTTGCATAATAAAGCACACCTGTCCACCAGATCCTTTTTATGGGGAGCTACCTTGTCCGCAAGCCATAGAGCTATCTCTCTAAATCTCATCACCTTTTCATAGGAAGTTCCCAGCTTCTCCTGGAATACCACGTTTTTGAGCTTTTCAAACATCTTCTCCAAAGGAACCCTTTTATCTTCATCAAAGAAGAATTTGGCATCGGCGAGCCTCGCCTTCAGAACCCTTTCGTTTCCCCTTGTAATAACATCCATATCGTCTGTAAGCATATTATTAACAACCACAAAATAGGGCATAATATTTCCGCTCTTATCAAATACAGGGAAATACTTCTGATGCTCCTTCATAGTAGTGGTGAGAACAGCAGAGGGAAGTTCCAAGTATTCTTTAGAAAACTTTCCCACTGTGGCCACAGGATATTCAACAAGAAAGTTCACCTCATTTATAAGATCCTCGTCTGAATCAGGAACACCCCCAACCTTAGCAGCAGCTTCGGTTATTTGCTCTTTTATAATTTTTCTCCTTTCCCTATGATCGCATATCACATAAGCCTTTTTGAGTTTCTCAAAATACTCATCAGGGTCTCTTATCTCTATCTTTCCAGGGGCTAAAAATCTGTGCCCAAAAGTGTAATTGGCGCTTTCTATATCCTCAATGGCAAAATGCACAATCTCATTTCCAAAAAGGCATAAAAACCAGTGTATAGGCCTCGCAAATCTTATCTTCCTGGATCCCCACCTCATAGACTTCGGGAAAGGAAATCTTCTTACCATCTCCTCAAGAATGGAAGGTAAAAGCTCAATGGTGGCCTTCCCTTCCTCTCTTTTCACCACATAAACATACTCACCTTTAGGTGTTTCTTTAATTTTCAAGTCCTCAACACTAACTCCCTGAGCCTTAGCAAAACCTTCTCCTGCTTTAGTTACGCTTCCCGTTGCATCAAAAGCCACCCTTGCAGGAGGGCCCAGTATCTCCTGCTCCATGTCTTTCTGCCTTTCAGCAACACCCTTTACCAAAAGAACAAGCCTTCTGGGGGTGCCTGTAGCGTCAATATCCTGGTAATCTATACGATGCTCTTCAAATTTGTTCTTTATAAAATCTTTCATATATTCAAAGGCACCCAACATAAACCTTGCTGGAATCTCCTCTGTTCCTATCTCAAATAACAAAGTCTTTCCCATAACCGCCTCCACTCAAATACTTTCCTCTATCTTAGCCAAAATTTCCTCTGGGTAAAAGACATCTGAGGGTTTCCCCATAAAATCAGGCTTTTTTCCAAGAATCCTCTCCACATCCTCCAGCATCTGGCCAGTGTTCATCTCCAAAACCAAGACTTTTTTTGCCAAAGAGGCTGTCTTCCTTAAGGCCTCTTCTGGATAAGGAAACAGGGTTATAGGTCTGAACATTCCCACTCTAATTCCAGAGGAATTAGCCCACTTTATGGCAGTTTTAGCAACCCTTGCAGCTGTACCAAAGGCCACAATGAGAAGATCCATATCTTCTTGAACCTCGTAAGTCTCCCAACAAAGCTCTTCCTTCATTAACTGGTATTTCCTGTAAAGCTTCCAATCATGCTGAGTGAGCTCACCAGGGCCAAGATAAAGGGATTTAATAATCTGGGGATCTCTGCCCTCACAGCCTCTCAAAGCCCAAGGTTTTTCAGGAGGAGGAACATACCATTCATCCTTTATCTCCACAGACTCCATCATCTGAGCTATTATACCATCCATCAAAATAACAACGGGATTTCTGTATTTATCAGCTAAGGCAAAGGCATCAAACACACATCTCACAGCCTCCTGTACAGTGGAGGGAGCAAGAACTAAAGTTCTGTAATCGCCATGCCCTCCACCTCTGGTGGCCTGAAAGTAATCCCCTTGATTGGGCTGAATACCTCCCAGACCTGGTCCCCCTCTGTTCACATTTACAATAACAGCAGGAAGCTCCATACCAGCCATATAAGATATGCCCTCTTGCATTAAGCTTATACCTGGACTGGAAGAAGCAGTCATAGCTCTAAATCCCGCTATGGAAGCCCCCATAACCATGTTTATAGCTGCAAGTTCGCTCTCTGATTGTATGAATACTCCTCCAACCTCCTGCATACGCCAAGACATGTATTCCAATATCTGAGACTGGGGAGTTATGGGATACCCTGCAAAAAACCTGCACCCAGCCCTAATAGCAGCTTCTGCCACAGCATCGCATCCTTTCCAAAGCCTCTTCTCGCTCATCTGTACACCTCAATACAAATATCTGGACACATCTCCGCGCATAAAGCACAACCTGTGCAATCTTCCTGAGAAACGCAGATACAAGGATGATAACCCTGCTTATTCACCTTTTTCTCAGAGAGCATAAGAAGTTTATGGGGACATGCAGTAACACAGAGTCCACAACCCTTGCATCTTTCTTCGTCAATTTTTACCATTCCCATCCTCTCCTACAGCTATACTTCCCATCATTCTATCAAACTCTTCCTCTCTCTTTTTACCACTAATATAGGCAACACTAACAAAAGTTCTCCCACCTTTCAAAATCTTATCCACCTTTATATGATGATGGGCTTTACTTGCAACCTGGGGAAAATGTGTTACACACAAAATCTGCTTCTTATTTCCCAAGGACCTCAGCTTATGGCCCACTAAATCCGCTGTCTTCCCTCCTATCCCAGAATCTACCTCATCCAAAACCAAAGTGGGAATGTCCTCCATATCAGAAAATATACTTTTTAAAGCAATTATAATTCTGGAAAGCTCCCCTCCAGAAACCACCTGATCCAACGGTCTAGGCTCAACATCTGGATTGGCTGAAAAGCAAAAACAACACTCATCGTAGCCTGATGCAGTGAGTTGTTTTCTTCCTTCAAGTATTATCTGAAATATGGGATTTTCAAAACCAAGCTCTTTTAGCTCTTCAACGACTCTATTGGCAAGAATTCTTGCAGCTTTTTTCCTTTCCCCACTCAATTTAATGGCAATTTCGTTTAACTTTTCATAAAGACTTTCTGCTTTGGCTTTAAGTTCACCAATGGAAGAAAGCCTTTTTTCAAGCTCTCTAAGTTCTTCTAAAGATTTATTATAAAAGTTTAAAACATCCTCTATACTTTTTCCGTACTTCAACTTGAGTTTATAAAACTCAGTAAGCCTATTTTCCACCTCCTCTAACCTTGAGGAATCTACGTCCAAGCTTTCAAAGTAGCTGGTCATATCAAAAACCAAATCGTCTATAATGCTGACAATCTCGTTAAGTCTGGAAACAAAAAGGTCTACCCTTGAATCCAAGTGGGAAATATTTGAAATGGACCTTAAAGCTTCCTTAATTAGAGAACTGGCACTAATTTCTCCCTGAGAAAGGTAACAAAGAGAAGCCTCAAGGGCTTCCTTCAATCTTTCTACATTAACAAGAAACTCCTTTTCTTTAAGCAATCTTTTTTCCTCATCAGGATCAGGCTTAACCTTTTCTATCTCAGAAACAGCAAAGTTAAGATAATCGATCTTTCGCCTGATCTCAGCATTTTTATCCTCCACCTCGTTTATATCTGACAGCACCCTTTTATACTCGGCATAAATTCTTCTAAAATCAGAAACAAGCTCACAAACGCCAGCAAACCTGTCAAGTAGCTCAAGTTGGTATGAAGAATCCAGAATCTTTAAATCCCTTTGAGACTGAATCTCCACAAGCATCCCCTTAATGAGGGATAAGAACTTAGTATTGGATATAACTTGATTAACAAAAATCCTTCCCTTTCCTTTAGAAGAGAGCTTCCTCTTTATTACGAGTTCATCCTCAACAGGAAAGCCATATTCTTCAAGAAGATCCCTTATACGATGATGGGAAGATATATCAAAAACACCTTCAATCAATGCAAAATCCTTCCCACCCTTAATCATAGAAGAGGAAACCTTTGGAGAAAAAAGCAAAGCAATAGCTCCCAAAATCAAGCTTTTCCCTGAGCCTGTTTCCCCTGTTAGCACTGTAAAACCTTCCTTAAAATCAATAACTAAAGAATCTATTATCCCTAAATTAAAAATGGCAAGCCTTCTAATCATAGCTTCAACTTGGTCACATAAACTCTCAAACCTTTATCAAGAAGAAAATCTCTCACAGAGAGAATAAAATTTTCATCTACTCTATTTTTTATTATATCGGCTATAACATCGGCATCAGTAACACTTAAAAGTGCATCTTCATCATCGTAAAAGGCTATTGGACCTTTAACAGAATCAGTGAAGTATCTTTTGTGATGCCTTATCCTTATGACATTGTCTTTAATCATCCTGTCCAAAACACATACAATTCCCGGTTTGTTACGCTCTTTTTCTAACCTTTTTTCAACCTCTTTTATTCTATCCTCAATCTCTTTTACCCTATTCAATATTTCCTGTTTTTTGTTAAGCATCCCTGTGGTGGAGCTTAAAGTGGCTCTCACATGAGAAGGCAATTTTTGCATAAGCTCATTGAGCTTTTCGATGTTGTTTTGATTGAGCAGGGAAACAATGAGAGCTTTAAGCTTATCCGTTTTATCCTTAAAAACGGGTTTCATGTAACCCACAGCAAGATTAACGGTGGACTCAATCCTCTTTTCTATTTTTTTTAACTCATGTAACTCTATGTCCTTCTCCTTCTCCAACGCCTTTTTGGTCTGCTCCATACCCCTCCATCTCATACTGATCATGGGTACCTCATCCCCTGAAAGGATAAAATGATTAAAATCTTCGCCCAGCTCCACCATAATAAAATCGTAAGCATACAAGGCAGAATGCCTTATCACCTTAAGAGCCACAACTTTTTCCGCATAAACTTTGGATCCTGAAAGCATATCTGCAAAAACCTTTGAAGATTTGATCTTAGAGCTAAAAGCCTTTCCAACATAGGCTGTATCTTCCGCTTCAATGGTGGCATCGGTTATACTGGAAACTTTACAAATCTTGCCTCTAATCACTGCGTCCTTTGCAACAAGTCCTTCAATTATAACCTCTCCCCCCTCAACTAAAGCCTTTCTTCCAACATTGCCCTTAACCACCACCTTCTTACCAGGAGAAATAAGTTCAAAACCGTCTTTAACAGCATCTATAAAGGAACCCTCTCCCTCACCTGTTATCTCTATGTTTACACTGGCCTCATCAAACACAATGCTTCCTGTGGAATAATCCACACTTTTCTCCTTTACATATTCTGAAATTCTGAACTTCCCTTCCTCTACAGAAACATAACCATCCTTTAAAGCAAACAACTCAAATATAATCCTGTTTTTATCCTCTTTTCTTACTATTTTTATTGTTTCCTTATCCACCTCAAAAGGAAGAGGATCTAATTCTGTGTATGGAATAAGAGAGCCATCCACCCTTATGCCATATTCTCCAGGAATGAACTCAACAAGGGCAAGCCTATCCCCAGCACTTACAGCCCTGTCACTATACCCCCTATCTTTAAAATTGATTCTACCAGTCCTTTCATTGATAACCTTTCCTGCTGGAGTAACCAAAGGAATAAAATACACCTCCCTTCTAAAGGGATCCTTAGGAGGTTTTCCTTCCGCTACAATGAATTTGTAAGGCTTTCTATGCGCATAAATATTAAATAAAGCCTCCTCCCATTTATCTAAAAGTTTATCCCTGGGAATATGCCCGTATATAACCCCATTTAACAATAAAATCTTTAAAGTCTCTTTAAAGAGCTCCTCTTCTTGCTCCTGAGTGAGCTCGCACCTTTCCTCTTTAAACTGCTCATCGTTTATGTCCATACGAAAAGTGGGAAGCACCTTAAGGTAGGCACGGGAGGTTTTTTCCATATCCTCCACTTCAACCACACAATCAAATACCTTGATTAGGCCAGGAGTTTTTAATCCTATTTCAATCTCAATTTCCGCGTTATACTTGCCATCCTCAGGTCCCACCAACTCGAAGGAGATCACATCAAAATCAAGCTCATCAACTGGACAACCAATTCTTTCAGCAAACTCCTCAAGCTCTCTTTTTATATCCCTTGTTTTTACCCTTTCTCCCATTCTTTACACCTTCAACCTGATTGAGGGATTTAACATTTCTGCACTTGGGATAAGCGGAACAGGCCAAAAATTTACCATACTTGCTCTTTCTTAATACCATAGGACTTCCACACTTCTCGCATTTCAAAGGGCTGTAATTGTCCAACTTCATAAGATTTTCAGAAGCCTTCTCCAATTCCTTCGAGAAGGACATATAAAAATTCTTTATGCTCTCCCGCCACTGTATTTCCCCTTTCGCTATTCTATCAAGATCCTCCTCCATACTTGCTGTAAAGGAGACATCCATTATTTTGGGAAAATTGCGGACCAAAACCTCAGAAACTATTCTTCCCAAGGGAGTGGGAATAAGGGCTTTTTTATCTCTTACCACATATCCCCTATCTATAATGGTGCTAACTATAGTGGCATATGTAGAAGGCCTGCCTATTCCCTTCTCCTCCAAAGTCTTTATAAGAGAGGCTTCCGTATACCTTGGGGGAGGTTTGGTAAAATGTTGAGTCTTTTTAATCTCCAAAACTGTGAACTCAGTTCCCTCACTGGCTTCTGGAAGAACAACATCTTTGTCCTTAGTGTCTTCGTAAACCTTCCTGTAGCCTTCAAATTTTAACACAGATCCAGTAGCTTTAAAGGTGTAATCACCAGATTTAATCTCAAAAATAGTGGAATCTATCACAGCGGGCTTCATTTGAGAGGCTACAAACCTCCTCCAGATCAACTCATAAAGTTTTAAATGATCAGAGGGAATTTTTCCCCTAAGATCATCAGGGGTCAAATCAACATTAACAGGTCTTATAGCCTCATGGGCATCCTGAGAGGAAGATGATGTTTTGTACTCATTGGGTTTAGAAGGTAGATATGAGGTTCCAAAGCGTTTTTTTATAAAAGAACGCACAGATTTTAGAGCATGATCTGCTACCCTGACAGAATCTGTCCTCATATAAGTAATAAGGGCTGTGTATCCTTTGCCTGGTATATCAATGCCTTCATAAAGCTGCTGAGCTATCATCATGGTCTTTTTAGAAGTGAAGCCAAAAAACTTAAAGGCCTCCTGCTGTAAGGTGCTGGTTATAAAAGGGGGTTTAGGTTTTACTTTCTTTTGCTTTTTTTCCACCTTGTCAAGGAAGAAAGACTGGCCATTGAGACGCTTAAATATATCTTCTGCTTCATCCTTTGATAATCTTTGAATTTTCTCCCCTTTAACCTTGAATAACTCAGCAACAAAATTTGTGTTTTCATAGCCCAGCAAAGCTTCTATCTTCCAATATTCCTCAGGAACAAATTCTTCTATCTCCTTTTCACGATCACATATAAGCTTTAGAGCCACAGACTGAACTCTTCCCGCTGAAAGACCCTTGTCAATTCTTCTCCATAAAAGAGGGGAGAGGGAGTAACCCACCAACCTATCCAATACTCTCCTCGCCTGCTGAGAATCCACCTTCCTTATATCTATCCCTTCAGGGTTTTTTAGGGCTTCCTCTATAGCCCTTTTGGTAATCTCATGGAAGACTATTCTGAAAGTTTTATCTGGAACACCAATCTCATTGGCAATATGCCAAGCTATAGCTTCCCCTTCTCTATCGGGATCTGAAGCAAGATAGACCTTATTAGCTGACTTCGCAGCTTTTTTAAGCTCCTTTAGAACCTTCTCCTTACCCTTTATTATCACATATTCAGGCTCAAAATCCCTTTCTATATTAACTCCCATCTTATTTGCCGGCAGATCCTTCACATGCCCCATGCTGGCCTTCACCTCGTAAGAATCGCCAAGATAATGAGAGATAGTTTTTGCCTTTGAAGGCGACTCCACTATTATAAGATCTTTTTTACGCCGTTTCATAAAATCCCCCAATACCCTTCTTTACAAGACCCTTTATTTCTAATGCCATAAGAACCTGCTGTAAAGTGGCAACCTCAAGATTCAAATTCCAAGAGAGCTCATCCACAGAGCCTATACCAGACAAAACCAACTCAAATACCTGTGCCTCCAACCCTTTAAGGACAATATTAGGTTTTTCCCTTTTCCCCTGGCGTATACCAATTATATCCTCTGCACTGTCTAAAAGCTGCGCTTTATTTTTTATAAGCCAGTTGGTTCCTTTAGTTAAGGGATCTTTAGGTCTTCCTGGAACAGCATAAACTGGGATTCCCATATCAAGGGCAAATTTTGCCGTGATTAAAGCACCGCTTTTAAGAGGAGCCTCTATAACCACCAACTTGTCAGAAATGGCTGCCATAACAGCATTTCTAATAGGGAAATTATACCTTTTAGGAGTAGTAACAGGACAAAAGGGAGAAATTACAAGGCCCTTTTCGCATATCTGGTTAAAAAGATGCCAATTGCTTTTAGGATACACAACATCAATAGAAGTTCCCATAACTGCTATGGTCTCTCCTTGAGAGATAGCCCCTTTGTGAGCCCATGTATCTATTCCCATAGCCAATCCACTAGCAACCACGTAACCAGCAGAAGCGATATCCCTTGAAAGGTTATAAGCAAAGTCCCTCCCTTGGGGACTTGCTTTTCTTGTTCCTACAATGGAAATTATAGGCTTTAAAAGTAAATCTATATTGCCTCTGTAGAATATAACGTAAGGCGGGTATTTTAACCTTCTTAACTTGTTAGGGTATTTTTCAGAAAAAAAACTCAAAAAATTTATATTTTTATCTTCAAGTTGCTCTCTTACATTCTCATCCCAATTAAGATCTGATCTTTCATCCTTTATTTTATCCAGATTCTCTAAACCATACTTTTGTACAAATCTCCAAAAATATGACCAAGTAACCCTGTTTTTAGAAAGGACAAGAAGAATATCTTCCCTACTCATAGTTCTCCCAAGGTATCATGTAACTCATTAAAGGCACATGTTTCTGAGCACCATATATATCCTCGTCATTAAAATGACCAGAAGGAGGATCCCTCTTCACTGTGATTTTAAGGGCAAGAGCCTGATCAAAATACTCAAAAACTAAGATATCTTCCAGTTTTATGTTATACAGTTTGGCAAACCTCTCCTTGGTCAAAAAATTCATACCCTTAAATTTCTCATACACCTTTTCATCGTCAAACATAACATCAAAGGTGAGCTCAAAAGGACCAGCGTTTTTACTCCTTATCACCTTTGCTATATCTAACAGTTTCACCCACTTAAAAAGCTTAAAACCCAACTCCTTCATGAGAGAATAAGTTAAAGAAAGGGGAAGCCCCACCACATTGGAATATGAACCCTCTATTTTGTTTATGAAAAGCTCTCCATGCTCTTGAATAGCATAAGCGCCAGCTTTATCCAGAGGATTAACCAAATCAATATAATACTCTATCTCCGCTGACGATAAATCCTTAAAAGAAACAAAGGTCACATCGCATCCGCTTTTTATAACACCACCTCTAAAAACAGCCACTCCTGTATAAACCCTATGTGTCTTCCCCGAAAGCATTCTAAGCATAGCCTTTGCTTCCTCTAAACTTGAAGGCTTACCCAAAATTATGTCATCAAGAACCACCACAGTATCAGCAGCTATGAGCATGTTATCGGAAGATCTGTATCTTTCTGGAATAGATTTGAGCTTTTTTAGGGCAAGAGAAACCACATATTCTTCATGAGACTTAAAATCCTCAATTTTTTCATCACAATAGGGCGGGATAACGTCAAAAACAGGAACAATCTGTGAAAGAAGAGCTCTTCTTCGGGGAGATTTGGAAACCAAAATCACATTGAGCATCAATCCCTCACCATAACAACGATAAGGGCAAGGGTGATATAAGAAGCCAAAGTGGCAGAACCACCATAACTCATTAAAGGAAGGGGAACCCCCACAACTGGAAGAAGGCCCATGGTCATTCCAATATTTATAACTATGTGCCAAAAGAATATGGAACCTAAGGCAACCGTTGTGTATAAAGAATAAACAGTCTTTGTCCTTTTTGCCATCTCGACTATTCGGCTAATGAACAGACTGTAAAGCAACACCAAAACAAAAACTCCAACAAATCCCCAATCCTCAGCAAAGGTTGGAAATATAAAATCTGTATGTTTTTCCGGTATAAAATTCAACCTACTTTGAGTACCTTTCATATAGCCTTTACCAAACAGCCTTCCAGATCCAATAGCTATTCGGGACTGTATTATATGATAGCCTGTTCTGTAAGGATCCTTTCTTGGATTTAGAAAAGCTATGATTCTTCTCTTTTGATAGGGTTTTAAGTGTTTCCATCCCAAGAAACAAACACAAAAAGCGGCAATTACACAGATTATAAATGTTCTTCTTTTCACCCCTGCTATTAAAACCACAGAAGCGGCTATTAGGAAAAAAATAAGAGCAGTCCCCAGATCCGGTTCCATAGCAGTTAAAAGAAACAAAGGAAAACAGACAGCAACAACCAGAAATATCTCTTTAAAGCCAAGGGGTATACTTCCCTTATTGCTGAAATACTCAAAGACATTACCCAGTACCAATGCAAGGGCTATTTTTGCAAACTCTGAAGGCTGAACCCTTACAGGACCAAGAAGCAACCATCTCTGCGCACCCTTTCCTATCTTTCCTGCTATCAACACAACAATGAGAAGAAATATAGATCCGATATAGAAGAACCAAGCCCATTCCCTAAAGAATTTCTTATCAAAACATAAAACTACAAAAAAGGTTAAAATGCCTATTAAGTGCCAAACCACCTGTCTTTTTACAATGGAGAAACTCTGCATCCCTGCTAAGGTCAGAACACCTACAAAGGAAATAAGAAAAAAGAGTGTGAGAACGCTTAAATCCAACCCTTTAGAGACCCTTTTTGCCCTCAAGGTTTATCTCCACTAATAAATCCTTTATATCTCAGATACTCTGCTATAACTTCCTTAGCAATAGGAGCAGCACCAGATGAACCATGACCTCCGTGCTCCACAACTACAGCCACGGATATTAAAGGCTTATTGTAAGGAGCAAAAGCAACAAACCATGCATGTTCCACATAACGCCTTTTGGTTATTTTTTTCCCCTTTTTATACCTTTCCTCCACCTCTCGGGAAACCACCTGAGCAGTTCCGGTTTTGCCAGCTATCCTGACTCCTTTAAGATAAGCTGTCCAGTGAGCCGTGCCGTGCTTATCCTCAACAACGCCCAGCATAGCTTTTCTAATCAAGTTTATATATCTTTTAGGAATGCCTATCTTTATTTTCTTAATTCTTTTAGTGAGCCTAAGATGAGGAATTACCACATATCCACCATTGGCAAAAAAGGACGATAAAACAGCAAGCTGCATAGGCGTCACATTTATATACCCTTGCCCTATGGCATAATTTAAAGTCTCTCCCGGATACCATGGAGCCTTGAGCTTCTCTCTTTTCCAGCGTCTCGTGGGCACAACGCCTTTAGATTCATATGGAAGATCAATTCCTGTTCTTTTACCTAAACCCAACATAAAAGCGTATTTGCTTATAAGATCCACCCCCAGATCCTTTCCCACAGTGTAGAAGTACACATCACAGGACTCAACAATGGCTCTGTAAAGATCAACCTTTCCATGACCCTGTTTTTTCCAACACCTGAATATCCTATTACCTAAAGGCAGATATCCCAAGCACTCTATCTTTTTCTTGGGATTTATTCTTCTTTCATTCAATCCGGCCAAAGCAACTACAAGTTTAAACACAGATCCCGGAGGATATACGCCAGAAACAGCCCTGTTAGTTAAAGGGTGTGCCTTGTCCTCTTTTAACCTTTTCCACTTATTAAGATCTATACCCCTTGGGAACAAATTGGGGTCAAAGGAAGGAGAACTGTAAAGAGCCAGCACCTCCCCGTTGTTGGGATCAAGCGCAACAACCGCACCAGTTTTTCCCTTCATAAGTTGAGCTATCTTAGCTTGAAGAGGCAAAAGAAGGGTGGTCTTTAAGTTCTCACCCTTTATAGGTATAGATTTAGAAACAGGCCTTATTCTATGGCCAAGAGCGTCAACCTCCCACCTTTCCCATCCACCTATACCATGCAATATATCCTCGTAGTATTTCTCCAGTCCCGTCTTTCCCACAAAATCCCCAGGATAGTATCTCAAACTTTTAACATCCTTTTCTGTAACCTCACCCACATACCCTACAACATGGGCAAACAATTTCCCGTAAGGATAGACTCTGGTCTCTGAAGCCTCTACATAAACACCTCTTAACAACCACTTTAAACTCTCCACTTTAGCAAGTTGCTCTTCGCTCAAATCCTTTACAATTAGTCTTGGCGAAAATGGGGCTTGCCTTCCCTCTTCTATCTTCTTTCTTAGCCTTTCCTCATTAACCCCTATATCTTTAATCAAAACAGTATAGGTGGGATGTTTCCAAAAAGGGATTTTTTTTCTCTTACACTCTTTAAGTAGGTAATATGGAACTATATAAAGATCAAAGGAAGGAGCATTCTTTGCCAGTTCATTCCCATCTCTATCGTATATTTTTCCCCTGGAAGGAAAGAGAGGATAAACCCTTATGCGGTTTTTCTCGGAAAGATGATAGTAATATTCTCCTTTTATAATCTGTAGGTAAAAGGCAAAAAGCAAAAGCAAGCAGAATATCAGGAGTATAACTTTATTTGCCGAATCCAACCTTTCCTTGACTGTACTGATCTGCTTTTCCCTTCCTAAAGGCAAAGTTTCCCCTCTATAAAACTGAATAGCTCTTGAGGAATGGAAAATCCTTGTTTAGCCACCACAACATTTTGGTTCTTTAAATGAGAAGGAAAGTTGATCCAGTCTTTCTCTGTAATTATAACTGGATAACCCTCAACTTCTTTTAAATCCTTGTTTTTAAAAATATGATGATCGGAAAAGACCTTAACCCCTATTATATCAACACCCAAATTTGAAATCTGTGAAACAAAATGCTCATAGTTGGATACACATGTTACTATAAAGGCTTTCTTGGGAGGAGGTACATCTTTTCCATTTACAAAAAAACCCTCAATTTTAGGCTCTATAAAAAATACTGGTTTTTTATCCAACACGCCTTTCATATCTAAGAAACATTTAAAGTTCTTTTTTTTAGTAATAACCAAAATATTTGCCCTCTTTATAGCAGATACAGGCTCTCTTAAGGGACCCGCAGGAAATAGAAGACCATTGCCAAAACATCTGGTGCCGTCCACAAGACATATATCAAGATCCCTTTTAATCTTAAAATGCTGAAATCCATCGTCCAGCAACACAACATGAGGCTTTAAATAAGCCAATTTCTTGAATGCCTCTATTCTGTCTTTTCCCACAGCCACAGAAGCTTTAGTTTTAAAGGCTATGAGCAAGGGTTCATCTCCGCAAAGGGCTGGATCTGACACCAAAACATTATGGGAATCGGAAACAAGGAGTGCACTTTTTTTCTTTCTTTTGTATCCTCGAGAAAGCACAGCCACCCTAAAGCCTTTATCAGCCAACATGTTGGCTAAAGCTATTACAAAGGGGGTTTTGCCGGTTCCCCCAAGGGTAATATTGCCAACACTCACTACACAAGAAGGAAGCTTCTCTCTTTTAAGAATCCCTAAATTATAAAGAAATTTCCTAAGCTTTATACCGGAAAGATAGAAAAGAGATAAAGGATACAACACCCAGTAAAACTTGCTTGAGGAATATCCCCAATTGTTTAAGAGATCAGCCTTCAATACTTCTTAAAGCCTCTATAAGCCTTTCTCTCTTTTCTTCTAACTCAGCCTTTATGCTCTTTTCTTTCTCTACCACATGAGGCGGAGCTTTTGTCAAAAAGTCTTTATTGGAAAGCTTTCTGTTCACTCTATCAAGATCCTTTTCCAATCTCTCAAGCTCTTTCTGCAACCTCAGCTTTTCTTTATCAAAGTCTATAATGTCTCCCAATGGAATATAAATAGACGAATCTCCCACAACTCTAACCGCCGATTTTTGAGGTCTTTTCACATTTTCAGATACCGATATCTCTTCTACAAATGCCAACTGTTTAACATACTGAGGATACTCCTCAAGAAGAGCTTTTTCCTCTCCAGAAGACTCCACAATCACCTTGATTTTCTTTGTAAGAGGAATACCCATGTCCGCTTTAACATTCCTTATAGCACCTGTGACATCCATTATAAACGCCATCTTTTTTTCCGCATCCTCATCAAACCAATTGGCATCAGGCTTGGGAAATTGAGAAACCATTATACTTTCTGAATCAGAAGAAATTGGAAGGTTCTGCCAAACCTCCTCTGTGATAAAGGGCATAACAGGGTGAAGCAATCGCATAAGAACATCAAATATATGAACTATTATGTTTTGAACCACCAATCTTCTCTTTATATCGCCACCGTAAAGGGCGTCCTTGGACATCTCTATGTACCAATCACAGAGTTCATGCCAGGTGAAGTTGTAAAGAGAGGATGCATATTTATCAAACTCATAGGATTCAAGGGCAGATAGAACATCAGATATTGTCTTATTAAGTCTTGAAAGTATCCACCTATCAGCCAAAGTGAGAACCTCAGAAGAAAAATCAAGCCTTTCATATCCCTCCAAATTCATAAACACAAATCTTGCAGCGTTCCAAATTTTGTTAACAAAATTTCTGTAAGACTCTATCTTCTTTTCGGATAACCTTATATCCCTGCCCTGTGCAGCAAGTATGGCCAGGGTAAACCTCAAAGCATCTGTTCCATATTTTTCCATCATCTCAACAGGATCTATAACATTACCACGGGTCTTGCTCATTTTTTGACCCTTTTCATCCCTTATGAGGGCGTGGATATAAACATGGTAAAAGGGCACATCCTTCATAAACTTCAAACCCATCATCATCATACGAGCCACCCAGAAAAAGAGAATATCAAATCCAGTAACCAGACAGCTGGTGGGATAAAACTTCTCTAAAAGCTTGGTTTTCTCAGGCCATCCCATTGTTCCAAAAGGCCAAAGAGCAGAAGAAAACCAAGTATCAAGCACATCCTCATCCTGCCTTATATTGCTGCTCTTACATTCAGGGCATTGGGTTATATCTTCTCTGGAAACAATTGTTCTTCCACAATTATCGCAATACCAAGCAGGTATCCTGTGTCCCCACCATATTTGACGGGATATACACCAGTCCTTTATATTTCTCATCCACTCAAAATAAACCTTTGTCCATCTCTCAGGAATTATCCGGGTTTTACCCTCTTCAACAGCCTTTATAGCTGGTTCAGCTAAAGGTTTTGTCTTAACAAACCACTGGGTTGAAACATATGGCTCAATAACCGTATCACACCTATAACAATGACCAACGGAGTGTGTGTAAGGTTCCACCCTTTCAAGAAGCCCTCTACTCTCAAGTTCAGCAACAATTTTCTTTCTTGCCTGGTATCTATCAATACCTTTGTAAGGTCCAGCATTTTCGTTCATTGTGCCGTCTGGATTCATAACACATACAATATCAAGCCCATGCTTTTTCCCTATCTCAAAATCATAAGGGTCATGAGCTGGGGTAATCTTCAATGCTCCTGTCCCAAATTCAGGATCTACATATTCATCCCCTATAATGGGAATTTCTCTTTCAACAATGGGAAGTACCACCTTTTTACCAATAAGAGACTTATATCTTTCGTCATTGGGATTCACAGCAACTGCAGTATCACCTAGCATAGTCTCTGGTCTTGTGGTGGCCACTGTTATATAGCCTTCTCCATCGGCTAAGGGGTATTTTATATACCACAAAAATCCCTGCTCTTCTTTATACTCAACTTCAAGATCAGAAAGGGCAGTATGACATCTGGGACACCAATTTACTATATATTCCCCCTTGTATATTAAACCCTCCTCATAAAGGGAGACAAAGACCTCTCTAACAGCACGGGAAAAACCTTCATCCATTGTGAATCTCAGCCTATCCCAATCGCAAGAGCATCCAAGCCTTTTCAACTGCTCAACGATATAGTTGCCGTATTTCTCCTTCCATTCCCAAACCCTCTTTAAAAACTCCTCCCTCCCCAAATCCCATCTCGTCTTCCCTTCCTTAGCCAGCTCTCTCTCTACAACGGTCTGAGTAGCTATACCAGCATGATCTGTGCCAGGCATCCAAAGAACGTTATACCCCTCCATTCTTTTCCATCTGCACAGAATATCCTGCAAGGTTGAGTTAAGAGCATGCCCCATATGAAGGGAACCGGTGACATTAGGAGGAGGAATAACTATAGAGTAGGAAGGCCTGCGCTCATCATACTCGTCAGCATGAAAATACCCCTTCTTTTCCCAAAATTTATACCATTTTTCCTCTACATCTTTAGGGTTGTACACCTTGGGAAGCTGTTTCATCCTTTACCTCTCCTGGAGTCTCTTCTATTTTCGATGTTTCATAAGCTTCAATCTGTTTCTCAAGCTCTTTTATCCTCTTATTTTTCTTCCTCAACTCATTTCTCATGCGAACCTGCTCACCAATAACAAGTATCCAAGCTGCAGCCACCCCCAATAAAAGACTCAAAAAGATAATGACAAAAAGGGGAACTGGAGGGGTTTTGTAAAAATAGAAATCAAGTTGAACAGGAAGCATATTCCTAATAGAAAAGGCCACAAGCAAAAATATAATTATAAGTCCAAACAAAAGCCTCAAAATAATCATCTATAGCTCCTCCTGAAAAGCTTTTCTCAACTTAAGATATGTCTCTTTTATATGTTCTGGAATCACCTTAACATCCGCTAAGACAGGCATAAAATTGGTATCCCCTTCCCACCTTGGAACAACATGTATGTGAAGATGTGTTTCAAGACCAGCTCCAGCACACCTGCCAAGGTTTATCCCTACATTAAATCCATGAGGAGAAAATACTTTTTTAAGCACACAGATGCTGAAGTTTAAAAGTTCCATAAGCTCACATCTTTCACCATACTCCAAATCCGATAGTTCTGCCACATGCCTTTTAGGAACAACCATTATATGTCCAGGGTTATAAGGATATCTATTCAAAACTACAAAGGCTAACTCCTTTGTATAGACTACCAAATTTTCAGGATCATCTGGATCTTTTAAAGCTTCGCACAAAAAACAGCCACCCTCTTTAGGTCCCTTTAAAATATACTCAATCCTCCAAGGCGCCCACAGTTGTTTCATATGCTCCCCCGAAAGGCAAACTCTATCACAACCCTCTAACAAAATCCATAATTGAAGTAGCCAGCTCTTTCGGTTTTTCAAGCTGTAACATATGACCAGCTCCTTCTATAACTTTTAATTGAGAGCTGGGAATAAGCTCCTTTAACTCTTCTGAAAGCCTTACAGGGGTCATAACATCATCCTTTCCCACTAAAATTGATACAGGAATCCTTATATTTCTTGCATAATCTCTACCATCAAATTTATCACATGCAAGAAAATCGTTATAAGCCACACGTGGATCACAGGAAGAAAAGATCTCTATAACCTTATCCAAGACACTTTTTTCAGCCTTTTTTGATACAGTCCACGGGGCGATTTCTCTCACAGCTTTGATATAATTCTCCCTCAAACCATCAAGTATCTTAGGATTTACCCTCAATTTACAACCAGTGGAAATCAAAACTCCACCTAATATATGAGGCATATTTTTTGACAAAAGAGTTATAGCGATAGCTCCCCCCATAGAGTGGCCAGCTACAACAACACCCTCAAGAGAATTTTCTTTAATATATCTTTCCACCCACTCTGCGTAATCCTCTATGGAGGATCTGCCTTTTTCCAAACTTTCTCCATGTCCAGGAAGATCCAAAGCATACACATCAATTCCACGAGGAAGAAATGCTTTTAGATCATCCCAAACTTCCTTTCTGTTTCCTGCACCATGTATAAAGAGCAATTTCATGAACAACCTCCTTTTGCGTTGAGAACCTTTAGTATAGCGCACTTTAAGTTATCAAAAGTAAAGGGCTTTCTCACAAACTCATCAAAACCCAGATCCTCTATTCCCTGTGATAAGTGATAATAACCGCTTATAGCTATAAATCCGGAATTGGGGAATTCATTTCTGATTTTCTTTATAACCTCAAAACCTCCCATACCATCTGGTACCACTATATCTAAAATGAATAGATGTATATCCAAACCTTTCCTTTTTAAATTTTCAAGCATATCAAGCAGTTCCTCTCCCTTTGATGCTGTATAAACAGAAAAGCCCTGTTTCTCCAAGTAGAGTTTAAGCATATCCCTTATGCCTTTGTTGTCATCCATAACCACTACATTCTTTTTCTGCATATCCTTTAAATCTTTCAATTTGCCTTCGTGGGATTCAGCCACTGGAAGATAGACCACAAAGGTGGAACCCTTCCCCTCTTCCGAAAACACTTCTATATCACCGCCGTGCTTTTTAACTATAGAATAAGCCACAGAAAGCCCCAATCCTGTGCCTTTGGATTTAGTGGAAAAGAACACATCAAATATACGAGGAAGAATCTCTTTGGGGATACCTTTTCCTGTGTCTGTAATGGAGATTTTAACAAAATCCCCGTCTCTAACAGCACTTACCCGTATCTCTCCCTGCCCTGTTATGGCTTCAATGGCGTTAACAAATATATTCTGAAACACCCTTACCATCTGATCTCTGTCAATGAGCACACAGGGAAGATCCTGCTCATACTCCTGATAAATCTTTATTCTTTCTGGAAAACTTACAAGAGAAATGGCCTCCTTTAATAAAGAGATAACATCTTCGGCGGACATTTTCGGCTTTTCTTCACGAGAAAAGGTTAAAAGAGAGTATGTGAGCTTTTTGGCGTATAAACAGCTTTTTTCTGCTTCTTTTAAATACTTTTTAACCTCCTGGCTGTTGGAAATGGACATGGCAAGGGATATATTGCCCATTATGCTGGTTAAGATGTTATTAAAATCATGGGCAATACCGCCTGCAAGAAGCGCCATAGACTCAAACCTTTGAGATTTCAGCTCCTCTTCCTTTAATCTTTTGCTCTCAGTTATATCCTTAGCATAAACCACCACCTCCTTTACTGTTTCTTCAAAACCTTTAATTGGATATGCTCCTATTTCAAACCATCTATCCCCTGATCTGCTTGTTCTTTTAACCTCTTCAAATACGGCCATCCCACTTTTAAGACACCGAAAAGCCACACAATCCTTACAGGGCTCGTCTTTCAAATGAAAAACACGGAAGCACTTTTCACCAATAGGGTCAGATATGCTTTTATTTTTCATCCATCTTTTAGCCTGTTTATTGCAAAAAATCACATTGTAATTGTCATCTACAACCACAAGACCGTGTGGCAGTATATCCACAATCACCTTCAATAAATTTTCCACTTTTCTTTTTTCTGTAATCTCAGCACCTATTGCCAAGATGGCAGGATCACCCTGATAATCTATCTTAGAGAAAGCCATATGTATCCACTTGGTACTACCAAACTTATCAACGCAAGGTATCTCATAAGAAGGGGGGACAGGCTCCCCTTTTATTCTCCTTTTAAAATTGGCGTAAATCTCCTCCCTAACACTGGGATGAACCAGATCAGAGGGAGTTATTTTATTCAAAAGCTCTTCTTTTGAATAACCACTCTTCAAAGATACCGCACAATTGACATAATCAAAGGGTGAGAAGAAGTCTCTATATACATAAAGCAGAATAATCTCATTTTCATCAAGGGCTTTAATAAGATCGTTTAGTATATGATCAAACATTATCTTTATTCCTTTGAACTCACTTTTATAATGGTCTTTACATTTCCCCTGGGGTTAAAATCTCCTATTACTTCAAGAAACCTTGGCTTGAGCAATTCATTAAGATCGCTAAAAATGCGATTAGTGGCTTCCTCGTGAGACATGTAAGTGTTCCTGTATTTGTTGAGATAAAGCTTTAATGACTTTAACTCAACTATGTATTTATCCGGTATATACTTTATTTTTATAGTGGCAAAATCAGGATACCCTGATCTTGGACAAAGACAGGTAAACTCTGGGAATGTGATTTCTATAACATAATCCCTCTCTGGATAGGGATTAGGCCAAGCCTCCAGCTTGGCTTCCTCTATCTCTTTTTCTCCATATTTAAGTCCCCCCAACCCTGCCCCCACGAAGAGTATATATCTTCCCTGGTGAGTGGAAGATCATTTTTCCCATTTTTGTCATTCTTTGCAAGCAAAACCTGAAAAACACTCTGCTGATTTATTTCAAAACCATAGGAAGCACCTGCCATATAGAGATACCAAACTCTATAAGTTACCTCATCCACTACTTTCAAGGCTTTTTCCTTATTTTTAGAAAGGTTATTGACCCAATGCCTAAGGGTAAGAGCATAATGCTCCCTGAGAGATTCCACATCTCTAACCTCAAAACCTACATCTTCGGCGACTTTGAGAGTATAATTTATAGGTAGAAGGTGTCCATCTGGAAAAACATATCTTTCCACAAAAAAGAATCTCCTCAAATGGGTTCTAAAAAATCCCCACTTTGCGGCTATACCATGATTTAAAAAGAGCCCCTTAGGCTTTAAAAGCTGATAAGCCTTCTTAAAATAGGTTTTAAGCATGGATTTTCCAACATGTTCAAACATCCCTATGCTCACTATCTTGTCAAAACCTTCGCCATCCTCAAGTTCCCTGTAATCCTGTAACCTCACCTCCGCAAAACGCTCTAAACCCATCTCCTTTATCTTTCTTTTAGCATATTCAACCTGATTCTCAGCCAGGGTTATACCAAGCACCTTAACTCTATAGTTTTTAGCGGCATAGAGGACAAAACCGCCCCATCCACAACCTATATCAAGGACCCTTTCCCCCTCTTTTAACCTAAGCTTTCTGCATATAAGCTCCAACTTATTGAGCTGTGCTGTGTAAAGGTCATCCTCAAAGGACCTAAAATAAGCACAAGAATAATTCATCAAAGGATCGAGATACAAAGAGTAAAACTCAGAGGGAAGATTATAATGGTAGGATACAGCCGCTTTATCTCTTTCAATGGAATGCCTTCTTCCCTTAAGAACAGCGGGGCCCCTAAAAGAGGAGATATACTTAGAATCCCTTCTACACAGCCTCATCAACTTAGCCAGATAAAACCAAAACTTGGGATTAGCCACCAAATGTTTGTATCTTTTTGTAAGGTATGCTTCAGCTGGAAATATGGAGAATATGTCTCCCTCTACATCTATATCCTTGTATATAAAGGCCTCTCCAAGCTTCAAATCTACAGGAAAAGCAAAAACACAGGCCAAAACAGCAGGGTTGTTTATAACAACAGTGGCTTTCCTATCTTTCATCAATGGGGGAATATATTGTTCTCCGTTCCACAGCCTAAAATCAAACTGTGATTCAAAATCCCTGAACATCAAATCCAATAGATCCAATGTGATTTTTGATACATCATCCATAACAACAATCCTTAACAAATCCTTCTAAGTTTAAAATTCTCTTTTGAGAAAGTGGTGTCAAGTATGAACAGCCAATATCACAAGTTGACTGAACAGATGTCATCTGTTAATTTTGCAGTAAATCTGAATCAAAACTGTATCTGGGGGGAAATATGGCAAAAAAGTCTATAGATATCAGGAATGTGGGGCTATTCTCAGACGGGGGAACAGGGAAAACCACTTTGGCTGAAGCTATGCTCTTTAATGCCAAAGTTATAAGCAGAATGGGAAATGTGGCAGATGGAAATACGGTTATGGATTACGATGAAGAAGAAAAAGAGAGGGGCTGCTCTCTCAATTTGGCTATAGCTCAGTTTGAATGGAAAAAACATAAAATAAATCTTATAGATACCCCCGGATATGCCAATTTTATCTCAGACACCTATGGTGCTTTAAGGGTAGTGGATGGTGCTGTGGTTCTGGTTTCTGGAGTTGATGGAGTAAAAGTACAAACAGAAAAGCTTTGGGGGATGATGGAAAACCTGAAACTTCCAAGAATTATTTTTATAAATGAAATGGATAAAAGTAATGCCAACTTCTCACAAGCTTTGAAAGACATAAAAGAGACCTTGGGTATAAAACCCACCCCTATACAGATACCCATTATAGAGAATGAAAAATTTGTGGGCATCTATAATCTTCTGGCAGGAAAAGCCCTCTATTTTGAAGATGAAGGATACAAAGAAGGGGAAATCCCTGAACACATGAAGGAAGAAGTAGAGAGCTTAAGAGAGGGTTTAATAGAGAATATTGCAGAAACAGATGATGCCCTCTTGGAGAAATACTTAGAAGGAGAAGAGTTAACAAGAGAGGAGCTTATAAGTGCCTTTAAAAAAAGTATTTTAGAGGGAAGCCTCTTTCCTGTTATGGTAGGATCCGCTTTAGAGAACAAAGGGGTGGACCTGCTTCTTGACAAAATAGTGGAGCTTCTTCCATCGCCACAGGAAAGACCTCCTGTAAAAGGTATAAATCCAGAAACCCAAGAGGAAGAGGAGAGAAAACCATCCATTGACGAACCCTTCTGTGCCCTTGTCTTCAAAACAATATCGGATCCTTATGCTGGGAAGATATCCCTTGTGAGAATATTCTCTGGAAAGGCAAGCCCTGACACCACCGTTTTAAATCCCAACAGAGACGTTAAAGAAAAACTCTCTAAGCCTTTCTTCATGATAGGCAAAGAACAAAAACCTGCTGCTGAAATGATAGCTGGCGATATTGTGGCTATTCCCAAATTGAAAGAGACAAAAACCGGGGACACCCTTTGTGCCATAGATGCCCCCATCAAATTGCCAGAAATTGAGTTCCCTCCGCCTATATTGTCATACGCCATAAAAGCTAAAACAAGAGCGGACGAAGAAAAGATATCCACTGCCCTTCAGAGACTAACAGAAGAGGATATGTCATTGGAAGTGAAGAGAGATCCTCAAACCAAAGAACTTTTGATTTCAGGTTTAGGACAGCTTCACTTAGAAACTGTGGTGAGTAAGCTTAAAAAGAAATACGGAGTGGAAGTAGAGCTTCAAACGCCTAAGGTACCTTATAAAGAGACAATAAAGG
Organism: bacterium; assembly: GCA_027033775.1. Classification (GTDB taxonomy): domain Bacteria; phylum Thermosulfidibacterota; class Thermosulfidibacteria; order Thermosulfidibacterales; family Thermosulfidibacteraceae; genus JAADEW01. The sequence goes on along the minus strand of JALVKL010000259.1, from coordinate 23,292 downwards.
GGAAAGCGGAAGTTCAGGGAAGATATGTTAAACAGAGTGGTGGAAGAGGACAGTATGGAGTGGTATGGCTTAGAATAGAGCCCCTTCCAAGAGGAAAAGGATTTGAATTCGTAGATGCCATAGTGGGCGGAGTTGTGCCCAAACAATACATCCCCTCAGTGGAAAAAGGGGTCAGGAAGGCTATGGAAGAAGGTGTATTGGCTGGGTATCCTGTAGTTGATGTCAAAGTAACTCTTTATGATGGTAAACACCATCCCGTTGATTCATCGGATCTTGCCTTTCAAATTGCAGGTTCTATAGCTTTTAAAGAAGGAGCATCTAAAGCCAATCCTGTTCTATTAGAGCCTATTATGAAAATGGAAGTTATTGTACCCGATGATTGTGTGGGAGATGTGATAGGGGATCTTAATGCAAAAAGAGGAAAGATATTGGGAGTGGAAGCTAAAGGGAAAAACCAGGTCATAAAGGCTTTGGTGCCTTTGGCAGAAGTCTTAACCTATGCACCTGAATTGAGATCTTTAACGGGTGGAAGAGGAACATACAGTATGGAATTTTCCCATTACGAAGAGGTTCCTCCACATATAGCCAAGGACATCATTGAAGAAGCCCAAAAGAAGAAAGAAGAAGATTGAAACCCATTAAGATAGATCTTCAGGAAAACAAACTTGTAGAACTCATAAACAAACTGAATAAACCTAAGTGGAATCCTGTCTTTATTGCATTTGTGATATTCATCATTATCCTTCCTGTGGGAGGTTATACCTTAGGCAAGAAGCTGGCTTTTAAAAAGAAAAACAATATTGAGGTTATAAAGATAGCAGAATTCAAAGAGATTACACCAAAGGCCGAACCTATAAAAACAGAAAAAGAAAGCGAAAACAAAACTGAAAATAAAAATGAACCACCAAAACTTATAAAAATACTCATATACTCTGAACCTGAAGAAATCTTTAAAAAACTGTGTAAAAATGTAAAAGAAAAACAAATCAAAAAAACCATAATTTTTAACAGAATTATAGCCTTCAAAACCAAAAACAAAAGAACAGCTCATATAATTGCCAAAAAATTGAAAGAAGAAGATCCTTCTTTAGATCCATGGATGATAAAAGAAGAAAACTTATGGCTTGTCATAGCTGGTTCCTATTCTAACGAAGAGAATGTAAAAGAAGCTATAAAATTTTTAATAAAACACGGCTACAAACCTTCTATTCAAAAAATTGAAAAGACAAAAATAAAAAAGGCATTTGTCTGCGAAATAGAAGAAAACAAACTGCCTCAACTGGAAAAACTGCTAAGGAAAATGGGTATCAATTATTCTCCATGGGAGAGCCTCAGCAGAGGGAATGGGAGATAAGAAGATCTCCTGCTTTAAATCTTTCGTGTATCCTGCAAGATAAAGTCCCACCCTTCTATCCCCTCTGGATATCAGAGCTTGCAGCTTTGCCCATTTGGGAAGATCATAGGTGATTCTTACCCTTTTAAACTTTGACACTATGACTTTTAATCTCTTTAGTCTTCTTTTAATAGTGGACAATCCACAGAAACCCTCTCTTTCAAAAGGAGTAAAAGGCTTTGGCACAAAAGGAGAAATGCTTAAAGTAAGATTCGCCTTCATTACACCAGAAACATTCTTTAAAAAATCCTCAAAAGCTTCTATATCCTCATCCCTCTCCCCTGGAAGACCTATCATAAAGTAAAGCTTCACTGTATCAAAAAAGGCACTTACATATGAAAGTCTTTCAAAGATCAGATTATCAGGTATAAGTTTTCCTATCTTTTTACGCAGAGAAAAAGAGGGGGCTTCTATACCGAAAGTTATACTTTTGCTTCCAGAATCCTTAATAGCTTCTATAAAAGTTTCATGGGCATCAATTCTAATAGACGAAAATGTAAAAACCTTTTCCCCTGAAAAAGCTTTTATAATACTCACAAGCCCTCTGTGCTCTGAAACAGAAGTGCCCAGAAAACCTATTTTTTTGTAAGGACTTTTTGAAACCATATCTTCAATGACACTGTTTTTAACAAACCTTACAGGCCTATAGACAAAGGAAGAAAGACAAAAAAAGCACCTTTTAGGACACCCCCTTGATACCTCTACAATGTCCGCTTTACCAAAGACTGAAAAAGGCGATACAATACAAGAGATGTTGCCTTTATTTATAAAATCTTTGTTCAAGTTTCTTAAAAGGGGATAGGAAGTCCCTTTTTTAGAAGGAAAAGGAATATAGAAAAGCCCTTCTCGCCTTACACTATAAAAGGCAGGAACATACACAAAATCAAAAGGAGCAAGATTTTCAATAAAATCCCTTTTGCTATCTGAAGATAAAAAAACATCAATTATCTTTTCCATAACTCCTTCAGCATCTCCCAGCACAAAAAAATCAAAAAAAGGAGCAAATGGCTCAGGATTTGAAGAAGGAACTATACCGCCTGCACCCAACACAGGAAAGGATTCATCTCTATCCTCTGAAATTAAAGGGATTCCCATATACCTTAATAACTTAAATATATTCAACAAATCATTCTCAAAGCTTATACTAAAAAGAATCATATCAAACTCCAAAGGGGTTCTCTCCAAATAGAAAGAGGGAAGCTCAAAGCCTGACTCACAATCTTTTATATCTTCATCATCGGGAAGGTATAAAAGATCACAAGAAACCCCTTTCATCTCATTGAGTATACGATAGACTGTCTGAAATCCCAAATTGGAGATACCAACAGAATAGACATTGGGAAAAATTAAAAGCACAGAAATCTCCCATGCTTTTGAAGGGGATAATCTAACCTCCTCAAAGGATCTGTAATATCTCCATTTGTTAAGGACCTTACGGGATATCAACCATCAGAACCCAAGATAAATTTCTTCAGCATACCTGGAAGTTCAAAATCTGTATCAAACCCAAGCTCTTTCTCCCTCACTCCCCCAGAAACTCGGGAATTCTCCATGGTATCATTTACTATAACCTCAAAGGTCTTTTCATCCACCCTCTGTTTAGCGGAAAATTGTCTTTCGCTTTCAAACCCAGTGGCAATAACAGTGACCCTTATTCTGCCATCCATATTATCATCCACCACAAGTCCTGAGATAATATCCGCATCCTCGCAGCAGATATCGTTCACTATAGTGGCAACCTGCTCAAGTTCAGCTATTGAGACACTTCTATCCCCAGTAACATTCAAAAGAACACCCCTTGCTCCTGAAATAGTGCCGTTCTCTACCAGTGGATTAAAGACCGCCAGTTTAGCAGCCTCCTCAGCTCTGCCTTCGCCCTCAGCCTCTCCAATTCCCATCACTGCCATGCCCCTGTTTACCATTATAGCCCTTATGTCATTAAAATCTGTATTTATATAGCCTGGTTTATAGATTATGTCCGTTATACCTTGAACCCCCTGTCTCAATACATCATCTGCCCTTTTGAAAGCATCAACAACGGGAATATCTCCTCCCATTACATCCTTCAGCTTATCATTTGGTATAACTATAAGAGCATCCACAAGCTCTGAAAGCTCATTAACTCCCTCAAGGGCAACCTTCATCCTCCTTTTTCCCTCAATGGAGAAAGGTTTTGTAACTACCCCTACCGTGAGGATTCCCATCTCTTTGGCTATCTTCGCTATAACTGGAGAAGCTCCAGTTCCGGTTCCACCGCCCATACCAGCTGTAATAAATACCATATCCGCCCCTTCAAGGCATTCTATTATCTTCCCCTCATCCTCTAAGGCAGCCCTTCTCCCAAGCTCAGGATCCCCTCCTGCCCCTAATCCTTTGGTAAGTTTTTCTCCTATCTGAAGGGTTGTAATACCACCTGCACACCTCTTCAGAGACTGAATATCGGTATTAACAGCTATTAACTCAACCCCTACAATCCCATGTTCCACCATATTATTCAGAGCGTTACACCCAGCACCACCCACACCTATAACCTTAATAACTGCTGGGCAAAGACCATCATCTTCAACATCTATAGTAAACCTCACATCATCCATGGCCAACCTCACATAAAAGCAGACTTTAAAATTTCTACCACAAGATCATCAAAATCCAATCCAGCTACTTTTGCTGCTTTAGGCAACAAAGAAGTCTCCGTCATACCCGGTATGGAGTTTACTTCAAGTATATAGAGATTACCTTCCTCATCCATTCTAAAGTCAGTTCTGGATACCCCCCTCTGATACAAAGCCCTATGTGCAATAAGCGCCCAATCCTGAGCGGTTTTAGCCACTCTATCATCTATAGGAGCTGGAACAAGATACTCTGTCAAACCCTTTGTATACTTGCTTTCATAATCGTAAAAGCCCTTTTTTGGTTTTATCTCTATAACAGGCAAAGCTTTGTCGTTCACAACTCCCACTGTAAGCTCTCTTCCCTCTATAAATTTCTCAACAAGTACCTCTCTGCTATAAGAGAAAGCTAATTCCAATGCTTTTTCAAATTCCTCATAGGATTTTACTATGCTCACTCCTATGGTAGAACCCTCATCCACAGGCTTTACAACTACAGGAAAATCTATCCCATTAAGATTGTCTTCTCGAGGCAAAGTATATTCAAATTTCCTCACCACTTTAAAAGGGGGAACTTTCAAACCATGAAACTCCAATACCTTTTTAGTTATCAATTTGTTCATTCCCAAAGCTGCACCCAATACCCTTGGTCCTGTATAGGGAATACCCATAAATTCCAGAAGCCCTTGAACTACTCCATCCTCTCCTGGTTTGCCGTGAAGCACCACAAAGGCAACATCTATATCCTTCAGCCTATCCACGAGATCTGGACCAACATCTATCTCACTTACAGCAAAGCCCTTTCTTTTTAAAGCAGAAGCTACAGCACTTCCAGATTTAAGGGAAACCTCCCTTTCAGAAGAAGGTCCCCCCATAAGAACTCCAATCTTTTTAGACAAAAGATCCTGCATATCTTATCTCCTCTTCCAGCTTAACTCCCTTTGCTAAAAGAACGCTTCTTTTAATAGAATTGATTACATTAACATAATCTTTAGCCTCTGCTCCTTTCTCGGATATAATGAAATTGGCATGTATTCTGGAAACAAAAGCTTTGCCACATCTGTATCCCTTTAATCCAACTTCCTCTATCAATCTTCCAGCAAAATGGCCTGTAGGATTTTTAAAAACACACCCCAAACTATTACCAGAGGGAAACTTTCCCTTTCTCTTATCCAGTATTTCCTCTATTTTAAGATGAACCTTGGATTTATCAGACTCAGTAAGCTTCAAAGCCACCGAAATCACCGCATAGCCCACTAAAGAAGAGAAACGATAACCAAAATCTATGTCTCCAGAACCTAATCTTAAAAATTGGCCCTCTAAAGGATCAAATACCTCCACCCACTCCACAAGCTCTCCCATGGATCTGCCAAAAGCTCCAGCGTTTCCCACAACTGAAGCTCCTATACTTCCAGGAACTCCAGAAAGCTCCTCCAAACCAGAAAGCCCCAAATCTTCACAAAGCTTTAAAGTCTCATTTATACTACAGCCTGCCTCAACCACCAACAATCCGTTGTATTTTTTCCCTTTTAATCCTGTTAAATCTATCACCATTCCGTCATAGAACCCATCACCCCATATGGTATTGAAAGAGTAACCACAAAGGGTATAAGAAATGCCCTCTTTTAGCAAAAACCTCAAAAGCCTTTTTAAAGATTCCCGTTCATACACCTTACAATAGAGCCTTGCCTTCCCTTTAGTTCCGATTTTGGCTATCCTTTGTAAAGGAAAATTCTCCAATAACTTTAAACCATACTCTCCAACAGCCGATGACAGAACTTCCATATATCCCCTGCCCCCAGTGTTATAACCACATCGTTACCGTCTAATATCCTCAAAATAGGGTATACCATATCCTCCCAATGAGAAACATAAAAAACATCTTTACCTGATACTTTTGATATCTCTGTTACCAGTTTGCCTATTTCAAAATCGTTCTCTTTTTCCCCAGCCGCATAAATATCTGTTATCCAGACAACATCTGCATCTTTGAAAACACCTGCAAAATCTTTCCACAAGTACTTTATCCTTGAAAACCTGTGAGGTTGAAAAACAGCTATTATCCTTTTGCCAGGCCACTTAAGTTTCACAGCCCTCAAAGTGTTTAAAATTTCTGTGGGATGATGGGCATAATCATCAACAACAACAATTCCATTTAACTCTCCCCTTATTGTGAGCCTTCTCTCCACACCAGAAAACTCTTCCAAAGATTTTATTGCCTTTTCCTCTCCAACTCCTAAAGCCAGCATAGCAGAAAAGGCTGCAGTAGCATTCTGCACATTATGTATTCCAGGAAGAAGAATAGAAATGCTGTAATTGCCCCAAGGAGTATTTACCCTAAAGCGAGAACCATAACTTCCCATCTTGACATCTTCCACAAAGATATCACTGGTTTTATCCTTTAAAGAATAGGTAATCCTATCCAAATGGCTACTTATGCTGTCCAAAACTTCGTCGTCTTTAAATACAAGCCTTAAGCCCTTTGTATTCTCCAAAAATTCTCTAAATGCTCTTTTGAGGGGTTCAAATCCTCCATAAAAATTGAGATGCTCTTTATCTATGTTGGTAACCACACACATGGAAGGTTTAAGCAAGAGAAAGGTACCATCGCTTTCATCAGTTTCAGCAATAACCAATTTACCAGAACCCAGATAAGCATTGGTATCCTTCAAATCTTTTATTTTCCCCCCAACAATTACTGTGGGGTGAAGACCAGCGTCAAAGGCTATCTTCGCCATCATAGAAGTGGTTGTGGTCTTTCCATGAGAGCCAGCAACAAGAACAGAAAACTTCTCATTGACTATCTTGGCCAACAGCTCACCCCTTCTGATACAAGGAATACCTAATTTTTTCCCTTTAACCACCTCAGGATTATCCTCTGGAATGGCAGAGGAATAGACCAAAAGATCCAAATCGTTGGGCATAAGATCCGCATTGTGAGGGGCATAAACATAGGCTCCCAATTTTTTTAAGGTAGCAAGATTGGAACTTTCCACCAAGTCTGAACCACTAACCTCTACACCCATATCAAGAAGAATCCTTGCCAGAGCGCTCATCCCTATTCCGCCTACACCTACAAAATGCACCTTTTTGAAATCTAACACTTCAGAACTCCCAAAATTTCTTTCACCTTTCTGTGATCTAAACTTTTCAGAGAACCTTTCATATTCTTTGCCATCTTTATCAAAAGTTTTCTGTTAAAGTAAAACTTAGTTATTACTTTGATGAAATTTTCCCTGTTAAATTCCCGATTGTCAATAACAATGGCAGCCTTTTTCCTTGCAAGAACTTGCGCATTCTTCTTCTGATGATCCCCAACAGCATAAGGATAAGGAATCAAGACAGCAGCTCTTCCTACAGCTGATAATTCAAACAGTGTTGTAGCACCTGCCCTTGAGATCATCAGATGAGCCTTTTTGTAAGCCTCTACCATGTTGTCAATAAAAGGGATAACCTCCACTTCTTGCCTTACACTGCTATATCTTTCCGATACCCAGGGATAATCAATTTCCCCTGTTTGATGGGTCAGCTTTATACCTGACAAAGGAGCCAAAAGGCTGAAAGAAGAGGATACTGTATCGTTTATGGTTCTGGCTCCCCTTGATCCCCCAATGACCAAGAGAGCAAGATGGGAAAAACTGGGGAAGGAGAGCTTAATATTCACAAGTTCTCTTCTGACTGCATTTCCAGTGTGAAATACTCTGTGGATCCTAAAACACTTCATACTCTCTTCGAAACTCACCATTACAGCCTTCGCCCCATAGGACAAAACAAGATTGCTCCAGCCAGGGACGATGTTTTGTTCATGCAAAAACAGAGGCACCCCTGAAATAAAAGCGGAAAAACCAGCGGGAAACGATGTATATCCCCCTGTACAGATTACAAAAGCAGGCTTTTCTCTCTTAAAGATCTTTAAGGTTTTTGTAAGGGAAAAGGGGAATTTTAAAAGTGCCTTTAAGGCTTTTATTCCTCTTCCCCTCACACCCTCAAAGGGGATAAATTCTATTTTATAACCTTCAGCAGGAACCCTTATAGCTTCCAGTCCCTTCTTAACTCCTAAAAAGGTAATCTCTGCACCCAGAGATCTTAGAGTATTGGCAAATTCAAGGGCTGGAAAGAGATGTCCCCCCGTCCCACCACCAGCAATAAGAACCCTCAATTACTGTACCCCAAATTCCAATATCAACTCTTTAAATCTTTCTCCCCTCTCCTCATAGCTCTTAAATTGATCATAACTGGCACAACCAGGAGACAGAAGAATAGTATCCCCTTCAGTGGAGAGAGACCAAGCCATTCTAACAGCATCCTCAAATTTCCATATCTTATACATGGTAATGCCACAGTCTTTAAGATCCTCTATTATCTTATCCGCTGCTTCTCCATAAGCAATAAGAATTTTCACCTTCCTTTCCACCACAGGCTTTAAAGAGGAAAAGGAAAAATTTTTTCCGTATCCCCCCATTATAAGGATCACTTTTTCGTGCAAAAAACTTAAAGCTTTCTTTACTGCATGAGGATTGGTTGCTTTAGAATCATTATAAACCTTTCTATGGGCGTACTCCCCCACATACTCCATCCTGTGGGGAGGAAATCTAAAGGTGTTGATAGCCTTTCTTATAGTTTCAGAGGGAATATCCAATATAGAAGCTATCAAAGCAGCGGCCATTATATTCTCCAAATTGAATTTAGCTTCGTCGGAAAGATTAGAATAATTGACTATAGCCCTTTCAGCCCCGGAGAGCTTAACTTTCAACCAGCCCTTATCCATATAGGCTCCTAACGGAACCTCGCTTCCCACTGAAAACCAAGCCACATTAGAGGGCAAATTCTCTATCCTGTATCTGTGGGATATTATCCTATCATCTTTATTCAACACAGCCCAATCAGTATCATGGGCGTTTTTGAATATCCTAAATTTTAAAGATGCATACTCATTTAAAGATCCATGCCTGTCCAAGTGGTCCTCATCTATATTCAGTATTGCTCCCAATCCCACAGAAAAATACCTTATAGCCTCCAGCTGAAAGCTTGATATCTCCAACACAATGTGGTCCACTAAACCCTCTTGAAGCACGTATTTGGATAGGGGATCTCCTATATTTCCTCCTGTGAAGATCTTTCTTTTTCCACCCTTCAATATGTGAGAAAGCAGAAGAACTGTGGTGGTTTTACCATTTGTCCCTGTTATGCCTATTATCTTGTCCCTTTCATCCCTGATGTACCTATAGGCGAACTCAAGCTCGCTTATTATCTCTGCCCCTTTCTGCTTAATAAAAGTCAAATAGGGATGAGCAAGAGAAACCCCTGGACTCACAACTGCCATCTCAACGTTGGAAAAGTCTGGGATCATATTTTCTCCAATATATATACTAACAGGCACCCTTCTTTTGAGGGCCTCCTTCACCACTATCTCTTTTCTTCTCATTATTGTTTCATTATTTTTGTCATCACATATAACAAGGTGATATCTTCCATCAGCTATTCCCAAAAGGGCTGCATACAAACCAGATTTACCCAAACCCATAATAAGAAGAGATCTCATTCAATCACCTTATCTTTAACGTGGACAATCCTATTAAAACAAAGATCAAAGAGACTATCCAGAATCTCACTATTATTTTAGACTCAGGCAGTCCTTCTTGTTCATAATGGTGATGAATGGGAGCCATTCTAAAAATCCTTTTCCCCCCTGTTGCCTTAAAATAAAGCACCTGCATTATAACAGAAACCGTCTCTATAACGAAAACTCCACCTAAAATGGGTAAAAGAAGCTCATGTTTTGTCATTAAAGCTATGGCCCCTAAAGTAGCTCCTATAGAGAGGGAACCTGTATCTCCCATGAAGACATCTGCTGGATGAGCGTTAAACCATAAAAAACCTATACCTGCACCTACAAAGGCTGCTGCAACTACGGCAAGTTCTCCGCTGTAAGGCACATAAAGTATATTAAGGTATTGGGCAAACTTAATATGCCCAGCCAGATAGGCTATGAGCCCATAGGCTCCCATACACATGGTAAAGGGGACTATGGCAAGGCCGTCCAAACCATCTGTTATATTTACAGCGTTAGAAGTAGCCACTATAACCAAAGTGGCAAAGAATATGTAGAACACTCCAAGATCAGGATGTATCCTTTTAAAAAAGGGGACCTGTAAAACTGTTGCTTTGTTCCCCAGATACTTTACCATTAGCAAAGAAATGATAAAAGCCAAAACCACTTGACACATAAACTTCTTCTTGGCCCCTATCCCGTTAGGATTTCTTTTAGAAACCTTAATGTAGTCGTCCAAAAAACCGAGTATGCCAAAAGAAATCAAAGTAAACAGGGATATTAAAACCAAAGGATTTGAGAGATTAAACCAGATAATGGAAGATATTAAAACAGAAAGTATTATAAGAATTCCCCCCATGGTGGGAGTCCCAGCCTTTACAAAATGGGTTTGGGGACCGTACTCCCTTATCACCTGTTCCAATCTCAATCTCTTAAGTCTGGAAATTATAAAAGGTCCTAAAAGCAAAGATACCAACAAAGATGTAACCAGAGCGTATGTGGCTCTAAAGGTTATATATTTAAATACATTTAAGGGAGAAAAATAGACCTTTAAAAGATAAATTAACTTCCAAAGCAACCTTTAATACCCTCTACAATTTTCTCCATTCTCATGCCCCTTGAACCCTTAATAAGGACAGTATCTCCACCCTTTAATTGCTTCAACAGATAATCCAATAGTTCTTGATGGTTCTCAAAATGAAGGGAATTTCCCCCTTTCTCTTTAAATACAACATGGGTAAAATAAGCCTCGTTTCCGAAAGTCAAAAGGAGGTCAACCCCACAATGAAAAGCAAATTCTCCTATTTCTCTATGAAGCATTTCACTCTCTGATCCCAGCTCCAACATAGATCCAAAAACAAAAATCTTCCTCCCTGAAAGATTTTTAAAGAAAGAGAGGGCAGCTTTGGTTGAAACAGGATTGGCATTATAGGTGTCGTCTATAAGGGTGATTTCCCCGACTTTCTCTATTAAAAAACGGCCCCTTATAGGTTTAAACTCTTTTAGTATATCCAAAGCCTTCTCCCAGTCAAAACCTAAAATATTAACCACTGAAAGGACAAAGGACACATTATATCCATTATGAATACCAGCCACATTCAATTTAACCTTTCGTCTTCTGTTATTTAAACGAAACTCAAAGGTAAAAGGATCAATCATAACAAAAGAAAGATGCTCTCCCTTTAAACCCACAGATAGAAACTCTATTCCCCTTTCCCTTGCCATTCTTTTAGCCCTATCAACAAAAGGGCTTTCAGAATTGAAAACAAGATAACCCGATTCCATATAATTCAAGGCAGATATCTTCTCTTCAAAGACCCCCTCTATATTCTTCAACCCCTGAAGATGAGATTCTCCAATGGTGGTGACTATCAACACATCTGGGAGAACTATGCTGCTGAGCCTTCTTATTTCACCAGGACTGTTGGTTCCCATCTCTGCTATAAAGATTTGAGTATTGTATTTCATGTTAGCCAGATTAAGAGGAAGGCCTATAAGATTGTTCTCGTTATATTTTGTAGCTTCACAATGTGAAAATCTTGACAGCACAAAATTTAGCATCTCCTTCGTGGTTGTTTTACCTGAAGAGCCAGTCACAGCAACCACAAAGGGAGAAACCCAACTTCTCCACAGAAAAGCTATATTATGAAGAGTAGAAAGGGTGTCATCAACAACAAATCTCGGTGAACAGGGTATATCCTTGGACAGCACCACAGCCCAAGCTCCCTTTTGCAAAGCTTCAAGGGCAAAATCATGACCATCAAATCTTTCCCCCTTAAGAGCCAAAAATAATTTCTGCCAGCAGTCCTTTCTTGAATCTACAGTTATCCCTTTATAGGGAAGATCAAGAACGGTTTCTTCTCCCACAAATCTCCCTTTTATACGCGAAAACAGATCACCTAACTTTAAGCCCTGCAAATACCCTCCTCACAACTTCCTCATCGTCAAAATACACCACTTTGTCCCCTATAATCTGATAATCCTCATGGCCTTTGCCCGCCACAAGGACCACATCACCTGGAGCCGCTATCTTTAAAGCAAATTCTATGGCCTTAGCCCTATCAATTTCCACATAGTAGTTTTTATTATCTACACCCTCTAAAATATCATCCACTATTGCCTCTGGGTCTTCGCTTCTGGGATTATCAGATGTGATAACAATGAAGTCAGAAAGCATAGAAGCTACCCTGCCCATTTCAGGTCTTTTACCCTTATCCCTATCACCTCCACACCCAAATACTGTTATAATTTTTCCTTGAGTCAGAGATCTTAGACTCTCCAAAACCTTGGCAAGGGCATCAGGAGTATGAGCGTAATCCACAAAAACCGTTATCCCATTAGCTTCTATCCTCTTAAGCCTTCCCTTCACCGGTTTGAAATCCGGTACAACCCATCTTAGAAAATCATATCCCATATCCCAAGCATGAAATACCGCATATGCAGCCAGAATGTTGTACAAATTGTGCTTTCCCAAAAGAGTGGTATTAACTCTAATGCCATCCACCTCTATCTCCATACCCCTTAAATCACCAGAAACAATCCTGCCTTTTATATCACCACTTTCCATTCCATAAGTGATTACCATTTTTTCCTTTAAATTACTCACAATTACCCTACCCCAATCATCGTCTACATTCACCACAGAAACCCCATCCACATGATATTTGAAAAGTTTAAACTTAGATTGAAAGTAATCTTCCATACTAATATGATAGTCCAGATGATCCCTTGATAAGTTTGTGAAAACCCCAACATCAAATGTTAAATCGCCAATTCTTTTTTGCTTAAGGGCATGAGAAGAGACCTCCATGGAAAAACCAAAAACCCCTTCTCTTCTCATCTCGTGCATAATTTTCCACAATTGAAACAATCCAGGAGTGGTATTTTTTGGTTTAAGGGAAACGGCACCATACTCATATCTTACAGTGCTGATAATTCCAAAGGAATAGCCAAAACGGTCAAAACCACTCTTAATTAGATAACAAACTGTTGTCTTTCCATTGGTTCCAGTAACTCCTATTTTGAAAAGCCATCTGTCTGCATCCCGATAGAACCTCCTCAAAACAGAAACAGAAACATCTTCAACATTATCAGCGATAAACTGAGCAACAGGTTTTCCCAGCCTCTTTTCAGATACCACAATAACAGCCCCTTGTCTGATAGCTTCGTCAACATATTTTAATCCATGCTCCTTCTCTCCTTGCCTACAGAAAAAAACGGAATCTTTAGAAATCTCCCTTGAATCATCAGTTACATTTTTTACTACAAGATCCTCCCAATCCCCTAACATTTCACCAGTAAGTCCTTGAAATAGATCCTTTGCCCTCATACCTTTTCAAACACCCTCAATTTGGCACTTCTTGCCCGAGGATTATCTTTGATCTCGTGAGAAGATGCCACAATAGGCTTTTTGGTCAAAATCCTACCATATTTCTTCTTCTCAAAACTCTTGTAAAGATGCTTCACTATTCTGTCCTCTAAAGAGTGAAAGCTTATCACAATTAATCTTCCCCCTGGTTTAATAACATTAATTGCTTCCTTCAGTCCAGCCTTTAAAGAATCAAGCTCTTTATTCACAGCAATCCTTATAGCCTGAAAAGTTCTCGTGGCAGGATGGATCTTTTTAGGCCAAAATCTCTTAGGTATGGTAGAAGCAACCAAATCCGCCAATTCTTTAGTGCTCTTTATCTTTGCCTGTGTCCTTCTTTCAACTATGGCTCTCGCTATCTTTTTTGCCCATCTCTCCTCCCCGTACTCCCTTATTATCTCGTAAAGACGCTTTTCAGAAAAACTATTTACAATCTCATATGCAGTAAGCTTATTCCCTATCCTGTCCAATCTCATATCCAAAGGGCCATTCTTCAAAAAGGAAAAACCCCTCTCAGGATCTTCAAGGTGAAAGGATGATATACCAAGATCCATTAAGACTGCAGAAACCTCATTTATACCCTCTTTCTTTAAAAGAGAAGAAAGCTGAGAAAAGTCGCCAAGAATAAATTTCACATTGGGATAATTAGAAAGTCTCATTCTGGCTTGCTGAAGTATCTCTATATCTGTATCTAAAGCCACCAAAAGTTTAGGTTTTACCCGAACAAGAATAGCTTCAGAATGCCCTCCTTCCCCAACAGTGGCATCTACTATTATCTCTCCTTGATAAGGAGATAAAAAAGTTATAACTTCCTCAAGTAGCACAGGTTTATGGATAGCCTTCTCCATTTAGGTTTATTTTAAATTAAAATGAAAGCCTTGCAAGAGATAAGGGTTGTGGCTGGGGTTATTGTAAAAGAAGATAAATTAATTTTGGCCAAAAGAAAAAAAGGGGATCATCTGGAGGGAATGTGGGAATTTCCAGGAGGGAAAATAGAAGAGAATGAAAGTCCCTTTGATTCTCTTAAAAGAGAGATAAAAGAAGAATTGGGAATAGACATTTATCCACAAAAAGAGCTTCTAACCTTAAAATATAAATACCCGGAAAAGAGTGTAATTTTGCATTTTATCTTGGCAAAAACCTCACAAAAGCCCATTCCCATTGAGTGCGAAGAGGTAAAAGAGTTTTCCCCTAAAGAAATTGAAAGATTAAACCTTGCCCCTGCTGACAGGATAGCCTGGGAAAAGATAAAATGTACTATCTCATATTTTTTAAACTAAACTCATCAGTCTATTTGAAAATAGGCAATAAAAACTGGAACATGAAAGAGGGTAACTACATATACGTGGGAAGGGCAAAAAGATTCCTTCTGCACAGAATAAAAAGGCATTTCAGCAAAAACAAAAGATTAAAGTGGCATATAGATTATATTACAACCCTTAAAGAATACTCTCCTTTATGTTGTGCCTTATACTATCCTTATGAATTTGAGTCTGAATGTGAGATAGCAGGCAAACTCGAAAAACTTGGATTCACAAGAATACCCTTAGGGGCAAGCGACTGTAAATGCAAAGGGCATCTGTTGTATAAGAGGGAAAGCCTAAATATATTAGATATAAACAAAAATCTGGAGGTGAAATATGAAAAGATTGGCCATAATATTCATCACAGTGGCTCTCACATTAAGCTGTACAACAATAAGCTCTAAAAGGACAAAAACGGTATCTCCAGCCCAGACCACTGTTCAAAAAATAGAAAAAATCTTAAACAACATACCTGTTTATCCTACATTAAGTTATGATACACAGGACTCCTTTGTATACGAATCTGTATCTGTTAACGCTGCGGTTATAGTATTAAAAGGAAAAGGGAAACTGAACGATGTGGTCAGTTTTTATAAAGAGAACATGCCAAAATATGGATGGCAACTACTTTCCATGTTTGTGTACGACAACAAAGCCACCATGCTCTTCGACTCCATGGAAAGCTCCTGTGCCATTGAGATAACGCAGGAAGCTTTTAATAACATAAAGGTTACAATTAAGACGGGAACAAAAACACCAATGCCTAAATAATGAGCGATAAAAAACTGTTTCTCATAGATGGCTCATCTTTTATATACAGAGCCTTTTACGCTCTTCCCTTTCTCTCAAATTCCAAAGGACTTCCTACTCACGCCATTTTTGGATTTGCAAGAATGATCAACAGAATCTTAAAAGAATATAATCCAAAGTATATGGCGGTTATCTTTGATGCTGGAAGGGTCACCTTCAGAACAGAAAAATTTAAAGATTACAAAGCCCATAGACCTAAAATGCCAGACGAACTTGTGGTTCAACTTCCCTATATAAAACGGCTTATAAAACTCATGGGAATACCTGTATTAGAGATTGAAGGATTTGAAGCAGACGATGTCATTGCAACTCTCTCTAAAAAAGCAAAAGAAAAAAGTTTTAGCACAATCATAGTCTCACCTGATAAGGATCTTTTACAGTTGGTATCAAATAAGACCATTGTGCTCGATCCATTAAAAGAGCAATTCTTTACAGAGCTTGAGGTACTAAAAAAATTTGGAGTACCACCCAAAAATATCCCAGATCTTTTAGCGCTAACAGGAGATGTATCGGACAATGTCCCTGGAGTTAAAGGGATAGGTAAAAAGACTGCTTTGGAGCTAATAAACAGATATGGATCCATAGAGGAGATATATAAAAGATTGGACTCTTTAAAGCCTTCCATAAAAAGGAAGCTTGTGGAAGGAAAAGAGAACGCCTTTTTAAGTAAAGAGCTAACAATTGTGAGGGAAGATCTTCCATTGCCAGTTGATATAGAGGATCTCAAGATTAAAGAGCCTAATATAAAAGAGCTGAGAGACCTATTTATAGAACTTGAATTCTCAAGCCTTTTAAAAGAATTGCCTCAAGAAGCCCTAAGAGAAGATGTATCATACGAGACTGTTAAAGATATAGAAACCTTAAGAACATTATTAAAGAACAGCTTTAAAGAAATATCCTTTGATTTTGAAACAACATCCCTTGATCCTGCCAAGGCAGAAATTGTCGGTATTGCTGTTTCAACAAAGGAAAGGGAAGCCTTTTATATACCGATAAATCATCCTGATGCAAAAATGGACAAAGAAGAGGTTCTCTCTTTGCTTAACGAAAGGATATTTAAAAACAAAAATATCCTAAAAATAGGGCAAAATCTAAAATATGAAATGGAAATACTATTATACGAAAATAAAGATCTTGAATATCCCATCTTTGACACCATGATTGCCTCTTATCTTCTAAATCCTATTAAAAGAACTCATAATTTGGATACCATTGCCTTAGATTATCTCGGATATAAAATGCAAAGCTACAAAGAGGTTACATCAAAGCTTAAAAAAGAGGAGAATTTTTCAGCCCTTTCCGTAAAAGAGGCCGCATTTTATGCCTGTGAAGACGCAGACATAACTATGAGACTGAAAAACATACTGGAAAAGAGATTAAAAGAAGAGGATTTAACCTTTGTTTTTGAAAATATAGAAATGCCACTTGTAAAGGTTCTTGCAAAAATGGAATTTCATGGAGTCAAAATAGATGTGGTTAAATTACAGCTCATGGAGAAATTCTTAAAGGAAAGGCTCAAAAATATAGAAGAGGAAATCTATAAAATAGCAGGGGAGAAATTTAATATAAACTCTCCAAAACAGCTTTCCTTCATACTTTTTGAAAAGCTTAAACTCACCCCTGTTAAAAAGACAAAAACAGGATACTCCACAGATACAGAAGTGTTGGAAGCACTCTCGTTAGAACATCCACTTCCTGCTAAAATACTGGAGTACAGACAACTTGCAAAACTGAAATCCACCTATGTTGAGTCCCTAATGAAAAAGGCAAACCCCAAAACCCATAGAGTTCACACCTCCTTCAACCAAACAGCCACTGCCACTGGAAGACTCTCATCAAGTGAACCAAATCTCCAAAATATACCTATTCGAAGTGATTTGGGAAAACTCATAAGAGAAGCCTTCATAGCAGAAAAAGGATATCTACTTATATCCGCCGATTACTCTCAAATTGAGCTCAGAATACTTGCTGCTCTGGCAAAGGAAGATAAATTGATAGAAGCCTTTAAAAAAGGAGAGGATATCCATACAAGGACAGCCTGTGAAATTTTTGGTGTGCCACCGGAAAAGGTAACACCAAATATGAGAAGGCATGCCAAAACGGTAAATTTTGGGATAATCTACGGTATGAGTCCTTACGGATTATCAAAAGAGCTTAACATAAGTGTTGAAGAAGCTAAAAAATACATAGACAGGTATTTTGAGAAGTATCCCAAGGTTGTTGAGTTTATAAACAGAACCGTCCAGTTTGCAAAGGAAAAGGGATATGTGAAGACGTTCTTTGGCAGAAAAAGACCTGTTCCAGAACTCTTCAGCCCCAAAAGAGAGGAAAGAGAATTCGGAAAGAGGGTTGCTGTAAATACCCCCATTCAAGGAACAGCCGCAGATCTTATAAAGCTTGCCATGATAAAAATAGATAGACTTATAGAAGAAAAGGGCATCAATGCCAAAATGCTTTTACAGGTTCACGATGAGTTGGTCTTTGAGGCAGAGGAAAAAATAGTGCCCGAATTTGTAAATGATATAAGAGAGGTTATGGAAAATATCTGCCCTGAATTAGGAATTCCCCTAAAGGTGGATATAAAGACTGGAAAGAGCTGGGGAGAAATGTGATAAAGATTGGATTAACTGGTGGTATAGCTACAGGAAAAAGCTCTGTATTGAAGATATTTCAAGAGGAAGGCATAAAAACCATAAACACAGATAAAATAGCAAAAGAACTGACCCAAAAAGGCAAAAAAGGGTATGAAAGGATCATTGAGGTGTTTGGTAGAGATATCCTCAAAGAGGATGGAGAAATTGACAGAAAGAAGCTGGCAGAGATTGTATTCTCTGATCAAAGTAAGAGAAAACAACTGGAAAGAATACTTCATCCCCTTATTCTGGAAAGACTCTATCAGCAACTGCTCCAAATTGAAAAAGAGCACCCTTGCCATCCAGTAGTTATAGAGATCCCACTGCTATTTGAAGTAGGAGCAGAAAAAGATATGGATATAACCGTATTGGTATACGCACCAGAAGAGATCCAAATAAAGAGATTGATGGAAAGAGACAAAATCAGCGAAGAAGAGGCTGTGAAGAGATTAAAAAGCCAAATACCAATAGAAGAAAAGAGAAAAATGGCTCATGTGGTGATAGATAACTCAGGTGACTTTAAGGATACAAGACTTCAGGTAAGAAATTTTATAGCTAAAATAAAAAGCAAAGATGGTAACAGATGAAGAGCTAATAGAAAAAGCCAAAGAGCTTGGCGCGTTAAATGCAAAAATTATAACCCCAGACAAGATTGAGATAGCCCACTGGGTAAGGCTGAAGTGTATGTACGGCTGTCCCGATTACGGAAAATGGAAAACGTGCCCCCCATACACCCCAGATGCGGAAGAGATGAAAAAGATTCTATCAGAATACAAAAAGGTAATTATTATGGCATCCAACAGCCATGACAACGCCACAAAACTTGCAAGGGATATGATGTTTTACCTGTATTCCAAAGGCATCTTTAAAGCATTTCCTTTAGGATCTGGAAGGTGCAGGTTGTGTAAAGAGTGTACTCCCCAAAACTGCAAGTATCCCGAACTGGCCTATCCGTCCATGGAAGCCTGCTCCATAGATGTATTTACAACCATAAAAAATTGTGGATGGGAAGAAGTCTACCGCGATATTAAAACTCCTCACTTCTGCTTGGTGCTAATATATTAGTCTTTCCCTTTAGCCATTACAAATAAAACAGCAAGCATTAATGAGGAAAATACCTTAACACCAGAGAAAAAACCTCCCTTGGTGTAACCTATGCTCCAGGAGTATCCAGAAAAGAGCATATCCGTTAAAAGGGCAAAAAATAGAGAAACCAAAACAATGGAAGAAAGATAAATTATGAGGGCTTTTGTACCAAGTTTGCTCTTAACAAAGGAGATGGTTACTGTATTTGTGGCAGGGCCAGACACAAGAAATATCACAGCTGCTCCCAAAGGGAAGCCCTTAGCCACAAGAGCCGCAGCAACAGGAATTGAACCTGTAGCACACACATACATTGGAATAGCCATAAACAGCACAGCAGGATAAACCATTCCGTGCCTCACAAAAAACTCAATAAAGGATTTAGGCACCAAGATCTCAATCAAACCGCCTGCTATTATCCCAATTATTATCCACTTTCTGGTATCAGCCACCAACCTAAAAAGCCCATATTTAAGACCAGCTTTCAGCCTTTCAGAAAATTCAATATGTTCCGAGCCATTAACCTGAGAGGCACAACAGGAACAGCACCCCCCATTCATTCCGATACTGACAAAATCGTTTATGAAAAGATTGCTCAACACCCCAGACAGGATGCCTGAAAAAACAGCAGCAAGCATTCTCATTATGGTGACGGGAAGCCCCAATAAAGAATAGGTGGCAAGAAGAGAATCTACCCCTGTAGTAGGTGTAGAAAGCAAAAAGGAAAGAACAGCACCCACTCCAGCTCCTCTGCTTCTCAGATACTCCGCAACAGGTATAACTCCACAGGAGCAAAGGGGAAGAGGAACACCCACAAGTGCTGCCTTCACCACACTCTTCACATCCCCTGCAGAAAGATGCCTATAAATCTTATTAGAAGGTATAAAGGCATGAAGTATTCCTGCAGTGAAAAAACCTATAAGTAAAAAGGGGCTCATTTCGGCAAACAGCTTCCAGCAAGCCTCTATGAAATTCCAAATAAACATCCCACAATAAATATAAACTTTTAAAGTAAACTTTGAAATATTTAATTAAAAAATCTTGAACAACCCTTTTTAAAAGATTAAATCTTCTGAATCAAGGAGGAACAGATGAGATACAGCAGAGAAAAGCTTATAGAGAGATTGCAAGAGAATCTTCGTGCTGAAAGGGCAGCCATAAGGATATATCGCTCCCAAGTGGAAAAGGTGAAGGATCCTGACATCGCCCTTATGTTAAGATCCATTGCCAACACAGAGGCTTACCATGCCCGAATCCTTGCAGAAAGACTAAGAGAATTGGGAGCAAAACCAGAAGCAGATGTCTCTTATGAAGAGGAAATATTCAAACTGATACAGGAGATGAAAACCGACGAGGATATATTACGACTCAACATTGTATTGGAAAACATGGCAATCGATGCTTACAGAGAAGATGCCATCTCATCCCCAGATGAAGAAACCGCTCAAATGCTGGAAAGGATAATGCTGGACGAGGTAGAACATTCCCAACACTTCCTGAATTTTCTATTCAAGCTGAAAGAGGAGCATAAAGAAGAGCACGATGCTCTCTCTGTCTTTATCACCGCCATGGAGACTGGCAAGAAACGGCTGCTGAGACCGTGGCTTGAAATGTTTATGTCGGGGATAATTGGAGCCATTCATGTAACCTTTGGAGCTGTGGCTATGGCTGCTGCTGCGGGAGCTTCAGGGTGGCATTCAAATCCCAATATAGGAATGCTTGCAGGTGCTCTTTTCTTCCCAATTGGCTTTATCCTGCTTAAACTCTCACAAAGTGAGCTTTTCACTGAAAATTTTCTTATCCCTGTAATTCCGGTTATAGAAGGAAAAGAGTCCCCTAAACTTTTGATCAAACTCTGGAGCCTGACTCTTATAGGAAACCTTGTGGGAGCAATATTATTTGCGCTTATAATATACGCAGGAGGAAAAGGCTCTTTAGGAAGACTTCCTGGAGAATATCTGGTTCATTTAACGGCCCATAAACTTTCAAGGCCCTTTTTAGAAACCTTTGTAAGTGCAATACTGGCAGGTGCCATTATAACCACTATGACATGGCTTGTTCTTGCCACCAAAAGTGATGTGGCAAAGCTCATTGCCATATGGAGCTGTATATTTGTTATGGCCATCGGCTCATTCACCCATGTGGTAGTCTCAACCTCAGAGGTTCTTCTTGGCAAGATATACGGAGCAAAGGTGACATTTATCAGCTGGTTTAACAGGCTATTCGTTCCAGCCTCTATAGGAAATCTTATAGGTGGTATGTTTTTGATAGCCTTTCTCCATTACTTACAAGTGCTTCACGCCAGAAGGGAAAGGCATCTCTACAAAAAGAGAAAAGAGGCTGCTTTAGAAAAAGCCTTAAGGGAGAGGCTAAGACTATAATTTATATACCCTATTTTTCCCCAATCTCTTTGCTTCATAAAGAGCTCTATCGGCCCTTTCATATACGCTTTCAACTGTATCTGTATCCTTAACTTGAGTAACGCCAAAGCTGGCTGTCAGTCTTATAGAAAAAGAATTGACCTTAAATTCATGCTGCTGAATCACGGATCTCAGCTTCTCACAAACCCTCAAAGCTCCTTCTATGTTTGTCTCAGGAAGAATAAACCCAAACTCCTCACCGCCTATTCTGGCAAATACATCGGTGCTTCTTATGTTTTCCTTTATAAGATGGGACAAGGACTTCAAAACCTCATCCCCCACAGGATGGCCAAATTCATCGTTGACCTTTTTAAAGTTATCAATATCCAAGATTGCCACACTCAAATCCCTGTTGAACCTTTTAGCCCTCTCAATCTCCTCCCGAAGTCTCACAAAGAAATATTCCCTATTATACGCGTCTGTTAAAGGATCTTTAATAACACGCTGGGCAATAGTCTCCGCCAAGGGAAGAAGAACTCTGGCAATATCAGCAATCTCGTCTTCTCCTTTGGCAAGTTCCCTCAATTTTCCAAGATCTGGTCTCATTTCTTTTAAAGAGTTGACTATATTAAAGATATATTCCATACGGTGCATAATTTCCTTTTTATACCTTATAAGAATAAAACAAACCATAAAAGCGTATAAAATAAGCAATACACCCAAGAAAAGATCAAGCATGTAAAATTTAGAAAGCTCACGTTTTATATATGCAGGAAACTTAATAATTACATAACCAATGACTTTACCATCTATATCTTTTAGGGGAATAAAAGGAAAATTCTTTAAAAGCTTATTAGAAACCTCAACACCCGGTGACAAGAATTTAATAGCTTTAATCATCCTGTTAAAAGACTTCCCAAAATATATCACCCCATAGGAAAGCACTTTACCTTCATCATCTGCAAAAGGGGAAGCTCCAACAATATAGATGTTTGAATCTATTTTCACGTAAAAGTAGATAAACTCTTTTACTTCATCTCCTATCTTATACTTTGAACGGAAGTATTTGTTCAATTTATTTAAAACAGAATTAGGCAGCTTTATCCCTTTATAATAAAGGCATTGAGTTTCCGAAGGGCAAACACCACATATATCAAAGTACCTGTTGACCTGATAATCCTCACCTATTTGACGATTTATCCAAGATATATCCTTAGCCTTGGCTCTCAAGTAAAGCTCTTTCCAAAGGGCAAAGCTGTTTAGAATATTGGCTATACTTTCTTTCTCCTTCTCTATTATAAAGTTTCCAAACTTCTTACTTTCTGAAATCTCACGATTTATAATACTTTTTTTCACTTTGGTTATGAACACTAGAGTGTAAATGCCGTAAAAGCAAAAAAGAACCACAAGAAGAAATAATTGAACAGCTATTATCTTTCCTAAAATAGATTTTCTTCTGTTAAATAACCTAACCACACGGAAAGCTTATACAGAGGTTATAAAAATTTATCAATAAAAAAATTATTTTTTTCTATTTTTCTTCTATTTTCTCCCTAACCTTAACACCAAAATGTCTGCCAGATTCTGTAATGTGCACAAGTACTCTATCTCCTTTTTTAAGCTTAACCACAGAAACTGGTTTTCCTTCTGGATTTGTAAGCCTAATAGTTTCAGCATTTTG
>JALVKL010000258.1 GCA_027033775.1 bacterium | reverse complement strand
TAGAGGAGGATTAGTGGCATGAAATTAAATGAATTGAAACCCAACGAGGGAGCTGTCAAAAGGAGAAAAAGGGTTGGTAGAGGTCCAGGTTCTGGACATGGTAAGACCTCTTGCCGTGGGCATAAAGGGCAGAAAGCTAGATCTGGTGGAGGAGTTCCTCCTTGGTTTGAGGGTGGTCAAAATCCCCTTCATAGAAGGGTTCCAAAGAGGGGTTTCAAAAACCCTTTGGCAAAGACTTATGCTGAAGTAAATTTGGATGTTCTGGATAGATATTTTAACTCAGGAGATGAGGTTACTCCTGAGGTTTTGTTGGAGAAAAAAATTATAAAAAAACTTTACGACGGTGTTAAAATTCTGGGCAGAGGAAATATTACTAAAGCTTTGGTGGTTAAGGCTCACGCTTTTAGTGCCTCTGCTAAAGATAAGATAGAGGCTGCAGGGGGTAGGGTGGAGGTTATTTCTTGAGACCAGAGGCTGAAAATATCCTTAAAATCCCCGAATTAAGATCGAGGATTTTATTTACCCTACTTATGCTTGCGATCTTTAGATTAGGAGCTCACATTCCTGTTCCTGGTATAAATGCACAAGCGCTTGCTGAATTTTTTAATAAGGCTTCTGGCACACTCTTTGGTTTTTTTGATCTTTTTTCTGGTGGTGCTTTTAGAAGATTAACGGTTTTTGCTCTTGGAATTATGCCTTACATTTCTGCGGCTATAATTCTTGAGCTTCTAACAGTGGTTGTTCCTCATCTTGAACAGCTAAAAAAAGAGGGGGAAAGGGGTAGAGCTCAAATAATAGCTTATACAAGATACGGAACTATACTTATAAGCGCCATACAAGCCCTTGGTATAGCAATTGGTATCCAGTCTATGAGAAGTCCTTCTGGGATGAACATTGTGATAAATCCAGGATTTGCCTTTGTTTTTACCGCTGTGATAACTATGGTGGCAGGTACATGTTTTCTTATGTGGATAGGAGAGCAGATAAACGAAAGGGGAATTGGAAATGGAATTTCCCTTATTATATTTGCTGGAATTATAGCGAGATTGCCTGGTGCTTTGAGAAATACCCTTAACCTTTTGAGAACAGGTGAGCTATCTATTTTGACATTAATAGTGATTATGATCATAGCTTTTGGAGTTATAGCCTTTATATGTTATATGGAGCTTGGACAGAGAAGGCTTCCTATAAATTATCCAAAGAGGATGGTGAAGGGTAAAGTTTATGGCGGGCAGACAAGCTATCTTCCTATAAAGGTTAATATCTCTGGTGTCATTCCTCCCATCTTTGCATCTTCCATTTTGATGTTTCCTTTGACCATTGCCAAATTTACCAACAATCCCACCCTTAAACGTATAGTGGATTATGTTTCTCCTGGTTCGTGGCCTTACCTTACCGTTTATGCTTTATTGATTATATTCTTTGCCTTCTTTTATACAGCTATAATCTTTAATCCCAAAGAAGTGGCTGAGAATTTAAGGAAGTATGGCGGTTTTATACCAGGTATAAGACCGGGACAAAAGACTGCCGAATATATAGAAAAGGTGGTTAACAGGCTCACCTTTGTGGGCTCTCTTTATCTTGCGGCAGTATGTATTCTTCCTTCTCTTTTGATTAAATATATGCATGTTCCCTTCTATTTTGGAGGAACAGCCCTTCTCATAGTGGTTGGTGTTGCACTTGATACAATGCAACATATTGAGTCTCACCTTATAATGAGACATTACGAAGGTTTGATGAAAAAATCTCCAATTTTGGGAGGTTAGCTATGAATATTATAATGTTAGGTCCACCTGGGGCGGGCAAAGGCACTCAAGCTCAGATGTTGGCAGAAAAGTATGGTATTCCTCAGATTTCCACTGGGGATATATTAAGAGCAGCTGTAGCTGAGGGCACTGAACTTGGCAAAAAGGCAAAGGAGTATATGGACAAAGGTCAGCTGGTTCCAGATGAGGTGGTGATAGGAATAGTTAAAGAGAGACTTTCTAAGCCGGATTGTGAAAAAGGGTTTATCCTTGATGGTTTTCCCAGAACTGTGGCTCAAGCGGAGGCCTTGGATGGGATATTAAAAGAGATGGGTAAAAAAATAGATTATGTTATCAACATAGTGGTGCCAGATGAGGAGATTTTAAAAAGATTAACGGGAAGAAGAACATGTAAAGTGTGTGGTGCCATGTATCATATCATTTACAATCCTCCTAA
>JALVKL010000257.1 GCA_027033775.1 bacterium | reverse complement strand
TTTCCCGTTCTTCTTCTATCTTTTTAAGAATTTCCTGATTTTTCTTTATAAGAGACTCTACTTCTTTCTTTAGTGCAAGAAGTCTCTCAATCTCTTTCTTTGTCTCTTTCTTTTCAACCTTTTCCTGGCCCAGCGCTCCTGGCACCAGTAAACTAAGCGTTAGTACGGCTATTAAGAACCTCATTGATAAACCTCTCTAAGAGAAGCTCTTCCTTCTTTAACTTCTCTTTCTCCCTTCTCTCTACGAGTTTTTCAACAGCCTTCACTTCGCCTCTTTTAAGTGCCAATTTCTCCTTCTGCCTCTCTATCTCACTAGAGAGTTTTACGGCTTTACGTCTCAGTGCGTCAATCTCTCTAAAGAGCCTCTTTGAATATTCATTCATGAATCCAAATTCAATGCAAGTTCTTGCTCTCCACCTTTTGATTTCCTCAATCTTCTGGTTTACCTGTTTCTCTTTCAGCTTTAACTCTTCCAGTTTGCTAAGGAGTTCTCTCAGTCGCTTTTCCTCTTCTGAGAGTTCCCTTCTCTTTACTTTAAGGAGACTTTTTATCCCTTTCATCCTCTATTTTTCACAAGAAGTTGGGCCAGTTTCTGCTGTTCTCTCTTTACAAAATCGTGGATAAACTTCTGGTCTTCAGGTTTTATACCTTCATATTTTACGCCATAACAGGTTGTGTGTCTTCTGGGGTAAACGTTGACAACTATTGACTTCAAGTTGAGCTGCTTACCAGCAAGCTCAAATTTAAGGATAATCTGGGTCATCGGTTGTAGTTCTGTTTGAGATTCGCTTAAAGGTATACAGACTTTTGCACCACCCGCAGAGATATCTACAATTTCTCCTTTTAGCCACTGAATCTCTTCCCCAACAGGAATACCAACTCTTACTGGTATTTCAACTTCAACTCTTGTATACTCCCTCCTTTGATACCTTGTTAGTTCAAAAGTATGGGGAATTTTTAGGATAGTTTTTCCATTTTCTGTATACATATCTTCAACGGTGCCTTCGAATTTATAGATACCATCACCTTTCCTTACAAAGGAAATTGTAACTTTCTGTTCTAAAATGTTTGGAATTCCCTTTTTGTCAATAACCGCCCAGTACATATACTTCTCGTCTTTGTCAAAAAGTGCAATTTCAAAGCTTTCTTTTTCCTGAGTATATAGCTTTGCCGGCTGAAAGAGCTCAATATCCTTTGTAGATACTAAAGGAACGAAATACGGTACGTAGTCAAAGCCAAGTTTTACTCTCATATCCTGAACGAGTTTTTCGTCGGCGTTCGGGTCCGTTTTGAGGTAGAGATCCACTACTTTCTCAAAGGGAGCTTTAAACTCTAGGGTCAAAAAGGGGTCCCTTCCTAGTTTAAGTGAGTACTCCCACAGAATCTGGATCTCTTTGTCTGAAAGTCCTCTTTCATAGGCTTCCTTGAAGAAGAACTCTTTAAGTTTCTTAGCCTTTAAGTACTCCCTTAAAAGTCCAATTAGAATAAGTGCCAGGATTAGAATAGCTAATATGAGTATGAAGGTTATGATTGTATCTATTCCGGCCTGAGGTAGTTTTAAGAAGCTTAGGTCTCGCATGGGCTATTCCTTTAGAGTTTTGAGCGTAATTATTTTAGCATAGTTATGTCTGGAAAATTTCACGGTTTAACTTCAGATGTTTTCATTTTACTATATGCTGAACATCTTTTACGCAGAGGACACTTGGCACATAAAGGTTTCTTTCTACAGTATTTTTTTGAGTGTTCTACTATTAGTGCATGGAGTTCTTTATACGTTTCCAAGTTTTCAGAAGGTGGCATCTCTTTTTCAACTTGTTCTTTTACCTTCTCGTATGTAAATTTTTCGCTTTTTATTATTCCTAACCTGGAGAACAAACGCTTTGTGTAAGCATCTACAACGAATGATGGTTTGTTAAGCCCATAAAGTAGAATACTATCTGCGGTTTCTTTCCCTATCCCTTTCACTTTGAGTAACTCTTTTCTTAAACTTTCCATTTCTATTCTCTTCAGGTTTTCAATCCCTCCATTTTTCTCTACGAAGTGGCACAGGTTTTTGAGGTATCTGGCTTTTTGCCTGAAGAATCCAGCGGGTTTTATGAGCTCCTGGAGTTTTTCTTCGGGACAGGAGAGAATGGCCTCTGGAGTTATTAGGTTTTCCCTCTTAAGGTTCTCTATGGCCTTTTCAACGTTTTTCCAGTTTGT
>JALVKL010000256.1 GCA_027033775.1 bacterium | reverse complement strand
CTTTCAAGTATTCTTCGTTTATAGTGTTTACAAATTCCCTGAAGCCAAGGCTTTCCCTCTTTTTGTAGCCCAATTTTTCTATCTTTTGGAGAAATTGATTTATCAATTTCTCTTCAGGTTTTAGATATTTGCTCTTGTTTTTAACTTTTATGTGTAAAATCCAGACCAAAAATAGAAATGCTGTTAAATAAGCGAGATATCTTATGTATTTCATATAGAAAACTTTAAAATTGAGCTGGGATATGGACCTTATAATGGACAATTGTCTATCTAAATCGTAATTTATCACCAGAATTACCCAATAATAATTTATAAGATCTAAAAGTTTTTGTAATTCAGTTATTACGCTCTTTTTTGCGATACTCAATTTTGCTGGAGTAGGGTCAATTCTTATCCACCCTCTCTTTTTTACAAAGGCTTCAACCCATACGTGGGCGTCCTTTTGAGAGACTCTATAATATTTGCCAATATCGTTGTATTCTCCCCCTTTGTATCCTGCAACCAGTCTTGATGGTATCCCGCATGTTCTCAGTATTAAGGCTGTTGCGGACGAGAAAAATTCACAATTTCCCCTTTTAATCTTTAAAAATTCTTTTAGAGGATTTTTTGAAGTTGGCAGTCTCTTAGAGGAGTATTTAAAGTTGTTTTTAAAGTAGTTGAGTATATTTTTGATGGTTTCCTCCGCATCTTTTTTACATAACTTTTTGGATAGCGATTCTATCTCTTTTGGAAGGTGGGTGGGTATCTGAAAATATATAGAAGTTATTGGATCTTCTGGTATTCCGTCTATGTAAGATAGAGCGTAATAGGTTATTCTTTTCGTAATATCCTTTTTAACTTTGATGACAAAATCCCTTTTTTGTTCAACCCTTTTTAATTTTATCTTCACTGGAAGATCCAAGGCAAATAGAAATCTGCCCTGGTAAGGTTCTAAATATATCTTTTGTTCAACAGCTATTTTGCCTCTAAACTTTCTTTTAGTGGTTGTTTCTGTCTCTTTTCTCTTCCATGTAATTCCGTCAAAGTAGTTTAAAACTATGCCTCTCCAGTATAGGAGATTTTTGGGCAATCTCTTTGTTTTTACTCTCATTACAGTTATGTCCGCGTTTTGTATCTCTGAGACTTCGCCTAAAGCTACCCGGTCTGAAAATCCGCTTGCTGCTTTTGTTTTGTGAATAAGAGAGAAGATGGGTTCTGTAGGTCGCGGCAGTATGGCAAATATTACTACACCAAGGGGTATCGCTGATAGGGGTATCATGGTAACAAATGAGAAAATGCTAAACCAGTTATTTCTGTTTATTCGCTCATCTTTTGAATGGTTAATCACTGTGAGAAAGACAGCTGATATACTTATGAGAATGAGAATTATCAGAAAATAAAGGAGAAACTTTATACTGAATGTAAAAAAGGCTGAGCCTGCGAATAAAAAGAGGCAGAGAAGGTATATCTGCATGTAGTCTCTGAATTTTTTACTCTCAACAAGCTTTATTCCTAATAAAATAAGGGCAACATCAAGAATAGGCACAAGGGGGTCTTTTATGTTTATCCTAAATATAGTGATAATCACTGTCATTAATGCGGTTAGGTTAAGGACATTTCTGGGAATAGGGTATCTCTTTTTTATATCCATAAATATTCCCGCCGACATGAGGCCAAGAAATACTATCATAAAGGGTAATTCTACTGCTTTATACGCTATTAAAAGTGCCAGAATTGAGCATATATAAGTGTTTATAAAGACAACCTTTGACAACCTCATGATTCAAACAATGCCAATTCTTTAAGTATCAACAATTTATGTGCTTTTCCTCTTTTGGGTGGTATCACTTTATGTTTTATCTTTAATCCAACTGCCATTCCCTTCTTGTATGCCAAATTAACTATATAACTTGCGCAAGACAGTTTTGTTTCTATATCTCCCGGCAATTTGCTTATCTCAATAAATAGAGATTCTTTTTCTTGGGATGAGAATTCCCTAACTATAAACTTTCCCCTTTTTGCTGAGACTTTCCAGTGTATAAATTTTATGGGATCTTGAGGTTGATACTCTCTCAGTCCTATAAAGTCTCCGTTTATACCTTTAAAGATGGTCTGTGTGGAATCTCCTTCTTTTTCAGGTTCTGCTGCGTGATAGGGACATTTTATGGGTTTGGGAAAGGCTATGTATGAGAAGTTACAGGGAATAGACCTTGATCTTACAAAG
>JALVKL010000255.1 GCA_027033775.1 bacterium | reverse complement strand
CAGAGGCAGTCTCTTTAGTGGGAAGTCTTTCCAGCTGCTCTTCAATGCTTTTTCTCACCTTTTCTATTATTTTTCTGCTGGTGGTAACAAGGATGGATCTTGCCATAGGGTCGTGTTCTGCTTGGGACAACAAATCTGCCGCAATATAGTCTGGATTTGCTTTATCATCGGCTATAATAAGAATTTCGCTTGGTCCTGCTATTGAATCTATCCCCACAATTCCAAACAGCTGCCTCTTTGCCTCTGCCACATAAATGTTTCCTGGTCCAGCGATTTTGTCCACCTTAGGAACAGTTTCTGTGCCAAAGGCAAAGGCTGCTACAGCTTGTGCTCCTCCAACAAGATACAGCTCATTTACCTGGCATATATGGCAGCATCCCAGAATATAGGGGTTTCTATAGCCCTGTGGAGCAGGTGATGCTACATATATCTCTTTTACCCCTGCTATTTTGGCAGGGATTACGTTCATAAGAACAGTGGAGGGTAGACTTGCTCTTCCTCCTGGAACATAAACTCCTACTTTTTCAATGGGATTTACCATCATTCCGAAAAATCCTTCTTTTTCTTCAATGAACCAGGATCTTTCCAACTGTCTTTTATGGAAGGATTCTATCCTTTCTTTGGCAAATAAAATAGCTTCTTTATCCTCGTTTCCTAAACTCCTCCATGCTCTTTCCATCTCTTCTTGATCTACCACAAACCCTTTAGATGCGTCCCACTGGTCAAATTCTTGGGTGTATCTGATGAGGGCTTCGTCTTTGTATTTTTTCACATCTTCAATAATACTTTTTACTATATTTGAAATTCTTTCTGGGATCTCCCTTTGAAGGAGCAGATCTTTTAAGAGATCTTCTTGGTTATTTTTATATTCAATTATTTTCATCCTTCGCTTTTAAAAGTGCTTGGTATACCCCTTGAGGGAAGGATATGATCTTGCCTTTGCTGTTAATAGCAATGTGTTTGGTGTATCCTTCTGCAAGAGTTTTGTCCTCTTTAAGTATAGTATAACTAAAGGTTATAGACCTTCTTTTGATGTCAGAGATTTTTGTTTCCACGTAGATTTCGTCATCAAAATATGCTGATCTTCTGTATTTGCAGTAGGCTTCCACAACTGGAAGTATACAATCCATATCCTCTTCCAGTTTTTTATAGGGAATCCCTATACTGTTGAAAAGGGCTGTTCTTCCCACTTCAAACCACACAAAGTAATTTGAGTAATAAACAGCCTTCATTCTATCGGTTTCAGCGTATCTTACTCTTATTCTTTCGCGTATTTTCATTTTACGTGCTGGTTTATACACTCAAATTTTGTGCCTGTAAAGGTAAATCACGAATTCTATAAACAGATTTTTATCAAGCTTGTCTCTTAATACGAATTCATCCCTTATAATGGTCATGGCAGAAAAGGGATTGGAGCTGTTTCTGTAAGGTCTTAGACCTACAAGAGCTTCGTATATATCACATATCTGAACAACCTGTGCCTCTAAGGAGATTTCGTCTTTTACTAAACCTCTGGGGTAGCCTGATCCATCCAGTAATTCGTGATGTTCATAGGCTATATGTGCGTAATCGTTAAGGTCGTATTCTTTCAGTATCTTGTATCCCCAGACTGTATGTTTTTTCAGTATCTCGTATTCCTGAGGGTTCAATGTAGAAGGTTTTTTGAGTATTTCATCGGGCACCTTGATCTTTCCAGTATCGTGGAAAAAGGCTCCTGTGGCGATCCTTTCAAAGTCTTGGCTTCTAAATCCAAGATGATACGCAAAACCAGATACCAAGGAGTATACATTGGTTATGTGTACCGCTGTTCTAAAGTCTTTTTTAAGGGTGAACGCAGTAAGATAAGCCATTCTGGGATTGTTCTCTATGTAGTTGGCTATGGCAGATGACACCTTTTCTGCTTTTATAAAGTGATTCTTTTTGTTGGATTTCAGTATAATTTCTGATATTCCCTCAAGTTTGTCTATGATCTTTTTTATAGTTGGAAGTTCAGGCCTTTCCTTGGCCATAATCTCCGTTACCTCTTTTTCCAGATCGTCAATTATTACACCTAAATCGTTTTTGTATACATAGACATAATTTATTCTGTTTTCCCTCAAAGTTTCCAGCTTCTCCGGTGTCAGAATGAGGTGTTTTTCTTTATAAAGCACAGGTTTTCCTTTTACATTGAGAAAGACTGTTATGTCTTTATTTCTTCCTGTGGTTA
>JALVKL010000254.1 GCA_027033775.1 bacterium | reverse complement strand
TTAGCTAAAATAACTCCAGAAGTCTTTAAAATGGATAATGGCCTTGAAGTTTGGCTTGTGGAAAGAAGGGTTCTTCCCTTTGTTATATTCAAGTTTGTTATTCCTGCTGGCTCTGTCTTTGACCCTGAAAGTAAAGCGGGACTTGCATACTTTACCTCCCAAATGCTTTTAGAGGGAACCAAAGAAAGGGATGCTCTCAGGATCTCCGAGGAGATCGACTTTATAGGTGCAGACTTAAGCGTTGATGGTGGCAGGGATTACACTTCTGTTACCCTGAAGGTCTTGAATCGTTATCTTGACAGAGGGCTTGATATACTCTCTGATGTTCTGCTTCATCCTTCCTTTCCTGAATCCAATTTCAATAGGTTGAAGCAGGAGATAATAGGCGAAATACTCAAGGAGGAAGAAGATCCAGGAATTGTAGCTTCTAAAAAGTTTAGAGAGATTGTCTATGGCAAAAACCATCCTTATCACAGACCTGTTAAAGGTTATATAGATACGGTGAAGTTGATATCCCTTGACGAAGTCAGGGAGTTTTATAAGGAGCATTACCTGCCTGAGGGAACAAAGCTGATAGTGGTAGGAGATATTGACAAATCCGCCCTGAAGAAAAAGCTAAAAGAGTACTTTTCTGATTGGCTGGGTAGAGCGCCTTCTTATCCTAAGGTAAAGGAGCCCGCCTTTACTCCAGGAACCTTTGTGGTAAAAAAGGAGGTCTCTCAGGCGAACATTGTTATGGGGCATATAGGCGTTTCCAGAAAGAACCCTGATTTTCTCAAATTGTATGTGGCCAATCAGGTTTTGGGAGGTGGGGGGCTTACTTCCAGGCTGTTCTACAGAATAAGGGAAAAAGGCGGATACTCCTATTCCGTATACAGTATGTTTGAGCCTTCCTTGTATAAAGGAACTTTTAGGGTAGTTCTTCAGACGAGAAATGAAGCTGCCGATGAAGCTGTGAAAGAGGCTATAGATGAGATTAAAAAATATGTGAATGCAGGCCCAACTGAAGAGGAGCTTGAGGATGCTAAAAGATACATTACAGGAAGTTTCCCTTTAAAGATAGACACCAATGGAGAGATAGCAGATTATTTGGCTTTCGCTGCCTTTTATGGTCTTGGTAAGAATTATCTTAACGAGTTTCCCAAGCTCATCAATGCAGTCTCTTTAGAGGATGTGAAGAGGGTTATAAAAAAGTACATTCATCCTGACAAGCTAACTGTTGTTGAAGTGAGAAAGTGAATTTGCCCTTTTTCCTTTAAAATAGACAGATTTAATAATCTCTTCCGCTTGATACAGTATTTCAAAGGCAAGATTTTCTCGTTTTTCTGTTGTGTTTAGCACTATAAAGCTTGCCTCTTTCTCTTTTTTTAGGATTTTAAGTCCGTTTAATGTTAGCATTTTCAGGATTGTTTGAGGGGATATTTTTTTCTTTCCTCTAAAATATAGATAAAGGGTTCTTGCCTCTTCCCACATGTTTAGATTTGGGGTGCTTCCCAAACCGTCCGTTCCCAAAGCCACATTTATGTCTTCTTCCAGGAATTTTGGTATATCTGCTATCTTTCCAGAAAGATAGAGATTGCTCCTGGGGCACACCACAACGTTGGCTTTGTATTTAGAGATCGTTTTTATATCTTTTTCGTCCACTTCTATGCAATGCACCAATATGCTTTTTTCATCTAAGAGAGAGAGTTTTTCTAAAAAGTCTATACTTGATCTGAATGTTTCCTTGAAGCTTTTTTTCCTTTTTACAAGAGGGTATATCCTCTCTTCTATTAAATTCCTTTCGCCTTTTAAGAATTTTATCTCTTCAAAATTTTCAGCAATGTGTATCATAAAGAGCTTCCCTTTGTATCTTTTTTTTGCTTTAACCATAAGTTCAGGGGACACGCTATAAGGGGCATGGAGGCTCACCATAAACCTATCTGGAAGATCAGGAAGGAATCTATTTTCATCTCCTATAATTTCATAAAAAGGCATGATATGTTCACTTTTTATAGGGTATTCTAAATCCCTTGTAATGTCTAAATAATACAAGATCCCTGTTTTTAAATACTTATTTAAATTTTCAATAGTTTTTTTGTGGTATCCCCTTGCCGAGTTTGTCTCAAGGATTATCTTCTCTATCCAAGAGATAAAGTTGGTGGCATAAATGGGGGTTGAAAAATCAAGATGAGAGTGGGCGTTGACAACGGCAGGTATGGCACATCCTTT
>JALVKL010000253.1 GCA_027033775.1 bacterium | reverse complement strand
CGCTTAGTAGTTCTTTCTTTACCTCTGATAAATCATTTTCAAACAATAGTTTCAGGTAAGGGCTTTCTTCATTGACTTTGTAGAATAATTTATTTGTAGCCCCACCTCTTATAGTTTTGAATAATCCTTTTTGTGTATATTCCCTGATAATATTATCAATTCTTGTAATGCCCGCACTTGGGAGTTTTTCCCTTATCTTTTCCTTTAGTTCCTTCTGTATTAAATCCTTGTCAGACTTTCTAATAAGCGATACAGCGACACGGAGAATAGTTAAAATTTTCTCATCAAGGATAGCTACATCATCAATTTCCATTTCAAAATTATCTTTCAAGATAATGGTTAATTCTGGTGATGTCCTATACCTCTGCTTAGCAACACTTAACCCCCATTTCTCAATTAATGACCCATCTTTAAACGCTTTAACCATATAAACACTATCAGCCATATCCTCAATCTGAGTATGCCCCTTTGTCTTTCCTGTGGTTCTTGCGGTATGGTGAATACCCGCAAAAGTGAGACCTTTCAAATTTGAGTATTTCCTCAGCATATTCATAAATGTGGTTGTTTGTTTTTGGTCGTTAACATCAATAAAGTTTTGAACACTATCAAGAAACACCACACTGTTATTATCTACAGCCTCAAATAACTCCTTTAAAAACTTACCAATACTTCCTTTATTCCGCTTTTCAAGATAACGCAAATAGTGGTTTGTATTGATATACACCAGAAAATCTTTTACTCCAAGATTTTCCACGATATCTGGAAAATTTCTGTCTTTCGGAAGGTCGACAGGATTATCAAAATCTACATAGTAGACCTTTTTGGCTTCTTTAAGATACTGGAGAGCTATAGTATATAAAAGTAAGGTTTTTCCTTCCCCTGCCTTAGCAACAAAAATATTAATCCCCTGTTCTACAAAGAACCCCCAACGAATGTTTTTTGTTTCTACATTCTTTATGTCATCAAAAGAATACTCAATTAAAGACCAAAAATCTTGAACTTTAGATTGATTTGAATTACCATTATTTTTAGACATTGGAATATCCTCCGTGTCTGTTTTTTTCCTACAACCAGTAAGGCTAATAAGGGAGTGTTCCCAGCACTCCCATTATTATTTTTTAACTTCAATAAACTCATTCAAATCCTTCCCCAAAATTCTCCAAGATTTACCAACTCTTTTAGCTTTTAAACGACCGGTCTTTATATAGTAGTAAACACTCTCTTTTGTAATTCTTAAAACCTCTGCGACTTCACTCGGAGTATAAAGTTTATTATCCTCAAAAATTCTATCCATAACCATCTCCATCACCTCTTTTCCTATTATCCTATATCTTTTCGTTTTTTTTGTCAATTTATAAATCTTTAGTTTTATAAAACACCTCTATATATCCTTATAAAACCTATAAAACTCAGTAGTGATGCGGTTTTCCGCCTATAAAACTGACTATATATCCTTATAAAACCTATAAAACTCAGTAGTGATGCGGTTTTGAAAGGTATAAAACTACTATAAAACTATAAAAGCCTTGAGCATCAACACTCAGGAAAAGGAGTTTTTTATAACGACTTTTTTAATTCCCTTTTTCAAATTCTTGTCCCTCAATAGTTTTATAGTTTTATGGCTTTTATAATACATCTTTATATAAAAAAGGTGGAAGGCATAAATAAACGCCAAAAGAGAAGACTAACGATTAAAGGGATATGGCAATAGGGATAAGATTTGGTTTCAAGGGGATTGAGTGAAAAACTGCAAAACTTGAAAAAGAGGCGTGGGCTTTGAAAAAAGAAGGGGAGGAGCGGGGGGCGAAAACCCTCACTCCTTCTTGTCAAGCAGGTTGAAGATATACTTTGAGTAGTCTATTTCTTTGCCTCTTTCCTTTTGGATAAATTCATTTCTGCGGGACAGGACAAAGTGTCTGACCTGTTCGGGACCCAGATGAGAGATTAAAAGTTTAGCCAGAATGATTAAAGCCCTTGCTTCCCTTTTCTTTTCTTTCTGTGTTTGAGCTATTACCTTTTCTTTGGTTCTTTCCAGCTTCTCTTTTGCTTTTGCATACTCATAAAAGAGCTTCTCTGCATTTTCTAAATGCTTGAATTTTCCCCAGTCTTTAGCATATCTTTGCTTGTAGATTTCAAGTTTTTCCCTGTTCATCGTTAAACCCCCAAAATGATTTTTGTTAAAAGTCTTGCTAACAGTCCAAAAATTAAGCCTGCAATAAAACTAAA
>JALVKL010000252.1 GCA_027033775.1 bacterium | reverse complement strand
AGAAAGAAAATAAGCCCTGTATCTTCTGAAGTTGAGAGAAAAGTTGAAAAACCTTTAGGGGAAGAAAAAACTTCTGTTGGGGATGTTTCTGAGTATTTAAGAGAT
Source organism: bacterium (assembly GCA_027033775.1). Taxonomy (GTDB): domain Bacteria; phylum Thermosulfidibacterota; class Thermosulfidibacteria; order Thermosulfidibacterales; family Thermosulfidibacteraceae; genus JAADEW01. The sequence goes on along the minus strand of JALVKL010000252.1, from coordinate 2,129 downwards.
AAAGCTTCTTTGTCTTTACAGATTTTTTTTATTTTCGTTGTTTTAGTTTTTGTAGCAGAAATAATCTTTTTTGTGCATGAGTTTCGTCTTGTAAAAAGAGAAGAGATTCACTTTTATCTTTTAAGAAACTACGAATATGGGTATGCTGAAGATTTCCTGAATACTGCTTTAAATCTTGTTAAAAAGGATGATAAAGATCCTATTTTATGTTATCTTTTAGGGGAAGTCTTCTACATTCTTCAAGACAAAAGATACAAAGTGTATTTTAAAAAAGCTGCTTTACTTATTAAAGATAAGGCTGTTAAAGGTTCTTTTTTGATTAGATCTGGCGATGTTGTTAGGGGCTTAAATCTTCTGAAAGAGGCTTTGTTAGTGGGTGCTGAAAATCGCTATAAAATAAATAATGATTTAGCCATCGGGCTGTTAAAATTGGGAGATACAAAGGGTCTTTCCGTTTTTGATGCCCTTTTTGAAAGGCTTCCCTTTACCTCTATTTTTAATGAATCTGTCTTCTTCTTGGAAAAGAATTCCATAGATAAAGCAAAAGAAAAAACAGAATATTTATATGGTATGTTTCCAGGAAACCCTGCTGTTATGATAAATCTTTCTGTTATCTTCCTTAAAAGCAATATGCCCGATAAAGCACTACAGCTTTTGAGGATGGCTTCTGGAAGACACAAATTTGAGCCTTTGGTGATTCACAATTTAAGAATAGCTTACAGTATGTTGAGGGATGAAAGGGAAAAGGTTTACAAACAAAAGGATATTATAGAAAAGAATGAGCCTGTTTGGATTTCTTATAAGTTTTTGTTAAATCCGGTGATATCAAGATGAAAGATGGGCTTGTGATAGCAATAGATATTGGTGGCACAAGAATTAAAGCTGGTCTTTTGGATTTTAATGGTAATTTTGTTGAAAAGATTTCTGTACCCACAGAGGCTTATCTTGGTAAGGAAAAGGTGTTATCTAATATAACTTCAGTGATTAAAAATTTTATGAAATACAAGGTGGTTGCCATTGGTGTTGCAGTAGCGAGTCCTTTGGATCCTGAAAAAGGTATAATTTATTATCCGCCTAATCTTCCCGGTTTTGAGGTTTTTAATATGAAGGCATTTCTGGAAGATAGATTCTCTCTTCCAGTTTTTATAGACAACGATGCCAATCTTTATGCTTTAGGTGAGTGGTGGAAAGGATCTGGTGAAAAGGCAAATATTCTTCTTTGTATAACCATAGGAACAGGAATAGGGGGAGGGCTGATTTTCAAGGGAAATATCTGGCATGGGGCTCATGGTTTTGGGGGAGAATTTGGTCATATAACCATAGATCCCCATGGTCCCCTGTGCAATTGTGGGAATAAGGGCTGTTTTGAAGCTATGTCTTCTTCTTATTTTTTGATTAAATACATAAAAGACAGATTGAATGAAGGAGAAGCCTCTATTTTATCTGAATTTATTGAAGATTTGACTCCTAAATTGATTTATGAGGCAGCTGTTAAAGGAGACACTCTTGCTATAGAAGGTTTTAGGATTATAGGAACGAATGTGGGTATAGGACTTGCCAGCCTTGTAAATGCTTTAGATCCAGAGGTGGTGGTAATTGGGGGTGGACTATCAAAAGCTGGTATGATACTAATGGATCCAGTGAAGGCAGAGTTTAATCAGCGTGTTCTTAAAGGGATAAGAGATAGAATACAGTTGAAATTGGCTGTGCTTGGAGAGTTTAGTGCAGTTTTAGGTGCGGCTTATCTTGCTATAAAAGGAATGGGAGGTGGTGAATGAAAGTAACAATAAGCGTGATTAAAGCGGATATAGGTGGTTATGTGGGTCACAGTAACATGCACCCCAAATTGGTGGAGATGGCTCAGGAAAGCTTGGATGCTGCAAGGGCTGATGGAATGATAATAGATTATTATGTAGCCCATTGTGGGGATGATCTTTCTCTTATAATGACCCATACAAAGGGTGAAGATAATGCTGATATTCATAAGCTTGCTTGGGATATCTTTTTGAGATGCACTGAGGTTGCCAAAAAACTCAAACTTTATGGAGCTGGACAGGATCTTCTTTCAGATGCCTTTAGCGGAAATGTGAAGGGTATGGGGCCAGGATGTGCAGAGATGGAGATAGAAG
>JALVKL010000251.1 GCA_027033775.1 bacterium | reverse complement strand
GTAAGAAGCCATAGGGGGATTTACAACACCGTTTAGCTCTCCCAGAAGTACTTCATCTGCTAAACATAAACTGTTAATCAATATAAACGATACTACCAGAAATATCCTTGCCCTTAACATCAAGTATTCCAAAACTTCTTCTTGAAGCAAACATTCTGTCTGTGGGAGTTCCAGGATTAAACATATAAATCCCATCCAGTTTCCCAGAGTAAGGTTTATGAGAATGACCAAAAACTATGCAATCTACACCAAGATGGGAATAAGCTTCCAAGATCCTTTGAGGAAGTGTATAAGGATCTCCCCAACCATGAACGATGAGTATCTTAACATCTTCGACATTAACTATCAGTTTATCTGGGTAATTTTCCCTCACATAGGCATCGTCCATATTACCGGATACAGCCCTCACATCAGCTATTGCCATCAGATCATACAACGCCTCTTCTTTAACCATATCTCCAGCATGAAATATTAGGGAAACCCCTTCCTTCTTAAAGGTTTCAATAACAACATCGGGTATTTTAGAAGCTGCATAAGGGATGTGCGTATCTGAAACTACACCTATCTTCATGACTCCTTGAAATTTAGCGCTTTCTTTAACTCTTTGCTCGGTTTAAAATAGGGAACTAATTTTGCAGGAACATGAATAACTTCTCCTGTTCTGGGATTTCTGCCCATCCTCTCCTTTTTATTCCTTACCTTAAAAACTCCAAATCCCCGCAGTTCAACTTTGTCCCCCTTATCCAATGCCTCCCTTATAGAGGAGAAAAAGGCATTAACAGCAAGCTCAGCCTCTTTCCTTGTAATGTCAAACTGCTCCGCTATTTTTTCAATCAGATCCAGTTTTGTCATCTTAAACCTCCAATCAACTCAGCCTTAATATCTCTGATAAAATCTATAGTTTCAGTTTTAAGCCTTTCAATAAACCCTTTCCTCTTCTCTATAACAGTGACTTCTAACCTTTTTTTGTATCCAAGATCTTTAGAGAGTCTATCAATAACATCGTCTAAGGTTAAGAGTCCATCCACCAACTTAAGAGATAAAGCCTCCCTTCCCGTGAAAATGCGACCATCGGCAATTTTGGATACATCTTCCACCTTTAAATTCCTTGCTTTGGCAACATCCTCGACAAACTGAGTATGTATATCCTTTAAAAGAGCTTCGATGAGTTTCTTCTCCTCTTCTGTGGGTTCTCTGAAAGGAGAGCCCACATCCTTAAATTTTCCGCTCTTAAATACAAAGGGCTTAACTCCAATTTTGGAAAGAAGGTCCTTTATCTCAGCAAAGGAAAATATAACTCCTATGCTTCCCACCAAGCTGCCAGGATCAGCAAATACCTTATTACAAGCGGAGGAAACATAGTATGCACCTGAGGCACCTACGGTTCCTATAGAAGCATAAATCTTTTTAGAATCTCTCATCTTCAAAATGTAGTGATAAAGCTCTTGAGAAGGAGCCACTGCTCCTCCCGGGCTGTCAATTCTTAAAATTACACCTCTTATGTCTGGCCTTCTTTCAGCTTCCTTCAAAAGAGGCAGAATCCCATCAAGTGTTTTAGAGGTTATTGTGCCTTTGAGGTATATGAGACCAATACGATTCTTAAAAACCACTTTACTTATCCTAATTCTGTTTAAGAGAGATATAGCCACAATAAGCAGAATAAAAACAACAAAAGCTCTGAGAAACCTCTTCATCTAATCTACTCTTTGCCTATGACCTTTTTCAAAACATCACCCAGTTTAAATACAGAATCTCCTGAAGAGGAGATGATCTTCTCTATCTCTTCCCTTTCTTTCATGAGTTTGTACTCTTTCACAGAAAGAGAAACCCTTCTTCCCTCTTTATCCACCCTGGTTATAACAGCGGTAATAGTATCCCCTACCTTAACCACATCTTCCGGAGAAGAAACCTTCTTTTCATCAAGCTGAGAAATATGTACCAGCCCTTCTATATCATCGGTTATCTTTATAAAAACTCCAAAAGGAGTAATGCTTGTCACCTGTCCTTTAACAATATCACCCTCTTTATATTTGGAAATAAATTCTTCCCATGGATCAGGCATTATCTGCTTGAGTCCCGCTCTTATTCTTTTTCTCTTTTTGTCCACTTCCAGTATCTTTACCTTCAGTACATCCCCATACTGAACCAGATCGGATGGTCTTTTCAAACGTCTGCTCCATGTAAGGTCATCTGCATTTATAAAGGCTTCGATTCCTTCCTCCAGCTCCACTACAACCCTATTGGCAAGAACCTTTTTAACTTTCCCTTCCACCACAGAACCCACAGGATATTTATCTTCAACTTTATCCCATGGATTCTCCTCTATCCTCTTTAATGAAAGGGAGATCTTTCTTTCAGAAGGTTTTAACTCAATAACCACACACTCAACTTCATCCCCTTCTTTAAGCACCTCGGAAGGATGTTTTATCCTTTTAGTCCAGGAAAACTCTGAGATGTGAATTAAACCTTCCACTCCCTCCTCAAGCTCCACAAAAGCACCGTAGTCAACTAAACCGGAAACTCTGCCCTTAACTCTGGAGCCTACAGGATATTTCTTCTCTATATTTTCCCAAGGATCAGGGGTAAGCTGTTTCATACCTAAAGAAAGCCTGTTTTTATCCCTGTCAAAGGAGAGAACCTTAACCCACACCCTTTGACCTTCCCTAAGAACCTCTGAAGGATGCGATATCTTTTTCCAAGATATATCATTAATGTGAAGAAGACCGTCAACAGGACCAACATTAACAAAAGCACCATAATCCACAATTCTTTTGACCTGACCCTCTATAATCTTCCCCTCCACCATTCTGTTCCAAAACTCCTCTTTTTCCCTTTCGTATTCCTCCTGCAGATATATCTTTCTGGAAAGAATAATATTGGGCACCTTCCCCTCAATTTTTGCATCCAAAACCTTAAACATAGACTCCACACCTACAAGGGAATCAGGATCATCCAAGGGTTTAACATCCGCATGAGACATAGGAAGAAAAGCTTCATAATTGCCCAAAGAGACCCTGTATCCACCTTTAACCCTTTTAGTAATAGTTCCCCTCACATAAGAGCCGTTCTCTTTAGCCTTTAAGATCTCCTGCCACTGCCTTCTTTTATCCGCTTCCCTTTTTGAAATCTGTATTCCACTCTCTCCAGCAAGAGCCCTAACAAAAACCTCTATCTCATCCCCCACATGGGGAGGTTCATCAAATTCTGAAATTGGCACAACACCTTCGGCTTTATAACCAACATCCACCATAACCTCTTTATCTGACACACTTACAACTTTACCTTTCACAATATCTCCTGGATGAAGAGGCTTTATAGTCTCCTCATATAGAGAGTCAATCTCTCCTCTTTGGCCCTTTAACTCTTCCATCCTGAACAATCCCTCCCGTCAATTTTTTAACCCTTTCTATAACAGCATCTATTATCCATTCAGGTGTAGAAGCTCCAGCAGTTATCCCTATCATCTTTTTACCCAAAAACCAAGATCCCTCAATTTCGTCCGCCACCTCAACGTGATAAGCATCAACACCGCAGGATCTGGCTATCTCCACCAATCTTTTGGTGTTAGCACTCATCCTCCCACCTATTACTATGAGGACATCTGCCTCTTCAGCAAGCTTTTTACATTCTAACTGTCTTTCGGCAGTTGATTGGCATACTGTATTAAAGACTCTAAGCTCTGTAAAGCCTTCACATTTTCTCATCACCTCACAAACAGCAGAAAAAAAGACAGAAGGAAGCTGGGTTGTTTGGGCAACTATTCCGATTCTTTCTGCCTTTTTGGGAAGATCTGTGTATATAAAAGCCCTCTTTTTTCCATAAGAAAGCAGTGCCTGCACCTCTGGATGCTCTTTTTCACCCATTACAGCCACAACATAACCCTCATCAACGAGCTTAGAAACTATATCCTGTGCCTTTTTTACAAAAGGGCATGTAGCGTCTATAACTTTCACTCCCCTTCTTCTCAGCTTTTCAAGTTGTTCAAGGGGAATCCCATGAGACCTTATTATAACGCAGGAGCCAGGAGTAACATCATCCACACAAGAAAGAACCTTTATACCATTTTCCTCCAAAAGCCTGACAACTTGAGGATTGTGTATTATAGGACCAATGGTATAAACACAGGAAGAATTATTTTTGGCAGATTCAAAGGCTATACTCACTGCCCTTTTCACTCCAAAACAAAAACCTGCCTTTGACGCCACTTTTATCACAGGTGGGCTCTTTCCTTCCATAGATGCTCTCCAATCTTTTCCTGTTTTTGCCAAAATCCCCTTAACAAGCCTTCTCTTTCAAGCTCATGAAGTTTTGCCCTAAACCATTTGGGAAGCGAAGAGGGCTTCTGAGATGCAAGGGGTGTTCCTGGAAGGGGCATATATGTGTGAGCATGGATATAAACTTGAAAATGAGAAAGTATGTAATAGATAAAATTTAATGTCTCTTTTCTTTCTTTATCGGTTTCGTTCGGAAATCCAAATATAAAATCCGCCTCCACATAGAATCCAAAATTATTCAATATATTTATAGCATTTAAAACCTGAGATAGCGTATGTCCTCTGTTGAGTTTGAATAATCTTTCCTCTGAACCGCTTTGAATCCCCATTACCACCCTTTTGTTAGCACAAAATCTTGCCATCAACTTAACTGCTTCAGGAACAACGGATTCAGGCCTAACTTCAGAGGGAAAGGAACCAAAGAATATCTCCTTTATTCCTATATCTTTAAGACCAGAAAAAAGCCTCTCCAATGCCTTTATATTTGGTGTAACACCGTCATAGGAAAGATAGCTAAGAGAATTGGGAGCAATAAACCTGATAAAACTTCTTTTTCTTTCAAGTAAAATCCTTGCTTCCCTTAAAACAGACGCAATACTTCTGTATTTTACGCCCTTAAAAAGATACGGCACTTGGCAGAACTTACATCGGTGGACACAGCCCCTCACAATCTCAACGGCAGAGGTGTATAAAGAATCAGAAAAAGAATAATCAATAAAACTCACATATGAATGATAAAGGGGCTTTAAATTACCATTTCTGTAATCCTTTATCAAAGAGACGATACTTTTTTCACCCTCTCCTACTACTACAGAATCAAAGCCCATATTTAATACACCTTCAGGATCGGCGGAAGTGTGTGCTCCCCCTGCTACAAGGCATATGTCTTTGTTCTTTATATTTGCCAGCTCCTGTTTTATCCAAGAAAGATCAGGACTCATAAAGGAATAAAAAAGGATATCAAAATCACCAGAAATTATCTCTTCTTCACTTTTGACAAGGTAGATTTCAGCATCTCTAAAAACCCTTTTAATAGAGGAAAACAGCGGTAAGAAGCTATTTTTGTTATTTTTAGTTATCCTGAAGGCAAGCTTCATTAGCCTTCCACAGATCCTTCCTTTTTGCTTCCAACAGAAGCTCTCTTTTTCCCATAAAAGAAGCAGCAGTGATCAAATAATTGTTATACAAACCTTCCACTTTCTCGTTAAACGAAAGATCGCGTGTTATATGATGATCCAGTATAAAATATTTAGGATTAATCTCTGAAATCAATAATTTTATATTTTTAATAGAATCCTTTAAGGCCTCTTCAGGAAAGACCCTTTTTCCCAAATAAAGAGGTGGTCCATCCATAAATATTATATCAGGTTTATGGAACAACAAAAAGTCCAAATGGACCTTTAAAGGAGCTCCCTGTATATCCGAAGTATAAGCAAATTTTAAATTCTTATCCTTGATCAAAACCTGCACCACACATCCCAACCTCTCGTTAATCCCATGAGGACATGCCTCAGAAAAGATAAGCTCTAAGCCGTTAAATTTAAAAGACCTGCCCTCTGCCACTTCCAAGCCTTTGACTCTGGCTTTTATATTTTTTATCAAAAGCTCAGCTCTTCTTTTCTGGTTCCGATTTATATTCTTTTGCGGATCCTTAAGATAAACAATTTTTCCTTCATATATCTCGAAATCCTCAGGATTATAATGATCATGGTGATAATGTGTTATAATAATTATGTCTGACTCTTTTGCTCTTCTCTTTATAAGATCCCTTATGAACCTCAATCTTTCAAACTCAAATCTATGCGGTGGTAGACCATATCTCTTTGGACCTAAAGCAGCTCCAGGATCTATCAAAATTTTATGGCCACCTGCTTCTACACAGGTGGCCATACTCCTGACACCTAAACTATCCGAAGCGAGAATCTCTATCTTCAAATAAGACCAAGCCTCCTAAGGGCTTTTCTTCCTATATCTCTTCTATAATGCACTCCTTCCCAACTTATTTTAGAAACAGCCTCATAAGCTCTATCAATAGCCTCTTTAATATCAGAACCTAAAGCAGTAACACCCAAAACCCTTCCACCATTTGTAACAAACTTACCGTTCACCTTCTTGGTTCCTGCGTGAAAGACCTTAACCTTCTCCATCTTCTCCACTTCTTCTAAACCAAAAATCTCCTTTCCCTTTTCGTATTTACCCGGATAGCCTCCAGAAGCCATAACAACACAAACAGCGGCATCATCGAGATATTCAATCTCACAGCTGTCCAAGGTTCCATTTATGGAAGCCAAAAGGGCATCTACCAAATCGCTTTTCATCCTCATTAGGATAGGCTGAGCCTCAGGATCGCCAAACCTCACATTAAACTCCAAAACCTTAGGATACTTGTCATCCTCTATCATTAAACCAACATAAAGCACTCCTTTAAATGGAAT
>JALVKL010000250.1 GCA_027033775.1 bacterium | reverse complement strand
TTCTTTCCGTCTTCAGAGGTAATTGTTTTTATTCTTGCTATGTGTGATGCTCCCTCGCTCTTTTTAAAGCCTTCTTCCACCTCTTCCTTGTACTCCACCTTTAAATCGTCCCGTTTAAGGAACTCAAAGACCGATTCAATCATTTTCTTAGTATCGCTATCCATAACTCACCACCTCTTCCACAGGAGATGTTAATTCAAGATAAACCAAAGTGACCGAAATGGCAGTATAAGGGGTAGTTATCAAAGTGGCTACAAGGGCTCCTATAACAGGAATTAAACTTAAGATACCAGATATAGCCATTACGATTATCACAAGAAGAATGAAATAGCCCAAAACATTTCCAAAATGGGTCTTTACTATCTCTATGCTTCCCTTTATAGCTTCAACAGGCTCTTTGGAATTTATTATGATCTCCTGTACGGTAAAGACTGAAAATAGAAGAACTATCAGACCAGGAATTATAAAGAACATAAATCCAATAATAGCGGATATACTGACGATACCCGCTGCAAGAAGTATACTTCCAATCTTTTCCCAGGCCACTTTGAGGCTGTTTTCAAGCACTATTTTTCCGGTGCTCTCATATGCATACGTCATATGAACAAGCATACCGTGAGCTATAAATTCTGCTATCATGCTTATCAAAATCAAAATACAGACAACAAATAATGAACCAAAAGTTACACTTGTTCCTTTGCCACCGCCTGCTATAGCTGCCATAAAGCTAACACCGCCAAAGATCAGAATGAGAAAATTAACTATTATTGGTATTACTGCTGGCACCAGAAAAACAGGCTGTGAAAGAATTAAATTGAAGGGCATTATAAAACATTTTCTAAAATCCACACCTTCCTCCTATATGCTCATTTCCAACTTATAGTATTCAGCTATTAGCTTTTCTGTCAAAGCAGAAAGTTCTTTTCCTATCTCCACAGGATACTCTTTAAGCTCCTCTATCTCTTTTAGCTCATCGGGTAGCATATCTAACCTTTCCATAAACTTTTCCTGTATTTTCTTTAAAGAAGGAAGCTCTTCAATAATTTTTCCCTTTTCCATAACCTTAATCAAAAGCGGATAAACCTCCTTTTCTTCAGGTTTTTCATCCTCTAAAGTGATAATATCCTTTACCATTTTCCCGTTTTTTATCACTCTGTAAACCTGTTTTTTTCCAGGAAGTGTCACCTTACCACTTGACAGCTTTATCCTCGGTCCTCTGTCATCTTCAGAAAGCTTATAAACTCCGCCTAAAGCTGGAGCGTCTTTAGATACACCCATTTCTGTACCAACTCCGAAGAAATCTATAGGAGCCTTCTTTTCAAGAAGATCTTTAATTTTATACTCATTCAAATCGCCAGAGGCTAAGATTTTAACATACTTTAAACCAGCATCATCGAGAATTTTTCTCACCTGTTTGGAAAGCTCAGCTATATCCCCTGAATCAAGCCTCACACCTCTTAACCTCTGACCTCTTTTTTCCATCTCCTTTGCCACAATAACAGCGTGTCTTGCTCCCTGAAGGGTTTCATAAGTGTCTATAAGCAGAATAGAGTTGTTGGGAAAATCTTCCACAAAAGCTCTAAAGGCATCAAGCTCTGTGGGAAAGGACATAACGTATGAGTGGGCCATGGTCCCATAAACAGGAATCCCATATATCATCCCTGCCAGGGTACAAGAGGTGCCTATGCATCCAGCAATGTATGAAGCTCTTGCTACCTTCAATGCAGCATCTGAGCCGTGATCTCTTCTTGGTGAAAAATCCACCACACCCCTTCCCTGGGCGGCTATAACAACTCTTGCCGCTTTGGATGCTATGGCCGACTGAAAGTTAAAGGTGTTTAACAAAAAAGTTTCTATAATCTGTGCTTCAATTCTTGGAGCAGTAATTCTGACCACAGGCTCTCTGGGAAAGTAAATCTCCCCCTCTGGAATAACATACACTTCACCACTGAACCTGAAGTCTTTTAGAAACTCCAAAAATTCAGAGGAGAAGAGCTTCAAGCTTCTTAAGTAATCTATACACTCTTTGCTAAAATGGAGCCTTTCAAGATAAAAGAGTATCTGTTCTATCCCTGCTGATACCAGAAAATTCCTGTGCTCCGGCATACTCCTTACAAAAAGATCAAAGGTGGTAAGCTGGTTTTTTCCTCTTCTGAAATAACTATCAGCCATGGTAAGCTCGTACAAATCGGTGAGAAGACACATGTTATCTTCTGTGACAAAACCATATGTAGGCTTTACCATCCCCTTCTCTCCTTATCTATGAAAACCACAATCTC
>JALVKL010000249.1 GCA_027033775.1 bacterium | reverse complement strand
TGGCTTTACCTGTAAAAAATCTTTATGAAAGTTTGTCAAAAAGGCTGGGTTGACGCTTTTCTGTCTCATTTCTTCTGATTTTATTCACCTCTATGTGAGCCAATCTTGTAGGCTCAGGTATCCTATACCCTTTGGTTGTGGATAGGGTGAGTTTTATAGCTTCGTCTAAAGAGATTTTGTGGCCTATGGATACAAATACAGGATTTACATTATCTTTTGTTCTCAAAACAGCTCCAATGATTTCTTCCTTGTCGTAAAGAAATGAGAAACTGCCAGCTTTTTCTTCTGGCTCTTCATAATCTCCTATTAATCTTGTTTTTGCCACTCCTATGGTGGGCTTATCCAGCAACACACCTATATGCGATGCGATTCCAAATCTTCTCGGGTGTGCTATTCCTTGACCGTCTATAAATACGATATCAGGTTCTATCCTCAATTTTTCCAAAGCCTCTGCAACTATGGGAGTTTCTCTAAATGATAAAAGTCCAGGGATGTAAGGAAAAGGTATTCTCTTTTTAGAGTATGAGACTTCTACAATTTTGAGTTCAGGATAACTCAGAACAACCACAGCAGCAAAACCTGTATCTTCTGCTTTGGTTGTGGAGACATCTATTCCAGCTATATATTTTATTTTGTTCAGTTTGCCTTCTTTTATTACAAGATTGGCCAATCTCTTCTGAATTCTCATAGCTTCTTCGGGCTTTACATTCCATGGGTGAAGCTTCTTCAGCTTCAAACTTTCACCTCTTCCATCTCTTCTAAAAGGTCTTTATATTTTTCAAGTACAGGATTGACCTCTTCGTTTATAAATTCAACCACTTGAGAAGGGGCTCTGCCTATGAACCTTTTAGGGTCTAATAAGTTTTCTATATGCTCCCTTTTTAACCCAATTTCTGGTTCCTTTATTAGCAAATCTATAAATGGATTTTCCTTTCCATCTTTTATTTTCTGAGAGGCTTCAAAAGCTATTTGTCTGATCTTTTCGTGAATGATTTGTCTGTCCTTTCCCTTTTTTACAGCTTCCATAAGTATTTCCTCAGCGGCTATAAAGGGCAGTTCCTCTTTTAACCTTTTTTCTATCACTTTTGGATAAACCTTTAAGCCTTTGATGATATTATAAGCCAGAAGCAATATGCTATCGGTTCCCAAAAATATTTCAGGGATAGCAATTCTTCTTATAGCAGAATCATCCAAGGTTCTTTCCATCCATTGTATAGGATGGGTGTAGGAGAAGGATTCCATTAAGCTAATAACAAATCTTGAAATGGAACACATCCTTTCGGACTTCATTGGATTTCTCTTATAAGGCATAGCAGAAGATCCTATCTGCTTTTTACCAAAAGGCTCTTCCAATTCTTTGTAGGATTGGAGTATCCTTATGTCAGTTCCCATTTTATGAGCGCTTTGGGCGATTCCTGACAAAGTGGAAGCTACCAAAAAATCCTGTTTTCTGGTGTAAGTCTGTCCAGTTATAAGGAATCTCTTATCAAATCCAAACTTTTGAGCTACCATTATGTCAAGTTTTTTGACCTTTTCCTCTTGATTGTCAAAAAGCTTCATAAAGCTGTCTTGGGTACCAGTTGTTCCCTTAACCCCTCTAAATTTTAAATTTTTTAAAATGTGTTCCACATTGAGTAGGTCAAGCAAGAAATCTTGAAGCCACATGGCAGCTCTTTTGCCCACAGTGGTTGGTTGGGCTGGTTGCAAATGGGTGTAGCCAAGGCATGGTATATCTTTGTATTTTAGACTGAATTCCTTCAAAGCCTCTATTAGATTTACAAGTCTTTTTAATATCAGCTTAAGGGCATCTCTCATCAAAATTACATCAGTATTATCAGTTACATAACAGCTTGTGGCTCCTAAATGAATAATGGGTTTTGCTTTGGGGCACAGCTCTCCAAAGGCATGGATGTGAGCCATAACATCGTGTTTCAGTTCTCTTTCCAGCTCTTTTGCTCGCTCAAGGTTTAGATTAGAGGCATTTTTCTTCATCTCTTCTATCTGCTCTTCTGATATGGGAAGTCCAAGTTCTCTTTCGGCTTCTGCAAGGGCTATCCAGAGCAATCTCCATGTGTAAAATTTCCTTTGAGGACTAAAAATTTCCACCATATCCTTTGAGGCATATCTCTCAATAAGGGGATGAGAAAACACAACTTCCTCCTTATCTTTAAACTAAAGGGTTTTTATTTTGGTTTGCAAATTTAGTCAATCTGATGAGATTGATTTAGTATAAAAATTATGCAAATATTATCGGAATTATAATATTTGGAGGTTGTTTTGAGAGT
>JALVKL010000248.1 GCA_027033775.1 bacterium | reverse complement strand
AACCACCTTGGCAACCCTATTTATAAAAACCACTCTATCCTGAAGATCCAATCCCTCAGGAGAAACCTTTTCAAGCTTTCTAACCATAAGATCCATTACAATCCTCCCTAAAATTCAAGTCCAGCAGCCCTTGCCCCTTCTGCAAGGGCTTTTACCCTACCGTGATACTTATAACCACCTCTGTCAAAAACAACACGCTTTATCCCATGATCTATGGCTTTTTTACCTATAATCTCCCCCACTATCCTGGCTCCTTCTATGTTTGAGCCCCTTTTATCCTTGGGAAACTCAGGATCAAGGCTGGAGGCAGAAACAAGAGTATGTCCTATGGTATCGTCTATTATTTGAGCGTATATATGTTTTAGACTACGAAAGACAACAAGTCTTGGCCTATCAGGTGTACCAAACACCTTTTTTCTCACCCTTTTATGCCTTCTTAATCTCTTTTCCCTTTTGGAAAGCTTAGCCACCACGAACCTCCTTCAGCTGATTACTTCCCAGTTCTTCCCGCTTTTCCAGCTTTTCTCCTCACCTCTTCTCCTTCATACCTTATACCCTTACCTTTATAGGGCTCAGGTGGCCTCTTAGCCCTTATCTCAGCAGCAACTTGACCCACCTTCTCCTTATCTATACCTTTCACTATTATCCTTGTAGGAATGGGACACTCAATCTCTATACCCTCTGGAATTTCATACTCTACAGGATGGCTGTATCCCAAGCTCATAACCAATTTCTTCCCCTTTATCTCTGCCCTATAACCTACTCCCACAATATCAAGAACCTTTTTAAAACCCTTGGTCACTCCCTCCACCATATTGTGAAGGAGTGTCCGGCTCAAACCATGTAAAGACTTATCAAATTTGCTATCAGAGATCCTCTCAACCTTTATAGTATTACCCTCTCTGACAAACTTTATCCTGTGATGAAACTCCCTCTCCAGAACACCTAAGGGTCCCTTTACAGTAACTCTATGTCCGTCTATTTTTACCTCAACTCCGTCAGGTATCTCCACTGGCAATTTACCTATCCTCGACATTACCCTTCCCCCTACCAAATTTCACAGATATACTCTCCTCCAATGCCAAGCTTCCTACACTCTTTATCGGTCATAACTCCCTTTGAAGTACTTATTATTGCCACACCAAGCCCCCCTAAAACCTTGGGAAGCTCAGTTTTACTCACATATATCCTTCTACCTGGTTTGCTGACACGCCTTAAACCCCTTATAACACTCTCCCCTTTATGATATTTTAGCTTTATAACTATTTCTCCCTGAACGTTTGACTCTTCCACCCGATAATCTTCTATAAATCCTTCCTCTTTAAGGATCCTGGCAATCTCCTTTTTGATACCAGACGCAGGAATCCTAACCTCCTCCTTCTTAGCCATTAAAGCATTTCTAATACGTGCTAGCATGTCCGCAATAGGATCCGTGACCATCTCTCACCTCACCAGCTTGCCTTTCTTACACCAGGAATCTTACCCTCAGAAGCCAGCTTCCTAAAACATATTCTGCACATATTAAATTTTCTCAGATAACCCCTAGCCCTACCACATATAGGGCATCTGTTCCTCCACCTCACCTTAAATTTAGGCGGTTTTTTCATCTTTTCCATCTGAGCTTTTCTAGCCACCTTTTACCTCCTCCTAACAAAAGGCATTCCCAATTTTTCTAAAAGCGCCTTGGCTTCCTCATCGGTATCAGCAGTGGTAACGATTGTTACAGAAAGACCCCTCACTTTATCTATGGTATCGTAATTGATCTCGTGAAATATTATCTGTTCGGGAATTCCCAAAGTGTAGTTTCCCCTTCCGTCAAAGGATTTATCAGACACACCTCTAAAATCCCTAACCCTTGGGAGAGCAAGATTAAAGAGTCTGTCTAAAAACTCCCACATTCTGTCTTTTCTCAATGTAACAGAAACTCCTATAGGCATACCCTTTCTCAATTTAAACTGTGCTATGGACTTTTTAGCTCTTCTCACACAGGGTCTTTGACCAGCTATGGCAGCAAGCTGTTCTAAAGCATGATCCACAACCTTAGGATTCTGAGTGGCTTCCCCTATGCCCATATTCAACACAACCTTAACAATCCTCGGAACTTCCATGGGATTTTTATAACCAAACTCCTTCATAAGCTGGGGAACAACTTCTTTTTCGTATTTCTCTTTCAGACGAGGTACCATACCCGTCGCTCCTTTCGTTATTTATCTATTATCTCTCCACATTTTTTGCACTTTCGCACCTTGGTCTCATCCTCAAGAAAGGTAAAACCAACCCTTGTAGGCTT
>JALVKL010000247.1 GCA_027033775.1 bacterium | reverse complement strand
TCTTCCATCTTTTTGCCTCTTCAGCAATTTTCTTGAGTTCAGTTATTCCAGCATTTACAGCAGAGATCTTTATAAATTGCGCATTTATTCTCTTTGAGAGAAGCTCTCCTACAAGCGTTTTCCCAACTCCTGGGGGGCCATAGAATATCAGGGAAGGTAAACTTCCCCTTTCTATTAGTGTTCTCAAGGGTTTATTTTCGCCTAAGAGATGCTCTTGTCCAACTATCTCATCTATATCTGAAGGTTTTACCCTTTTATACAAAGGCTCATACATTGAACCTAAGCTCCCTGGGGAGGGAAAATCTATCTGAAAGCTGTCGCAGATTATGCGACAGCGACCTTCTAATCCTCCCCTTTTTTAATCTTATCTAAAATCTGCAGAGCCTCATCTATCTTTAATTCAAGCTCTGCTTTTACACTGTTAACTTGTTTTTTTAATTTATGCAATTCATATCCGATATTCAAGATCACCCTAAGCAGGGATGGGTTATTGAATATAATATTTGCCACTGCTTGAGCGTTTTTTTCTGTTTCTGAATCCTTTTTGCCTTTTATGGAAAAGGTTATCAGTTTTTCAAGATGCTGGCAGAACTCGTCCACCTCTTCTTTGCTTTTGAAAGGGGCCTGTATATTTCTTTTTAAATTGAAAAGTTGTATTTGGTATCTTCTAAGCTCTTTATTCATATCCGCTTTTCAGTATGCGGTCTTCCAATTCTTCTATTTTGTTTATCAGGGAAGAGATTTTTTCTCTTATCAATCTCTTTTCTTTAATTAATCTTTCTATCTCTTTTTTTTGTCTATCGATTTCGCTTTTTAATTTTTTGTTTTCTTCCCTTAAGGTTATAACAATGTCTCCTATCTCAGCCAGTTCCATTAACAATTTATCTACCTTTTTTAAAAGTTCTTCCATGCCTTTTTAACATTTCCTTTATCTCTGCCATCCTCAATCTTGCCCCTCTGTTATAAGGATCAAGCTTGAAGGCTATTTCAAACTCTTTCAAAGCTGCTTGGTATTTTCCCTCTTTAAAGAGGCGCTCACCAACCCTATAATGTATGTAGCTTGGTGAGAAGTATACCCTTGCGTACATATAAAGACCTACACTTATAATAATCAGCACAGCGGCAAAGGAGGCTAGCTTAAGTCTTTTGCCCAACTTCTGTCTCCTCCAACACTATTTTCAGTTTTTGTCCTGGCTTCAGTATGTACCTTACTCCATTTAGCTTCATCAAAGTATTTACCTTGACTCCAAAGACCCTTGATATTTTCCATAAACTATCCCCTTGGCTTACACTGTATACAATGGATTTCTCTTTCGGTTTCGCTAAGATTATATGCCTTTTCAGTTTTTTGGTGGGTATCAATAAAACCTCTCCAATCTTTAATCTATTGGTATTTTTTGAATTCAAGGTCTTTATCAGATCCACTGACACATCAAACCTTTTAGCAATTTTCCAGAGGCTGTCTCCCTTTTTTACTATGTATCCTCTCCAGTAATCTCTGTAAAACTTTATTCCCAAAGAGGCTGCTTTTCTTTTGGCTAATATGATGTTTACAGCGTATCTTGTTCGGTTCACTAAATTGTTTGGAACATATATCTTTGCCCCAAAGGGGGGAGTTCTCTTTCTTAAAAGATGAGGGTTAATCTCACATAAGAATCTGTAGCTGGTACCAGTGTAAATAGAAAGATCCTTTAAATTTATGCCCCCTGGAACATGGATTTTCACTAATTTTGTTTTATTAGTGGGTATCATCACCTTATTTTCCTTCAAAATCTTCAAAACAGCATAAAACTTGGGGACAAAATCTTTTGTTTCTTTTCTAAGGATTTCTCTTTTCCTCAATTCCCAATAGGATTTCAGGCCGGTTTTTTGTAAGGTCCTTATTATATAGCCTTCTCCTGCATTATAAGCAGCAAGGGCAAGATCCCAATCTTTAAATATGTTGTAAAGCCTTTTCAGATATATAGCCGCTGCTTCTGTGGATCTTTCTATGTCCCTTCTCTCATCTATATAGCCGTTGATTTTAAGTCCCAGCTCTTTTGCTGTACTTTTTATAAACTGCCAGTATCCCACTGCGCTACTTTTTGATATCGCCTTTCCGTTATAGCCACTTTCCACTATGGGAAGCAGAGCCAATTCTTCTGGACATCCATTTGCCTTAAGGATTTTCTCAACGATACCTTTATACAAGCTGTATCTTTTTAAAGCCTTTAGAAACCACTGATAATCTTCGTTTAAATAGTAGTTTACAAATTTGTTGATATCAGGATCTTGCGGGATCTTAATAGAAGCGCAAAAACCCACC
>JALVKL010000246.1 GCA_027033775.1 bacterium | reverse complement strand
ATAAGGCTCTACCCTGAAAGGTGTTTCTCTCTTTAAGGCGCTCTCTAATTCTATTTATAACCTCAGTTTTATTTAGACACCACAAGGGTGCAACAAGCCTCTCTTTAGGTGCTTCTCCTGTTAGTCTCTGAATCACTATGTCAGGCGATAAATGCTCCAGAAAGTCTACAACAAGATCCACATACTCCTCTAATTCTAACAACCTGATTTTCCCCTCTTTATACAGCTTCTCCAAAGGAGTGTCCTTAAGGACATGCAAAAGATGTATCTTTACACCGTTAACACCACATGCAGAAACAAATCTTGCTGTCTCTATCATATCCTCTCTATCCTCACCAGGAAGACCTATAATCACATGGCATCCCACTTTTAAATCTTTTTCCTTTGTTATTTTGACCGCATAAAGGAAATCTGAAGGTCCATGTCCACGATTAATCAATCTTAAGGTTTTATAATGGGCGCTTTGCAGTCCATATTCTACCCACACCTCAGCCAAATGCCTTTTGTAAGAAGCTATTAAATCCAATATCTCGCGGTTTACAAGATCAGGACGTGTTCCAATAATAATGCCTACAATCTCAGGAAAGGCAAGGATTCTATCGTAAAATTCTTTGAGCTTATTTACAGGTGCATAAGTATTTGAGAATGCCTGAAAATAGGCCAGAAAAAGTTTTGCTTTATACCTTCTCTTTGCACGTTCAATGCCCAACCTCAATTGCTCTTCAAGGGAAAGAGAAGAATCAGCAACACCAGAGCCTGTATGATCACAGAAGATACACCCACCAAAGGATATTAGACCATCCCTGTTGGGACAACCTAAACCAAGATTAAGAGGGATTCTGGCAACTCTGCAACCAAATTTCTTTCTAAGATAATCATTAAAAGAGAAATACCTAAGATCCTGCATGGTATCTTGAAGACAATGATAATAAAAGCAATAGCTCCCTTACAATAAGGGCAGCAACAACAGAAGAGTTACCAGAAGGATCGGCTAAGGGAGAAAGCTCCACCAAATCTGCTCCCACAATATTATAGTTTCGCATGTTGCCAATAAATCTTATCAACTCTTTGACCTCTATTCCCCCAGGCTCAGGGGTACCAACTCCTGGACAAAAGGCAGGATCTAAAACATCTATATCTATAGATACATATAAAGGCCTCTCGGTTACATTTTCTATGAAATCCAGAGAAAGCGAAAAGGGAGAAAAAAAGAGGCTCTCTTTTTTCAAATACTCAAACTCAGACTTTAAACCGGATCTGGCACACAACTGAACGATGTCTACTCCCTCTTCCCTTATTCTTCTAATTACACAGGCATGAGAGAGCTTTTCTCCAAGATAATGGTCCCTTGAGTCTGTATGAGCGTCTATATGTATAAATAACACATCTGGATAAAACCTCTTAAAAGCTCTTATAACCCCTAAACTTAAAAGATGCTCCCCACCTATAGAAAGAATTCTCCTTCCCAAAGACAGAAAATTGCAAATTGCCTCTTCTATCCTCACAAGAGAAGATTCAGCATTCCCAAAGGGAAGTTCTAAATCTCCTGCATCCCATATAGACTCTTGCTCTAAATCCATATCAAGATAGGGACTATAACTCTCTATGGCTTCTGAAGACTTCCTTATCTCAAGAGGCGCAAAACGGGTTCCTGGACGATAAGATACTGTACAGTCCATGGGAACACCGAGAAGAACAACATCCCCTTTACTTTTTGTACCCAGAAATCTCATTGTTCTTTTTAATAGCTCTGATTTTAATAATGCGTTTTCCTCTCATCTTATCAACAACAAAACGCCACCCATCCGCTTCTACTTCCTCTTTCTCCTCAGGAATCCTCCCAAAAAGATGAAGCACATATCCCCCTATAGTATCCACATCTAAATTGTCAGGTACTTCCAATCCAATTATCTCCTTTGCCTCATAAATGGGCAAAGTGGCATCCAACAGGATCTCATTCTCAGAGATCTCTTTTACCATTTCCCTTTCCCTATCAAACTCATCCTGTATTTCTCCCACTATCTCTTCAAGAATATCTTCCAAAGTCACCAATCCTTCAACACTACCATACTCATCCACAACTATAGCAATATCTATCTTTTTCTTCTGAAACTCTTCCAGCATCTCTTGAACTGGCTTAGTTTTAGGAACAAAAAGACAGGGAAGAATCAACTCTTTTAAACTTTTCTCCTCTAAGCCTTTAAATACAGGAAGTAAATCCTTTATATGAACATATCCTAAAACATTATCCCTTACACCTTCGTAAACAGGAATTTTAGAATGTCTATTCTCTGGCTTTTTCAAG
>JALVKL010000245.1 GCA_027033775.1 bacterium | reverse complement strand
CACCTTTAGAGAAATAGGCTTCTACCAAACTTTGATAAGGATTGTGGCTTTTTATCTTTACCCTGCTTTTTTTAAAATTTGAAATAACATAATTCAATTTGTCCTTCAAAGAATCCACATCCTCCTGGGATTCCCATTGAAAAGGGGTATGGGGCTTGGGAACAAAGGGCGATAAGGTCACATTAAACTTCAGCCTTCTTGGAAGCTTGCCTCCGATTTTGTAGAGCCGTTTAATAAGTTTAACAATAGCTTCTATATCCTGTTGCTCTTCTGTAGGAAGACCTATCATAAAGTAAAGCTTAATAGACTGCCATCCTGCATAAACAGCCTTCTCCACAGTCTCTATAATCTCGTCATCGGAGATATTTTTGTTTATTACAGCTCTTAATCTCTCACTTCCTGCCTCTGGAGCTATGGTAAATCCTGTCTTTTTAACCTTTTTGATGGCATCAATTAAATCATTTGTTAAGGTGCCCGCCCTAAAAGAGGGAAGAGATATGGAGATGAGAGACCCTTCTGTGAAAGACTTCATGCTTTTAATAATTTCTGATATCTGCGAGTGATCAGTAGCCGATAGTGATAAAAGAGAGACCTCTTCAAATCCTGTGGATAAAGCAGAGGCCTCTAAAATTTTTAACACCTCATCCACACTCCTTTCCCTAACGGGTCTGTTTATAAAACCAGCATGACAGAACCTGCATCCTCTGGAGCATCCCCTAGCTATCTCAATGGTGATTCTGTTATGGGGAACATCTATAAGTGGAAGAAGAGGTGGATTGGGAAAGGATGATAACCTTTTGACTTTTATCATCTTTCCCTTACCTTTGTGGTCGGGAACAATGATTCCCTCATGACTTGTGAAAAAAGAGATTAAATCCTCACGGGAAAGAATTCTTCGTGAAACAACCTCATTTAAAAGATGGAATATTTCCTCATCCCACTCCCCCAGAAAAAAGGCGTCTATAAAAGGAAACAAAGGCAAGGGATTGCTTGTGCAAGGACCACCAGCAATAACTAAAGGTAAATCCCTTCTTTCCCCACGAAAAAGAGGCACTCCTGAAAGCTTCAAAGCCCATAAAACATTGGTGTAACAAAGCTCATAATGAAGAGAGAAAGCCAATATATGGAATTCAGAGGCCTTTCTCTTTGTCTCAAGGCCAAAAAGGGGAATCTCTTTTTCTAACATATAATTTATAACATCGGGCCAAGGAATAAATGCCCTATCACACAAAACACCTTCAACAGAATTCATGAGATGATAAACAAGCTGATAGCCATAGCTGGACATTCCTATCTCATAAGTATCAGGATATATGAGAAGAATTTTCAGAATAGCCTTATCCCAATCTTTACTGCGCTTATTTACTTCGCAATCTATATATCTTGCAGGTCTTGCAAAAGAAGAAAGGGATCTGCCAGCAAGATCTACCAGCAATTACCTTCCCGCCAGTCTCATAATGTCGTTATAAAAGGCAAGTATCATGATTAGTATAAGAATAAAAAGTCCTATTTGCTGTGCAAGCTCTCTATTTCTTACACTTAGCGGTCTTCCCCTGATCCCCTCTATGGCAAAAAACAAGAGGTGTCCTCCATCAAGAACAGGAATGGGGATAAGATTAATTATACCAAGATTTACACTTATGAGAGCGGTAAAGAGTATAAAATTAATAATTCCCGATTGAGCCTGTTGTTTCGCCATCTGCACTATAAGAATGGGTCCCCCTATGGTCTTTAGAGGAATAGCTCTTTCTATGATTTTGATTATACCAAGAATAGTCAAATAGATCATCTCCCCTGTTCTTTTTAAAGCCTCAAAAAAGCCCTCCACAGGATTCAATCTATAAATAATGGTTCTTCCTGAAGCCACAATTCCTATAAGACCAACTCTCTTTTTTTCTCCAAATAGAGTTCTCAGCGTTTTTGATTCAGTGTGAATCTTAAAGGACAGAACCTTACCGTCTCTTTTAACCTTGATTATCAAATCCTTATCAGGGTTTTTGTGTATTATAGAGACAAGATCCTGCCACGTTTTTATACTTTTTCTGTTCACCTCAATTATTATATCCCCTGGTTTAAGTCCAACTCTTTCTGCAGGGGAATTGGGCACAATACTGCCAACCTCTGGCAAAAGCGCAGGAAAACCTAAAAGAGACACAATGTAAATTAAAAAAAGTGCAAATATTATGTTGCTAAAGGGCCCCGCTATTACCACTAAAGCTCTTTCCTTTAAAGATCTAAATGTAAAAGCCCTATTTTTCAGATGATCTGGGATGTCCTTTAAAGACTCCTCATCCTCACCAAAGAGCTTAACATAACCTCCAAGAGGGACTATACTTAAAGCGTATTCTGTCTCGCCTATCTTTTTGCTGTAGATTGCCGGGCCAAAACCTATGGAAAATTTCTCCACCAATATGCCCAAACTTTTTGCAGCTATGAAATGGCCAAGCTCATGAACAACAATAAGCACACCGAGAGCAATTACGGCGAGCACAAGACCTGTCAAAGAGTACCTCCTCTGGGAGAGGGAGAAAGGAGCGAAGCCCCGGCTCTTTTAAATTACTCTTCTTTCTTCTTTACATTAGCAGCCTGAGGGCCTTTTGCCCCTTCTACTATTTCAAACTCAACACTCTGCCCTTCGGACAAAGTTTTAAATCCATTGCCCTGAATGGCGGTGTAGTGAACAAACACATCTGTGCCTGTATCGTCTCTGGTTATGAAACCATATCCCTTCTTGTCGTTAAACCACTTAACTTTACCTGTGTGCTTCATAGTTCCTTAATACCTCCTAAAAATTGAATTAAAATTGACCTACTCTCGGCAGGCTTTTCTTGAGTGTTGCCGGGTGTTTCCAAAAACTTCTCCTTTCTCCCATTGCTGGTTGTGCAATATATAAAGCATAAAAAACCTTGTCAAGCACAAATAAATGTAGTTTAAATGAAAACTATGAAGATAATAGCCTTTTGTGGGCCTCATAATGCTGGAAAGACAACCCTTATAAAAGAAGTGATCCAAAGGCTGAAAGAAGAGGGCTTCAGCATTTCAGTGGTTAAATCTACTAAACATAAAATATCCTTTGGCGAGCCTGGTAAAGACACCACAGTCTTTCTCAATAGCCCCACTAAAGCAGTAGCCCTTATGTCTAAAGAGAACAGTATTTTTGTTTACAAAGAAAATTTACGTATAGAAAAGTTGCCCCTTTTTCTTAATAGTGATTTTGTCCTTTTAGAGGGATTTAAACATTCCCCTTTCCCAAAAGTGGCTGTTTTCAGAGAATATGAATCTTCTTTCTGGGAAGGTATTGAGAACATTGTAGCTGTTGTTACTGAAAAACCTTCATCTAAATTGCCCTGGGAAGTACCAAATTTTTCTTTTAAAGATTTGGATGACTTAACCTATTTTATTCAGGAAAACGCCATGGCTATCCCTGATACCTTGCTTTATGTAAATGGAGAAAATATACAGTTAAAGCCCTTTCTTCAGGGGATATTAAAGGAGGTCGTGACAGGTTTTGTGAAAAATCTAAAGGGAATAGAAGAGCCCTTGAGAGAAATAAATATAAAAATTAAATTTTGAAGAAAAAAGCTTTTGCCCTTTCACCTTCCCGCAATACATCCTTATCTTCGGGAATGATTATAAAACCGTCACACAAAGCCGTTGTTATATAATTAGAGGTGAGCTGACTGCCAGCATTATAAGCATAAATACTCCCATCTTTGTTTTTAAATTTTACCCGAATAAAATACACTTTTCCTCTTCTTGATCTAAAATCCTCTGCTGCTATTACCTCTAAGTAGTTGTTATCCGGCTGTTTCATACCCTGAAATCTTCTTACAGCAGGCAACAGAAATTCAATGGCATTTACCAGCATAGCCGAAGGATAACCAGGAAGACCAAAGAACAAACTCCCTTTAACCAAAGCAAAGGTTAACGGTCTTCCAGGCTTTACATTTGTAGAGGTAAAAAATACAGTGGATCTCAATTCAGAAAGAGCTCTCTTTATATAATCTTTCTTTCCCGCAGAAACCCCACCTGTGGTTACAATAATGTGATACTCTCCAGCACAGTTTTCTATGATCCTTGTGATAGCCTTTAAATCATCACCCACAATACCCAAATAGTGAACATCAGCTCCTTCCTCTTTCAACAAGGATTTCAAAATGTATAAGTTGGCATTTTTCTCCCCTTCATCCCTCTCAAAGGGCTCCACTATCTCATTTCCTGTGGATATTATGGCTATCTTAGGTTTTGAATAGACCCTAACTTGATATATTCCGAATCTTGCCAAAAGCCCTAAAAGTCTATAATTGAGCCTTTCCCCTTCGGATATCAATTTTTCTCCCATCTTCACCTCTGACGCTTTCCTGTTAACAAATTGACCAAAATCAGGCACATCCTTCACTACTAAAAAGCCGTTATCTATCAGCGCATCCTCCACTTTAATTACAGTATCAGCACCTTCAGGGAGAAAAGCTCCTGTGGCTACATAAGCCGCCTTCTTTTTCTCTAATTTAAAGATCTCCCCTTTTGGAAAAATCTCTCCTGAAATCTCAAGTCTACATGGCAAATTGTCTATATCCGAATGTCTCAAAGCATAACCATCCATAGCAGAAACATTTCTAAGGGGTATATCAAAGGGTGCGTATATATCCTCAGATATTACACGATTATTGGCATCTTCCAAGGTCACAACCTCTTCCCCTAAGGGTTTAACATTTTCTAAAATTATTCTTTTTGCAGCCTCATACTTTTTCATTTTCTCCACTTATCCCCTCCCGAAAGGACATATAGGAAAAGAACAGGTAGGGCATCTGTGGCATAATCCACCATGAGCCTTAGAAGCCACCATCTCACGGGTTATCCTTCTTCCAACCAGAATATAGGGAAACCAGATATCAAGAGAGGTTGCCTTGTAAAATAGGGCAGCAGCTGGAACAGCTATAACAGGCTTCCCTTTAATCCAACCCATGCTGAGCATGTTTCCCGGCTGTATTGGATTACCCCTTATAAAGTTTTCTGCACCCAGCTCCCTTATAGCTTTATAAGTGACATCATCTGGATCCACAGATGTTCCCCCTGTAAGAAGAACCAAATCGTATTTTTCTACAAATTCTGATAATCTCTCCTTTATAAGATCAAGATCATCGGGAAGTATAACTTTTTCCTCTATATCTACCAAAAGCCCTTTTAATTTTGGCTTCAATCTGTCGTAGAACTTATCCTTTATCCTTCCAGAATATATCTCTGTACCTGTTATTATTAGGCCAGCCCTTTTTGGATAAAGAGGATCAACATTTACAGCTTTTTTTCCTATATTTGCAGCCCTTTCAACCTCATCCCTTGAGGCCACAAGGGAGATAATCCTAACAGCGGCAATCACATCGTTTTCCCTTACAACCATACCATCGTGTATGGTGGGACAGGATGGCTCTCCGACTAAATTAAATTTTATTATTCTATCCACATCTATTCTTGTCACACCAAAAACTTTAGAGTAAATTCTTATCTTTCCCTCTGAGGGAACCTGATCTCTATAAGTATTTACTCCCATAAGGGCATCTGCAAGCAAGACAGCTGCATCATCTTCATGGATTTCTCCCTCCCTAATATCAAAGACGTAAATGTATTCTTTGCCCAAATCCTTAAGTTTGGGTATATCCCATTCCTTTATAATATGGCCTTTTTTAAAGGCTACACCTTTAAAATTCTTATCCAGATTTACCTCTGTAATGTCATGGCACAGCACCTTACCCACAGCTTCTTCCACCTTAACAAGTTTAGCCATTTTATTCCTCCAAAGGCATTAAGTGCAGTAAACGGGAAGAAAAGAAAAAATCAAACTCCCTTGAGGGCTCAATTATCAAATTGGGGGCTAAAGATTGAGGCATGTGAAAAACCAGTTTATAATTGGCCATGATCAAATATATAAATCTTTTGCCTGCTACATCCTCTACTTTTTCCAGCTTTAACCTAATTTTCACCGTATCCATATCCTTTTTTAAAGCCAAAGAAAAAGATGGAAGCAAAAGTAAAGCCCTTTTACCTATACCCTCGCAGTCCAAAGGCAAAAGGATAATTTCCCCTGAAGGCAACCTCAATTTCACTCCAGTTCTTTCTCTTTCCAGAACATCAACCTCTACAGTGTTTCTGTGGCCAAAAAGATATGCCACTTCTTTTGTTTTTGGTTTTAAATACACTTGATTGACATCCCCTGCTTGAATAACCATACCATTATGGTAGATCACAGCGTAATCACCCACCCTCAAGACCTCATCCAGATCATGAGAGACAAAGACAACGGGAATGCCATATTCTTTTACTAAATTCTTCAGCTCGTCAATTAACACTTCTTTTAAAGATTTATGAAGGGCAGAAAAGGGTTCATCAAGTAAAAGCAATCTGGGTTTTACCGCTAAAGCTCTAATTAAAGCTATCCTTTGAGCCTCCCCTCCAGAAAGATCCTTAGGGTATTTATGCAAAAGATGTGAAACCTCTGATATGGATATGAGTCGGTCTAAAAGTAATTTATCAACATTTTTACCATAACAGAGATTGTCATAAACGCTCAAGTGAGGGAAAAGGCCAAGATTCTGTGGCAGATAACCCACAAGCCTTTTCTGAGGAGAGAGGAAAATACCTCTTTCTGAGTCAAAAAACACACACCCATTAACGGTTATATAACCCTTTGCCACAGAAATAACACCAGCTATAGCTTTAAGTGTCAAACTTTTACCAGATCCAGAGGGGCCAAACAGAACGGTCACCAATTTTTTACTTTGCCAATTTAAATCCAATGTGAATTGACCGAATTTTTCTTTTAGCTTCACACAAACCATCT
>JALVKL010000244.1 GCA_027033775.1 bacterium | reverse complement strand
CTGCAGATGCTGGCTGGGTTAAAAATGGATATCCTATAGGAGAGATCCATGAGATAGCTGTGGCACCCAACATGAAGGGTAAGGGATTGGGCAAAATGCTTCTTTCAAGAGCTATTGAGTATTTTAAAGAAAAGGGATTGAAAAGGTCTGGACTCTGGGTTGGTGAACACAACCTAAAGGCCAAAAGACTTTACGAAGAGAGTGGATACTATATAACTGGACAAAAAGGCAAATGGATAAGAATGGAAAAGGAACTTTGATTACTTTTTAATACTATTCTCCCACATCTTAAGAGTTTTGCCTATTCTTTTTACCTTTTCTAAAGTAATGGAAGGGTTCTTTTCTAATACCAAGGCTAAAAGACCGCTTACACAAGCTGTGGAAAGAGATGTCCCTGAAAGAAAGGCATATTTATTCCCAGGAACAGTGGTAAGCTGCCTCACAGCAGGAGCCAGCACATCTGCATTTTTTGCAACTTGCATAGTAGGATAAGGATTTCCATATGGATCAATCCCCCCAACAGCAATAACTGAAGGATGAATTGCGGGAAAATTATTTCCTCTCCACAAGGGAGCCAGTATAAATATGCCCTTTTTAGCCAAGTGAGAAATCATATAGGATAAAAGTGGATCATAATCGGTAGAACCTAAACTTAAATTTACTATTTTTGCTTTAGAAGAAAAAGACGCATCCAAAGCCAACAACAAAGAATAGGTGAAACATGCTCCAGGAGATGATTTTCTGATTTCACGACATGCTCTAAAAGTCAATAAATCCGCTTTTGGTGCTATTCCTGTTATACCTTTGCCGTTCTGAGAGGCTGCTATAATACCTGCTACTGCTGTTCCGTGAGTCTCTGGACGATATCTTTCCCCGAAAATAAAATTCCGAGCTTTTTTGATGCGACCTTTTAATTCTACGTGATGTATGTCAATGCCTGTATCTACCACGGCTACTCTAATGCCATTTCCTGAATACCTTTTATGTATGGAAGCCAAGTCTATTTTACTGAATATCTCTTGATGGGAAGTCAAAGGATCCAGAAATGTGCTATAAATAAAGTGAGGTTGAACCAGAATTACATCTTCTTCTGATTTTAACAATGGAATGATTTCCCATATGTTCCTGTTAGTATGAAAAACCACAACATTCCAATTCAAACTGGATAGAAAAAATTTAAAACGCTCTTTGATATTATATTTCAAAGACAAAGCTTTTAACTTCGATTTATTAAATCTTTTAGAAGAAAAAACCACTAAAATGTCTCCAGGTACAATATTTTTAGGGATAGCTAATTTAAACTCTCCTACCCTACTTTCTGCCACTACACATTTTTTCTTATCAAACCCTATAACCTTCCAGAGATACTCATTATTTGGGAAAAATACTTTGTAAAAAAGAGAGGTATTAAGTACGTAAAAAGGCTCACGGGTATAATCAGAAAATATTAGATGACGATTTCTATTAAAAAATTTTATGAGATACCTTAAATTTTTAAGAGGAGCTTTCCAAACAAACTTTATATCTTCAACAGACAATGTTGAATTCCTCTTTGGATAAACAAGACTTATAGAAAACCTTTTCGCGGGAACAACAAAATAAGACAATTGATAATTGTTGTTTTTAATTAAAGGCCTTTTCACAACAAAATTCAAAATGTGAACCCCTGCTTCACATGTAGGAAGAGAAGAATTTTCAGGAACAGACAAAACCAAAGTATTAGACCCGTTAAGGCGACGTTTAATAGAAGCGATTATTTTCCCATCAAGCTTCCAATAAGCTTCCAATAAACCGCTACCTTTATAATCGAGTTTAGCATAGGCTTTAAGCCCATTAGAACCTTCACATACCTGTGTAGTTGAAGAGTTGTTGTTAAAATAAAGACGAATATGTTTGATGCAAAGATTTGGAGAAGGCAAATGTATATTAACAACTGCTTCAACAGAAATTCTTTTGTTGAAAAAAACACGTTTGTATCTGATGGTACGAATCCCTTTAAGTATTGCTTTCTTTATTATATTAAATGGCACAGCAATCTTTTCTTTGACTTCTCCATATCCATTTAAGATAGAAACATCTAATCCACTTTTAACTGCTCCTAAAAAGGAGGAAGATGACCAGAATTCACCTTTATAGGAAGTGAGTTTTATAAAATCTATACTGCTTTTAAATTTATATGTAACAGTACGAGAAACATTATATATACTGAAAATTTTAAGTGAATTAGGAATTACCGATAATTTTATTTCAGGCAATCCTACTTTAATTTTGATAAAAGCAGGATCAGGTGGTATGGGAGATGGAACACATTTAAGACTTTTCACCCAAACAGTATAATCCCCTGAAGATCTGTAAATGTGTTCAGCATAAAGATTACAGGGAGAAACAGCCAAACATTCACCTAAATTTTGCCAGCCTGTTCCATCGCCAAAATTAATTTTAAAAAAGCACCGACCGTATGTGGTATACCAAGAGGCTGAAACTTTGAATTTAACATAATGTCCTGAGTTTCTAACAACAGATATGGTTATGGCGGAAGAAAATGAAAAACTAAAAAGTATTATGAGTAGAGAAAGAAATTCTATTCCTTTTCCACAAAAGCAACTAAAGGACTTTTTCTTAAAAGATCCCACGCCTTATCCTCATTCTTCTTGTCAACAGAGAGTATATAAAGACCTGATGGATAGGGACCATCCACAATACGAGCCTTTACCTTAAGCAAAAGGGAGCGAATTCTCTCCTCAGAAGATTTTTTTTTAAAAACAACCTGAAAATAAGCTTTGTTCTTAGGCACTGTGACCGAAGTAGAAAGGGTGCGATAGTGATGGACACTTTTAAAATTATAAAAGACCAAAAACAAAATTATTGCAAACTGAACAAACACAAGGGATAGATACTGCCAGTGCTGCAAAAACCTCGTCCAAGCCTGCTTAAAGCGCAAATAAAAGGGCAAAGAGAAAGATTCTGAATACGTAAAGTCAACTTCAAGCTTTTCTTTAAGTAAAGAATAAGCTTTAGACAGCTCCCTCCATACGACCATCTCCTTTGATAACTCAGGACAATTTTTTACAGCTTCTAATAGTATTTCTTCTTCCTCTTTTGAAAGTAACCCTGCATAATATAAAGGGATCAGTTCTTTATATTTTTCACAGAAGATCTTCAATGCTTATTCCCCACTGAGTAAGAATATCAAGAAGTCTTTTTTTAGCATAAAACACTCTTGTTTTAACAGTATTTACAGGAATACCTAAAAGCTTCGCTATTTCAGCATATCTTAGTCCTTGAAGAAACACCAAATCTAAAATTTCTCTATGAGCTGAAGATAGCCTGTCCATGGCTTTAAGCAAAATTTCGGCAAGCTCTTTGCTTTCAAGTTCACTAATGGGATCTTCTGTAGATACAGTGAGCGTCTGATTTCTTTCGTCCACATCGTCTATAAAAACTTCCCTTGATTGCTTTTTAATTGCTCCTAAAGTTAAATTGCGAGCCACTTTCAAAAGCCACGTAATCACCTTAGAATCGCCACGGAAGCCATCAGCTCTTTTCCACACTTCTAAATAGACCTCATTCATTATCTCCCTTGCCATCTCTTCATCCCTGCAAAGTCGGTATATATAGCTCCAAAGCTTTTTATAAGTAATCCGCACAAACTCATCAAAAGCCTCCCTATCTTTCAGGGCTATACGCCCTAAAAGAAACGCAAGCTTCTCTTCAGACAGTGAACTCATGGTTATAAAAGGTTCAAATTGTTACTTAGTTAAGTTTTCTTAAAGAATAAGAACAAAGTCTTATATGACTGGCACAAATAGTGAACAAAATATTAACCCCCTCCCCCACTAGGTCTATATTTATATTATTTCAATCAGGGCAAAAACAAATATTCTCAAGAAAGGATAAAGTATCTCAACTCACATAAAAGAGCTTTTTATCAATAGTTTATAAAAGATATACTGTCCAAAAATAAAAAATTTCTCAAAAAATATTGACAAGTTTTCTAAAGCAACTGACTAAAGGTCAGTGAATTTCCACAGAGGCAAAATTATTATCCTCGTTAAGTTCTGAAATTCTGTTCTTAGGATCAACATTAATGTTGCAATAAACAGGATATCCTCCACACATATTAAGAGTGATCACTCCGATACTTAAACCTTTTATAGGAACAACCTTCAAAAATATGGATGAAGTTTTACTGCAATAACCATCATTACAGCTCACGTTAACTTCAACTTTTCTTGCAGCTATTCTACCTCCATTATGAACCGGTACTGTAATAACAACATCATAGCCCCAACTTCCGCTTATTTCTTCAGCAATAATAAAAAGATCAGGCTTGGGTTCCTCTATTATACCGAAAACTTTCTCTTCCCTGATATCAACAATCTTCCATCCGTCAGCAGCATCAAAATGAAACTCAGTATATCCCTCTTTAGGTTCTAAAAGTCCTAGATATGTCAAATCCCAATGGGTTTTCACTATGTATATGTTCTCATCCCTCAAAATCTGATCCACATAAAAGTGAAGCTGTATGCCTTCACCCCATTGCAAATCGTTTCTTATCTGTATCCAAAGATCCCTGTAATTCCTATACAAAGGAGACCTTAACATCTGAGAAAAAAGCTTCATTATAGCAGTGCTATTTTTCAGCTGATAATAGGTTTCTATCAATTTCAGCTTATTTTTGATTATCTCTTTAGAGGTTTCCCTGACAATTTTAATTCTATAAGATCTTCTTCGATAGGGAACAATTTTGTCCCCACATTTTGCCCTTATTTTAAGTTGCAATTCATTAATGTCTTCTACCTTCCAGTTATAACTCCAAACATCACTTGCTTCTAAAGAGACCCAACTCTTTCCGCCATCAAAGGAAAGCTCTATCATATTAACTGCATCGGTGGCAGTGCCATATATAGGTAAGGTCTCGTCCTCTAACCAATCCCAAGGCACAATTAAAACACCTTTAATCCTTGAGGCAGGTATATCGGCTATTTTAAGATCTTGTATCATGCATAATTTTCTGCCATAACCTATAGAAGACATAAAGGATAAAATAAAAACGAAAAAAAGAAGTTTTCTCATAGCCATCTCCTCTCAATCAAAATTTTATCCTCAAACCCATCAAAAGGGTTTGTTCTTTATAATCATAGTTGTCCTCTTCCACATTGTGGTTCACATAAGAGTATCTTAATTCAAGCTCACCGTTCAATTTTTTGATTAATTTATCCAATGGTTGACGAAGAGAAGCAGTGAATGATGTGGTGAGGGTATTGGCAGAAGGATCTCCCATATCAGAATCCTCCTGCTGCCAGCTAACAGATAAAGAAGTGCCCGTTTTAGGATATACAGCAGAGATATTAAAACCTGTGCCTATATCCTCGGTTTTTCCGTTTTCATAGTTATTCTCATCAACCTGATAATTACAGGAAAGAGAGACAGTCCAATTTATTCCTACAAGCCCAAAACCTGTATTTAAAGAGGCTGAATAGGTTCTTGAAAGACTATCTTGAGTAGAATCTATGTGATCTTTATACCACCTGTAATCGGCACCCAAGCTTAAAGAAACCCTTCCTATACTCTGAGAAAGAGAAATACTAAAAGACTTATCTCTGGAATCTGTCGATCTTGGATGATCTCTGGAATAATTATCACTTCTTGAAGCCTCAATGCTTACCTGCATTTCTTTTAAGAAATTATTGACAAAGAAAAGGGGAGAAAAATTTACCGATATCTGTTCCGTCCAAGATAAGGTTCTGTATTCTTTGGTATTGCTAATATTATCATACTGCCTTATATACATTCCAGAAATTTCCAGCCAATCTAAAGGGGCAAACCTAAACCCTACTTGTGTCTGGTCATTATCACTGTAAGCAGATCCCAAAACAGAATTAAAATAAGGCTCTACTCTTTCCCAGGATACATAAAAAGAAAAAAACTCCACAGGAATAACATCAAGTTTCACATTATAAGCATTATCATACAGCGCATCCACTTTAGGGTTATCCTTATCTGGATCGTATCTACTTCTTGCAATTTCTGCCTCTAAAGATACAATACCAGAAAACAGACTTAAATTTAGATCAAAAGCTCCAACCTGATTGGTATAAGGACTAACCCCCATATATTCGTGAAGGGAGCTGGGATCTATTTGGGTATTCACAAAACTAAATCCAAGCTTCAAAGCATCTTGAAAGAAATTGAAAGCCAATCTTGAACCTTGTGTGTATCTTCTATACTCATCCCCAACACCAAAAGTCGTTCTTAATCTATTCTGAGCGGATATAACCGAAAAATAGACATTTTCTATTGGAGTAAATTCTGCTTTAAAGCCTAAAAGGGCTGTGCCGATGGTGTATCTGCTGTAATTTACAGAAAAATCTCCTAAAGTTACTTTTGCTTTGTTCTTCTTTGAAAAACTCAAATAAAAATTTCTAAGGGCAAACTCCTTCTCGTTCTCATTCTCATCAGAAGTCTGTATCCCTTCAAAATACCCTTCCAAGCCTGTAGAATTTGTAAAAGAGTGCTCCCATTTCACAGTAAGCTCGTTATAGCCCTGAAAACCAGGCTCCAAATAGGATCTTTCGTGATTTCCCGTTATCCTGTTTGTGTAAATTTTCACATAATAATCAATATCCAAAGAGCCGTTTTTATATGTCCAAGAGTAGGAAAAAGAGAAAAATAAAAACAGACAAAGAATAGGCAAAAAACAAAAGACTACTCCTCTCATCCCCCCCCTCCTGCAAGTCCTAAAGGGATTTTAAAATGGAAGGAAAAAGAAAGTCAACAATAAATGAAAAGGCCGGGGAGGATTTCCCCGGCATGAAAAATTTGCTTTATTTTAAC
>JALVKL010000243.1 GCA_027033775.1 bacterium | reverse complement strand
ACGGATGGGACTGTGAAATCTTTGCTAAAAGGAAAGCTGAAAGTAAGGGAATAAAGGTATACAAGTTTCCTTACAAAGAGAAAGATTATTATAAAAGGATTGCCTTTGCTGTAAAAAGAGAAAAGATTACTGCCCTTTATCTCATAATACCGTCAAAATATGTTAAGGCATTGATTTTACAGCTGGCAAGTATAGGATATTATCCTGATATTTACGGAGAAAACTACGCATCAGTGGATAAGGTATTTGACCAGCTACCTGAAAACATATCGCAAAGATTCAGAAGGGTGATTGTAAGTAGGTTTCTACCCACAATTCACAGAGGCTATGCATTGGCGAACCACTATCTTGACGCTTTAAATAAATACGCACCTGATAAGACACCTTCGCTGTTTTCTTTTATGGGGTATTTTTTAGCTTCAACCTTTGCAAAAATAATATCAAAAGCCAAAACCACAAATCCAGATAAAATCATAGCTGCTACAGAAAGGATAAAAAATCTTGACGTTGGGTTATCAGAAAAGATCTCCTATTCAGAAAGCGATCATATTGGACTAACAGATATCTATATCTACCAGTGGAAAAATAAAAATCTATACTCCATTGCATTAAGATATATACTTAATTACTAACTCCAAAAGCTCCAAAATGACCTTTTTTACACTCTCTTTATCCGTTGCTACACAAGGGACAACCTTTACAGAATCGTCTAAATCAAGGGATGTTTTTATAAACTCAGGGGGCCAAGCCTTTGGAAGATCCTGTTTATTGGCAGCAACAATGTAAGGCACATTTAGTTTAGTGTAGAAAAAATCTATGATTTTTCTGGCTTCCTTTATGCTCTCTCCGCTTGTGCTGTCCACAAGAACAACAACCCCTAAAGCCCCCTCGCTCAAAATATCCCACATAAAATCAAACCTGCTCTGACCAGGAGTTCCAAAAAGATAAAGGACCAAATTCTCATCTATAGTGATTCTACCAAAATCCATAGCCACTGTTGTATGATCCTTAACAGCCTTTTCATTAGAAGATGATACAACCTTCTCAGTCTCCACAACATCTATCTCGCTTATGGTCTTTATAAACTGTGTCTTACCAGCGGCAAAAGGACCTGTAACAATTATCTTTAAATTCACACTAAAGCCCTCTTATCCTGTCTACGATCCTTCTTAATATTCCCAAAGAGAACCACCTTCTTTTGACAGCAGGTTTTTTGGCCGCTCTACCAATTATCCCAGCACACAAAAGGGCAAAAAGAACCCTTTTAACAGTAACCTCGGGAAGACCTGAAAGAGCTATTATCTGCTTTACACTATTTTGGCTGTTCACAAAATCAAGAATTTTATACTCCACCACATTGAGCTGGGCTTTCTTTAGTATATCTTGAAAGTTTTGTCTCTTCTCAAAAACCAGATCTGGATCTGAGATCTTTCTCTCCAAGACATCAGGCTCATTTATCTTTCTTGCCTCCTCAATTATCACTGTCTCTGTAGGAATAATAAGAGGTTTTACCTTATCATCTATAAAAGCCTTAACCTCCTCAAAGGTGAAGGAACCGTTTTTTGATCTCACAAATTCAGATATAGCCCTTCTTACGCTTCTCATTATACGGCCAAATTCTTCTCTGTCTTTCTCCTTAATCTCCTTTAAAAAAGCGGTGAGGTTCTTTCTTTGGATAAGCTCCTCGATATCCTGAGCAACAGCGGCAAAAACTATGTTTCCTTCATAAAAGTATATTCCTATGTATTTTTCAGAAGTTTTAACGAGTAAAATTCCAGTAACCATATTGGTTTTCATTATCTGAAGAACTTCTATAGGATGAAAGAGGTTTAAGTCACCTCTTATGGACATTCTATACGAAGGCTCCCTTTAATCTTGAAAAATCAAACTTAAGGGAAGCTCCCTTTTTTATAAATGCCACAAGTATTGCAGTTTCAGCAACGGGCAAGCCCACAACATATCCATTATCTGTTTGAACAACAACCTGAACCAAATCAGTCTTTTTTAAATCCTGAGCGATTCTTTCACAAAGAGATATGAGCGCTGCTCCCATTGCTGCCACCCTATCCTCATTCATACCATTAGGAAGAACAGATTTTATAGGCAATCCATCAACGCTCACAAGAGCTAAAGCTTCAATTTCAGGCACACTCAACACAACCTTTTCTAAAATATTTTTAAGTTTATCATCCATGGCCTCATCCAATAAGAAGATTTAGAGCTGCCCCTAAAGCAACAGCAAGTCTCGGTGCCATATCATCTATATAAACAGAATTCAAATCTTTTCCCAATTTAATCCCCTTAAGAGGAGAAAATGCCTTTATTTCAAATTGAGTTCTCTTCTTTAACTCATCCACTATATATGGAGTGTTTGACCCACCACCTGTTATTAAAATATGGCTTATGTTACTCCCTTGAACAAATTCAGAAAATTGTTCTGCACACAGTTCAATCTCCCTTGCCAGATTATCCGCAAGAAGAGAGGCTATATCCTCAAGAAAGCTCTCCTCCACTTCACCAGAAAGCTTCAATTGTTCTGCCTCAGTCAAATCAACACCTTTGAAATCCGCTATCCTCTGGTTAACTATAACCGCACCAACCTCGGCAATATTCCTACCGTACACTATTCTTTCTTGGTGAATCACCACCAATCTGGTATTTTTATAACCTATGTCTAATACTATGTATCCAGTCTCTTTTTCCATATCAGGATAACTCAATATGGCTATGTTAGCCAAAGAGGTTAAAGGAGAATCTATGCTGGAAAGATATGCTCCAACAGCCTCAAAGATTCTCATAGAAACCTCTATTAAGTCCTTTCTGGCTATTATATAAAGTATATCAATACCCTCTGAAGGATTGGATTCGTAAACATAATAATCATAAGTAATCTCGTGGAGTTTAAAGGGAAAATTCTTTTCTATCTCCTGCCTTACCACATCTTCAAGCTTATCCTCTGGAACATACTCTATCTTTGCTCTCTTCAACATGGTTGCACTGCCAGGAAGAGCCAATGAACTTTCATATTTGTTAAGCCCTAAGGCGTTCCAAATGGACTTTAATTCGAAGAGAAAATCCTGCTTTTCTATAAGAAACTCTATGCTAGCCACATCATAAGGAATGGGTATGACATGACCCTGCTCAAATACATAACTTCCTTCACCCTCTTTTTTAAGAATCACTATTTTCACTGCAGAAGATCCAAAATCTACACCAACAACCCTTTTAGCTCCACCCAAAAAATTTTTAAGTCCACTAAGTATACCCATAACAACCCCTTGAAAATTAGCCTAACAGCGACCATAAAACATGTCAAGAAAAAGCCGACAACTTCAGTTGAATTAACATAATTTTACTGCTATTTTCAGTAAAAATCTAAAAGGGCTATGGAGGTTCGGTATGAGTCATCTTGATCTTTCCAAGATAAAGCCTATGAAAGAGTTCTTTCAAAAACTCCAAAAACTCTATCCTGCTCCATGGCATCATCACGAAGTAAGAATAATAGGAAAAGATGGCAAAGAATACAAAATCTTTATACCAGAGGGAAGGCCTGATACCATGGCTGTAGTGGGAGAAGATGTGCATGAGATATTCCATGATATAGAAGAGATATGCAAGTATCTCAAAGAAGAATTGGGGGTTGAAGCTCTACCACCAGAATGTGAATAGCTAACTTTCCAATTTAGAAGAGAGCTTATCAACTGCCTTTTTTATGTTCTCACTTTTTACATATTCTGAGGCTTTCTTCAGAAACCTATGGGCATCGTGAATTTTGCCATCCTTTAAATAACCCTGGGCAAGCTTAAAAATCCTTTTTTCCCTATCAGCAATATCGCTTGACTTAAAGGAAAAAGAAGAAATACACCTTCTCATTTGAAATCCACAGCAAGGACATAAAGGCTCAGGATCAGAAAAAGAACAGATTTTCTTAATGATAACGCCACATCTTTCACATTTAAATTCATAAATGGGCATCTTCAGCCCTTCTTCTAAGATAGTCCCATCTGCTATTGACAAAATTCCTTAACTCTTCTTCTTCGCTTTTAGTAAAGTTACTGAACCTACCCTGTAAGGACAAATATTCCTTTAAATCTACCCAAGATGGTTCGTAACTGATCTTTAAAGCCCCATTTTCCACCTCAACCAATGGAAAAATGCCTGTCTCAACAGCAAGTCTTGCCACAAGAACAGTTTTTGACTGATCAAACCCCCATCCTGTAGGGCAGGGGCAAAATATTAGAATAAACCTAAATCCCGATAAAGACAGGGCTTTAAGGATCTTGGCCTTTAAATCTTCAGGGTAGGCAATAGAGGCACTTGCAACATAAGAAGCCCTGTGATCAGCAATTATGGAGATGATGTCCTTTTTATGCTCATCTTTTCCCTTTATAGTGGTGGGGGTATACGCACCAAAGGGTGTCGAAGAACTCCTTTGAGCTCCAGTATTCATATAAGCTTCATTGTCATAGCATACATAAATCATATCCGAATTTCTCTCAGCAGCGGCAGATACAGCACCAAATCCTATATCATA
Organism: bacterium; assembly: GCA_027033775.1. Taxonomy (GTDB): domain Bacteria; phylum Thermosulfidibacterota; class Thermosulfidibacteria; order Thermosulfidibacterales; family Thermosulfidibacteraceae; genus JAADEW01. Next base: position 14,858 of record JALVKL010000243.1, on the reverse strand, counting down.
GGTTGCCCCATCCCCAGCCCATACTAGAACTGTAGCCTTTTTTCTCTTTATCTTAATGGAAGCACTCATACCAGTAGCAAAACCAGGAGCAAGGGCAAAGGGGGTGTGAACATTGGGAAGTTTTACAGAAAGGCAAGGGTACTGACCCATTATTATAGACCAGCAACTGGCAGGGATCACTATTCTTGTATAATTGGGCAATACCTGCGAAGCTATTCTCATAGCAAGTGCAGCACCACACCCGGCACAGGCAAAATGACCCGGTTCCATAAGCTCTTCAACTTTCACGCCATATAACCCTCTCTTTAGTAGTTCTTGCCCTTTCATAAAGTTCCACCAGTTCTTGTGGTGTGAAATCAAGACCTCCCAAAGATACAATAAGATTTTTCACTTGACATAGATCTTTTACCACTGCTTCAACTTCCTGTGCCAAAATGCCAAATCTACCATAAGAGAGAGCTTTATCTAATACATAAATGGTTTCCAAATTAGAAGCAATTTTCTTTAAGTCTTCTTCAGGAAATGGACGAAACAACCTCAAGGTTATAAGCCCCAATTTATTATCAAACATATACTTAATGGCATGTTTCACTGTGCCAGCTGTTGCACCAGCGCATAAAAAAGCCTCCTTTGCCCCACAAGGTATGTCCGCCTCAAGAAGACTATATTTTCTGCTGGCAAGAGTGTTCCACAAATCCATCTGCTCTTTCCAAACCCTAAGGGCTGAAATCATATCGTTAAAAAGCTCTCTTCTAATAGTGTAATATTTATCCGCCTGAGGAATTGGCCACAATGTAAAGGGATCCCTCTCATCTAAAGACAAAGGAAAAGCAAAATCAGGAAGAAACTCTCTCACCATACTATCTGAAACCAAACATACAGGCTCTGCAGTATGAGATATTAAAAATCCATCAAGGGCAAGCATAACTGGGATATTGACCATTTCAGCCACCTTATAGGAGATTATCAAAAAATCCAAAGCCTCTTGAGCACTTGTGGCAAACAACTGCATCCAACCTGTATCCCTCTGAGACAACACATCTTGATAATCACACCAGAGCGTCCAAGGAGCTCCCACACCCCTTGTGCAAATCACCATAACAGCAGGCAACCTACCACCTGCCACCCAATGTAACACCTCGTGCATAAACAAAAGTCCTTGTGAAGCTGTAGCGGTAAAAGCCCTTGATCCTTCAATTATGGCGCCTGCTACAGCCCCCAAAGCGGTCATTTCAGACTCAACTCTTATGTATTCAGCCTTCAATTCTCCCGATTCAACAAATTCGGCTACCTTTTCTATTATATGTGTCTGCGGTGTAATAGGGTAAACAGGGATAACATTGGGCTTAACAAGCTTAACACCCCAGGCAACAGCTTCAGCACCTGTTAGCACTTTGGTTTCCATAAATCGAGTTATACATTCTAATGGTTCAGCTTTTCAAGGTGGATATTTTCTGGTATCTTTCTCTACATGAATATAGATAAAACTTTAGCTTACATTAAACCTTACATAGCCAACGAAGGAACAAAACTTCTTTTAATACTTATAATCGCGCTATTAAGTTATAAAATAGCTAAGCACATTTTAGTCAAAGTATCAAAAAAGCTAGCTGCTAAAACCAAAACGAAATTGGACGATCTATTTCTGGAATACAAGTTTATACACACTCTTTCATTATACATACCTGTAATAATACTCAAATTGTCCTCCAAGTTTTTGCCGAAAACAGGATTTTTGATGGAAAAGCTGTCTTATATATTATTGTCATTAGCCATAGCCATTACCATTGATAAACTCATATCCATTGGTCTCTTCCTTTATGAAGAAAAGCCCATATCAAAAAGATGGCCTTTAAGGGGATATGCCCAAATAGTTAAACTTTTTGTCTATATTAGCTCCCTCATAGTAATTCTCTGTATCATTCTGGAAAAATCTCCATGGGGTATTCTCAGTGGTTTAGGAGCAATAAGTGCTATACTTATGTTTGTCTTTCGCCACCTTATTCTCTCATTTGTGGCAAGCTTCCAGGTTATAACCCAGGACCTTATTCGAATAGGAGACTGGATAGAGATGCCCAATTACAACGCTGATGGAACAGTAGTGGAAATAACGCTCACCAACCTTATAGTGAGAAACTGGGACAACACCCTTGTGGTCATCCCCACCTATAAACTCATAGAGGACTCTTATAAAAACTGGCGGGGTATGGAAGAAGCGGGGGCAAGAAGGATTAAAAGAGCCATATACATAGATCAACACTCTATCAAAATATGCGATGAGAAGTTGATAGAAAAGTTGAAAAAAATCCATTTGATTAAGGATTATATAGAGAGTAAACTGAAAGAGATAGAAGAATACAATATATCCAAGAATATAGACACTGAAGCCTCAATCCTAAACGGAAGAAGGCTTACCAATCTCGGAACATTTAGGATATATATAGAAGAATATCTCAAACAACACCCTAAAATAAGAAAGGATCTAACCTTAATGGTAAGGCATCTTCAACCAACCCCTCAGGGACTACCATTAGAAATATACGCATTCGTTGCGGACACACGGTGGGTAATATACGAAAAAATACAGGCGGATATCTTTGATCATATATTGGCAGCTGTCCCAGAATTTGAGCTTAGAGTATTTCAATTTCCCTCTGGCGTTGATCTTAGAAAAGCTATAGAAGAGAGACTACACTGAACTTGAAATCCGCTCTTTTTTAATACTTACACTTTTGCACCTATTACAAACAACCTCATGCTCATACTGGTGCACATCGTTATGAATAACATGAAAGTCACCCTTTTCAATCTTAAATTCGTAAAAATATGTGGTAAAATCTTCCCCACAATCTCCACCAGCAGAACTTTCAGGAACCTCGTAGGATTCTTTCTCCACCAGAATACCTTCTTGGCCACAATTGCTACAAATAATTTTATACTTTACAACAGTGGCTGCTTCCATTTTTTAATCCCCTATATTAGTTTAATTTTATCTATGGACAGTTTTGATTATAAGTCAATATGAGGAGGATAAATGCTACCATTTCATGTTATTACCTTTAGACTAATTTTAGCATTTATAATGGGGGGAGCCATAGGTATAGAAAGGGAAATAAGGAACCAACCAGCTGGTTTTAGAACCCATGCAATACTTGCCATAGGATCCGCCCTAATTATGATAATCTCCTTCGAAGGCTCCCATGTATACGGTCCCAAAATCTCAGATCCTATGAGAATAGCCGCTCAAGTTGTAAGCGGAATAGGTTTTTTAGGAGCTGGAGCTATTTTAAGAATAGGGGTCTCTATAAAGGGGTTAACTACGGCAGCAAGTCTTTGGACTACAGCAGCAATAGGACTGGCTTGTGGCGGAGGATTCTATACCGCTGCAGGAGTAACCACAGTTTTTGTCCTCTTTTCCCTTTTTCTATTGGGGAAAATGGAAAAACTCTATCTCTTCACCAAGCCAAGAAGGCATCTATTCATAGAAGCAGAAGAAGTGCCAACCTTAATGGGAGATATAGAGAGAGTGTTGGAAGATTTAGGGTATGGGGTGGATTTTATGGAAGTGGACAGAGATATTGAGAGAAACAGGGTTGAGATTCAACTTGTTGTAAGACCCAAGCCAGGTAGAATTCCAGAAGAGGACAAAAGCAAAATGGCTTCCAATCTTTTGAACCTTAAAGAGATAATCAATGTTGAAGTGAGATAATTTTTAGCGAAGTTTCTGAAAAAACCTCTTTATAATATCTGAACATTCTGTCTCCAATATACCATAGGCGTATTCAACCTTGTGATTTAGCCTATCATCATCCAATATCCTATAAAGGCTCATAACAGCTCCTGCCTTTGGATCAACAGCACCAAAGAAAAGTTTGTCTAATCTTGCCTGTATTATTGCTCCACAGCACATTATGCAAGGCTCTAAAGTGACATAAAGCTCACACCCGCTAAGCCTCCAATCCCCAATCACCTGTGCAGCCCTTTCTATAACAATAATTTCCGCATGTTTTATAGGGTTCTTTGTGGTCTCTTTGAGATTATGTCCCCTTGCTATAATAGCGTTATTTCTAACAAGAACAGCGCCAACAGGAACCTCTCCCATACTGAAAGCTTTCTCAGCCTCTTTAAGGGCTTCTCTCATGAAATATTCTGGATTCATCAATAAAAAAGCGGAAAGGGAGTTTGTCCCTCTCCGCAAAAGCAATTTAAGAGGAAACCAACTTTAGCCTGGCCCTCATCCTTTCGAGTTGCTTTCTGTAAGCCTCTCTTTCTTCAGGAGAAACTTCAGAAGAAAAAACCTTCTGAACAAGATCTCTAACTTCCCTTTCAACCTCTTCTTTATCTATCTCATCTGCAGTCTCAGCAAATTCCACAAGGACTATCATTTTGTAAGGCCTGACCTCCGCATAACCCCATCCAACAGCAAATACCTTAGGGTTCTCACCATAAGTTCCACACTTAAACAAACCAGGCTCTATAATGGTAAGCAAAGGGGTATGACCAGGAAGAACGGTAAATTCTCCCAACCCACCAGGGGCCGTTACAAAATCCACCTCCTCCGAAAGAACCAGCTTCTCAGGAGTGGCAACCTCCAGAAGGATCTTATCCGCTGCCATTTTAAGCTACTCCCTTCTTCATCTCCTCCGCTTTCTGAATAGCTTCATCTATACCGCCCACCATATAGAAAGCCGCTTCGGGTAAGTGGTCAAGCTCTCCCTCAACCAGCATCTTGAATCCCCTAACAGTCTCCTCAACAGGCACATACCTTCCAGGCCTACCTGTAAACTGCTCAGCAACAAAGAAAGGCTGAGAAAGGAATCTCTGTATTCTTCTTGCCCTATTCACAATGATTTTATCATCTTCTGAAAGCTCCTCCATACCAAGAATGGCTATAATCTCCTGCAACTCTTTGTATCTTTGCAGAATCTCCTGAACTCTTCTGGCAACCCTGTAATGCTCCTCTCCTACCACCTTTGGATCAAGGATACGAGAAGTAGAATCCAAAGGATCAACAGCTGGATATATACCAAGCTCAGCAATTCTTCTAGAAAGGACTGTGGTGGCATCAAGATGGGCAAAGGTTGTAGCAGGAGCAGGATCAGTAAGATCATCAGCGGGAACATAAACCGCTTGAGCAGACGTAATGGATCCCTTCTTGGTTGAAGTAATTCTTTCCTGAAGCTGGCCCATATCAGTGGCCAAAGTGGGCTGATAACCAACAGCTGAAGGCATACGACCAAGTAAAGCCGAAACTTCAGAACCAGCCTGTGCAAATCTGAATATGTTATCTATAAAGACAAGAACATCTTGACCTTCAACATCTCTGAAATATTCAGCTATGGTCAACCCTGTTAAGGCAACACGAAAGCGGCATCCTGGAGGCTCCGTCATCTGTCCATAAACAAGAGCAGTTTTATCAAGAACACCAGCTTCCTGAGTTTCAAGCCAAAGGTCATTTCCTTCTCTTGTTCTTTCGCCAGCCCCAATGAAAACAGAGACACCACCATGCTCTATTGCTATGTTTCTTATCAGCTCCATTATTATTACTGTCTTTCCAACACCAGCTCCACCAAACATCCCTGTTTTACCACCCTTACAATAAGGCTCGATAAGATCTATTACCTTTATACCCGTTTCCAACATCTCAATTTGAGTGGATTGCTCCTCAAAAGAGGGAGCTGGTCTATGGATGGGCCAATAATCCTCTGCCTCTACAGGACCACGTCTATCAACAGGAAGACCTAAAACATTTATAACCCTACCTAAAACCCCTTTCCCCACAGGAGCCTTTATGGGACCACCTGTATCATAAACCTTCATACCACGACGAAGACCTTCAGTTGGTCCCATGGCAACACACCTGACACGATTGTTGCCAAGATGTTGTTCAACTTCAAGACAAAGCTCACCAAACACACCAACATCAAATCCTTCTACGATTATAGCGTTTAATATAGCTGGAAGCTTTCCAGGCTCAAATTCAACATCAACAACATTTCCCAAAACCTGAACAATCTTTCCATAATTCTTCTCCATCATCTATCCTCCTAAAATTATCCTTTTAATGCTTCAGCACCTGCAACAATCTCTAAAAGCTCCTTAGTAATAGAAGCCTGTCTGGCTTTGTTATACTCAAGGGTAAGCTTTCTTATCATCTCCTCTGCATTCTTTGTGGCATTGTCCATACTGGTCATCCTGGCTCCCAACTCACTGGCAGAAGATTCAAGAAATATTCTGTAAACCTGAGTTCTGAAATGAAGGGGAAGCAATTCTTTAAGAATAGCATCCCTTGAAGGCTCATATATGAAGTCCACAGGCACATCCCCTTCTCTAAGCTCCAATGGCTCAACAGGGATTAACCTCTCCACCACCACATCCTGCCTTATAGCAGACTTAAATTCGTTATAAATGGCATATACTGCATCATATTTCCCTGAAGAAAACACCTCAACTATATAATCAGCGACAATGACCGCATCCTGAAATCTCACCCTCTTCAGGAAGAAATTTATATAAGTATTATCTATCTTTAAATAGGGCCTTCTGGCAGCATAATCCCTGGCTTTTCTGCCTATAAGAAGTAAATAAACCTCTTTACCCTCACCCTCTTTCTCCTCTAAAAAGGATTCCATTCTTTTTAATATGTTGGTATTGAAGGCGCCACACAATCCTCTATCAGATGTAACCACAACTAATAGCAGCTTCTTTTCTTCTCTTTCCTCAAGAAGGGCATGGCCCTCACCACCGGTTCTCATGGCAAGAGAACTGAGAATCTCATGCATTCTATAGGCGTAAGGTCTCAAATTAAGGATATCTATTTGAGCTCTTCTAAATTTGGCGGCAGCCACAAGCTTCATGGTATTGGTAATCTTCTGGGTGTTTTTAACACTGGCAATCTTTCTTCTCATATCTCGGAGGCTTACCATAGGTTAACCTCCGTTATACCACAAAAATTTTCTTAAATTCTTGCACAGCCTGGTGCATCTTCTTCTCCAGCTCCTCAGATATCTCCTTCTTTTCCCTTATCTCCTTCAGTATTTCGGGTTTACTGCTTCTCAAAAAGTTAAGATACTCCTTTTCAAATCTGCGACACGCATCAACAGGAAGATCATCAAGGTAACCATTCACACCTGCAAATATAATAGCAATCTGCTCCTCTACAGGCATGGGTTGATACTGGTCCTGCTTCAGGATTTCCACCATCCTCTCTCCACGGATAAGAAGCTTCCTTGTAGCTTCGTCAAGCTCACTGGCAAACTGAGCGAAAGCCTCCATTTCTCTATACTGGGCTAGATCCAACCTTAACTTTCCTGCAACTTGCTTCATGGCTTTTATTTGAGCAGCTCCACCAACACGGGATACCGAAAGACCTACATTAATGGCAGGCCTTATTCCTTTGTAAAAGAGGTCTGTCTCAAGGTATATCTGCCCGTCAGTAATGGAAATGACATTGGTAGGAATGTAACCAGAGATATCTCCTGCTTGAGTTTCCACTATAGGCAGAGCAGTTAAAGAACCGCCCCCCATCTCATCGCTCATCTTAGCTGCACGCTCAAGAAGTCTTGAGTGAAGATAAAAAATGTCACCAGGATAAGCCTCACGGCCAGGAGGACGTCTCAAAAGCAAAGAGACTTCTCTATAAGCCTGAGCCTGCTTGGTGAGATCATCGTATATAATTAGAGCGTGCATCCCGTTATCTCTGAAGTATTCTCCCATGGAACAGCCAGCATAAGGAGCTATATAAAGCAAAGGAGCAGGTTCACTTGCAGTAGCTGCAACGACAGTGGTGTACTCCATTGCTCCATATTGTTTAAGTTTTTCAACAATCTGAGCCACTGTGGATCTCTTCTGGCCAATAGCCACATAAATACAGTAAACATCAGTATCTTTCTGATTCAATATGGCGTCTATAGCTATTGCTGTCTTTCCAGTTTGTCTGTCACCAATAATCAACTCCCTTTGCCCACGACCTATAGGAATCATAGAGTCTATAGCCTTTATACCAGTCTGCAAGGGCTCACAAACCGGTTTTCTATCGCATATACCAGGGGCTATCCTCTCAATGGGAAGATAATGCTTCGCTTCAATGGGACCTAAACCATCTAAGGGTTGGCCAAGAGGATTAACAACCCTTCCAAGAAGCTCTTCTCCAACTGGCACTTCAACAATTCTGTCAGTCCTTTTAACCCTGTCACCCTCTTTAATATAAATGTCCTCACCAAAGAGAATAACTCCTACATTGTCTTCCTCAAGATTAAAGGCCATACCCATTATTCCATGAGGAAACTCCACAAGCTCACTATACTTAACGTTGTCGAGCCCATAAATCCTGGCGACCCTATCACCAACATAGGTGACTATACCTTCCTCTGTAAGCTCAACAGTTCTTTCAAACTCCTCAATTCTCTTTTTAAGAACCTCACTTATCTCCTCAGCTCTTATCTGCATCTTTCTCACCTCTCAACAAGCTTTTCTTTTATTTGTTTCAAACCACCTAATATACTTCCATCAAAAACCATGCCCTTAATATCAGCAACAACACCGCCTATAATAGATGGATCTTCCTCTACCTCCAACACCACCTTTTTATTAAGTTTTTCCTCAAGAATTTTGCTCAGCTCCTCCAACTCTTCTTGGGATATAGGAATGGCCACCTTTAACCTTCCCCTAACCTGACCCATAAGCTCATCGGCTATGTCTCTAAACTCCTCAACAATTAGAGGGAAAACCTTTAACCTGTCCTTCTCCACAACCAGCAAAAAGAAGTTTTTGATATAATCAGGCAAATCCAGCTTATCCACAAATTCCCTGGCAGCATCAAGCTTATTTTTTAAAGGTACCACAGGAACTGTAAAGTAATTAAAAAGATCCTTATTTTCTTCAAAGACCCTACTTAAAGAGACAAGATAGAGATAGGTTTGATCTAAATCCAACTTCTTTTCCACACAATATAACGCCAACGCCTTTGCATATCTTTTGGCAAGAGCTCTCATCAGTGAACCTCTTTCACTTTTGTTATGTAATCCTTTATAAGGCGCTTCTGATCCTCAAGGGTCAGCTTCTCTTTAAGTAAACCCTCTGCCAAGCTGACCGCCAAATCTACAGCCTCTTTTTGAAGTTCAATTTTTGCACGCTTAATCTCAAGATCAGCTGCTGCTCTTGATTGTTCCTTTATCCTCTCTATCATAAGTTGTGTCTCTTTTCTTATAAGATTGATCTGCTCTTCTTTCTCCTTCTGCGCATGTTCTAAAATCTGCTTAATTTCATTGTCTGCATTTTCTATTCTCTTTAGGACCTCTTGATATCTTCTTTCCGCTTCTTCTCTTGCCCTTTCCGATTCGGTTATAGCCCTTTCTATCCCGTCCCTTCTTGTCTTAAAAAAATTTATGACAGCTTTTCCAGCAAACTTATAAAGGAGAAAGGCAAAGACTAAAAAATTGACTATCCTAAGTATTTCAAGCTTGATATTGACAGCTTCATGAGCCCCTTCAGCCTCAGCAGCTAATAAAATCAAAGGGAAAATGGAAAAATAAACGGTTAAAAAGAATCTTCTCATACCCTTTCCTCCTCAAGTCTCCTTCCCACCAACTTTTCAGCAATAAGAACAGCCAACATATTGACAGTCTGTCTCAAAACCTTTCTGGCTTCCTCTTTCTCTTTCTCAAGCTGAGCTTTCAATTGGGCAAGCTGTGCTTCCATCTCGGCTCTTGCCTTACTTATTGCTTCCCTCTGTTCTTCCTGAGCCATAGCTCTTGCCTCATTCACCATGGAAACAGCCTTCTGACGAACCTCTAAAAGCCTTTTCTCATAATCGGAAAGGAGTCTCTCCGACTCTTGGTTAAGCTCTTCTGCCTTCTTTCTATTGCCATCTATAATGCTTCTTCTTTCATCGATTATTCTGAAAACAGGCTGGTAGAAAATCTTGTTCATTATAATTACAAGTGCAGTAAAAATAACCATCAATATGAGAATTGTATAATTGAGGTTTATCATTATCCATCCTCCACATACAAACTCGCCCAATGGGTATCAAGAAATTTTTCACAAGTCAAGCGTTCAACCTCTCCAAAAGCTCCTTTAACTCCTCTCTTGTACATTCAATACTTAATTTAACCTTCTTACCTTTTTCTTTTATTCTCACTTTGACATTGGGCATTCCTTTTATTTGTAGCTCTCTAAGTTTTTCTTTGCCCTTGCTCTTTAAGGACTTTACCAATTTCTCGGTATCCCTTACAGAAAGAGAGTTCTTAACCACATCCTCAAACACTCTCAGCATAAGATCCTCATCCTTAAGGGAGAGCAAAGCCTTAGCATGTCCAAGGCTTATTATACCAGAAAGAATAGCCTTTTGAATCCTATCCGGTAGATTGGCTATTCTCATTATATTTGCTATATGGGATCTGCTCTTTCCCATAATAACAGCAATCTCATCCTGAGTAAGAGAAAAGCTCTCCCTTAACCTCTTATAATAAAGGGCCTCCTCAATGGGAGTGAGATCCTTTCTTTGCACATTCTCAATTAATGAGACCAATGCGGCGGTTTTATCATCCCATTCACCAACTATAACAGGAATGCTTTTTAAATTCGCCATTTTGGCAGCAATAAATCTTCTTTCACCAGCTACGAGCCTATATCTGCCGTGGGAGGTTTTTCTAACAAGAACTGGCTGTAATATTCCATGCCTCTTTACCGATTCCACAAGATCAGAAATGCCTTCCTTTTTTTCTATTCTCGGCTGTAAGTCCGAAATCTCTATACTATCTAAAGGTAGCTCCGCATACTTAAAGGAAGAAAGTTCAAAATCTCCCAAAAGAGCTTTCAATCCCCTTCCTAAACGTTGCCTTTGCATTTCCTAAGCACCTCTAAAGCAAATCTTTTATAAGAGATGGCACCAGAACTTTTGGCATCGTAAATAAGTATAGGCAATCCATAACTTGGAGCCTCACACAATCTAACATTTCTGGGAATTATGGTCTTAAAACAGCCATCAGGGAAATGCGCTCTCAACTCATCCACAACCTCTTTGGATATCCTTGTTCTGGAATCATACATGGTAAAAAGAAAACCGGCTATTTTTAGATCTGGATTAAACTTAGCTTTGACTATGTCCACTGTGTTTAACAGCTTGCTTAATCCTTCAAGGGCATAGTATTCACATTGAACAGGGATTATTAACCATTTGGCAGCAACTAAAGCATTGAGGGTAAGAATACCAAGAGATGGAGGGCAATCTATCACACAATAGCTGTACACAACAGAAAATTCCTTGAGAGCTTCCTTTAGCCTGAATTCTCTTCCTTTCACATTTGAAAGCTCTATATCACATCCTACAAGATCAATGCTGGCAGGAATTAAATGAAGCTTTTCTATACGGGTCTTTCTGACAAGGTTTTTGTGGATTTTTCCCATTATGAGGTCATAGGATGAAGGCTCTCCATCCTTTACAAAGATTCCTAACCCACTTGAGGCATTGGCTTGAGGATCAAGATCAACAAGCAACGTCTTTCTTCCTGAAGCAGCGATATAAGAAGATAAATTGACTGCTGTTGTAGTTTTACCCACTCCCCCTTTTTGATTGGCAATGGCAATTGTTACCATCTAATTAAGATACCTCAAAACTTTATGGGCTGTAAGCTTCCCATTGTAAACACAATCATTTAAACCAACGCCTCTATAAGCATTGCTGTTTAAGAAAAGCCCTGGAAACTTTACCAAAAAACTCTCTATGTCTTCAAGCTTTCTGCTATGTCCCACAGTGTACTGAGGAATGGCCTTTTCGTGTTTAAAGACCCTAAAATATGAGGGTTTGCCTTTTATCTTTAATAACCTCTCAAGCTCATCCTTAGCTATAGATAGAATATTTCTGGAATCCATACCAACAATTTTAGGGTCCCTTGCCCCACCCAACATAACCCTAAAAAGCTCAAAACCTTCAGGAGCTCTATTGGGGAAAATTCTTGAGTCCCACAAACAGCCAAGCATATTCAATCCCTCTTTCTTGGGAACAAGAAAACCAAATCCTTTTAAAGATTCACCTATAACTTCTCGTCTGTAAGCAAGGGCCACCACCACGATGGGAATATAAGGAATATCAAGAAGAACTTGACTTATAGGATAATCCTCAAGAAGTCTTGCAGCTTCAAAAGCAGGCACAGAAAGAACCAAAGATTTGGAACAAAAAATGAACTTGTCTGCATAAACTTTAAAAAATCCAGGATATAAAGAGATCCTCTTGACAGAAATTCCTTCCAACAAGGTTATTCTTTTTGTAAGCTCTTTTTTTAAAGAATCAATTAAGAAATCCAATCCACCTCTAAAAGAGGTAAGCCTGCCCCCTGGACCGGAAGGTCCTCCTTTTAACTTACCCTCTTTTTTGAGAGAAATAAGAGCTTTTATAAGAGAGCCATATCTTTGCTCCAAATTCCATAAAAGGGGGAAGGAGGATTTCATACTCAATTTTGAAGCCTCCCCGCCATAAACACCAGCAACCATAGGATCTATCAATGTTTCAACGATCTCTTTTCCCAATCTTTTAGTGCAGAACTCCTCAACAGTAGGATCTTCAAAATACCTATGAGGAGGAACAAGCAGATCTTTGAAAATCTCTATCTTGCCCATGGCAGAAAGCACAGAAGACTTAAAGAAATCAAAAGGATTAGTAGGTATCTCAACAAGAGCACCATTTATTACTACAAATCTATGCCTTGATTCATCAGAGCTTAGATAGAGCTCCTCTTCTATACCCAGCTCTTTTGAAAGAGAAATGGTGTAAGGTTTATTATCAAGAAAACCGTTAGGGCCTTTTTCAATTATAAAATCTTTCTTTCTCACAGTCTCTATTTTACCACCCACTCTGTTCTTCTCTATTAGAATCACCTCTTTTAAACCAAGACGATGAAGATAATAGGCAGTGGCAAGACCAGATATGCCTCCGCCTAATATGATACACTCTATCAAGATAGCGCCTCCCTAATCTTTGAGGTAAATAGTTTGTAAAGCCTTTCCTCACGCCAAGGAACAGGCAATCTTTTATAAACAGAAAAGCCCAAATTTTTGGCTTTTTCTTTATATGCTATATCAAGATCATAAAGGGTCTCCAGATGTTCATTAAGAAAGCTTATAGGTACTAAAAGCACCTTATCCACTAATTGATTCTTCAATTTTAAAAGCACATCCTCCAGATCAGGCTCCAACCACTTAACAGGTCCTATCCTACTTTGAAAAGCTACAGCATAATTTTGAATACCACACCTTTGAGCTATTAGGTGAGCGCTTCTATAGATCTGATCTTTATAAGGATCCCCTTTATCTACATACCTTTCGGGAATGGAATGGGCTACAAAAATGACAAATTCGTCTTTCCAATACTTAAGGATAACATCAGACCAAAGCTGAATAAACTCAGGATGATCATGATAATCCCTGATTAACTTGAACTTGATATTATATTCTGCCAGTTTATTCAAAACAGCTCCTGTGGTTGCCATTGAATACTGAGGATAAAGAGGAAGCACTATGACCTTATCAGAATAATCAATGAGTTTTACAACATCTTTTAACAAAGGCTCAGAATACAGATTGGCGTATAAAACCTTTGCTTTATAATCCTTTCTTTTTAAATAAGCCTCCAGCTCTTCGGCCTGCACCTTCATTTGATCTATGAGAGGAGAACCTCCTATCTTAAAATATTTGGGCAAAACAAAGGGAACTCTAAAAAGAGAAATAGAAAGGGCAATGGGATACCTTAAAGCAAAAGGCAGCGGCAAGATGCTTTCATCCGTGAACATCCTAAAAAGAAAAAAGGGATACTTCCAATAGCTTTTTACCCCTCCTATATTTATGAGAAGAACTGTTAAATCCATTTTAAGATGTCTATACACGAAAAAGTTATTATATAAAAGAAACCATGAAGAAAATTGCTGTCATATCCGATATTCATGGAAATTGGGAAGCACTAAAGAGGGTATCCCAGTATTTAGAAAAAAATATAGACGAAATATGGTGTCTTGGAGACATTGTAGGATACGGACCAGAACCCTCTAAATGTATTGAGTGGGTTAAAGGAAATTGCAAATATGTGGTATGTGGCAACCATGATAAAGCTGTGTGGGACACAGGGGAACTTATATACTTTAACCCTTGGGCACAGGAAGCTATTCTTTGGACGAAATCTAAACTTTCAGAAGAAGATATAAAGTTTTTAAGATCACTCCCCTTATGCGTAAAAGAGAAAGAATTTCTTTTAGTGCACTCCTCACCGGTTAATCCAGAACAATGGACTTATATATTCAGTTTATGGGAGGCTAAAGAAGCTTTCCAACATTGTGAAGAAAAAGTAATATTTGTGGGGCATACGCATGTTCCTTCAGCCTTTCAATTCGGAGAAGAAGAGATAAAAGAGATAGATTTTCCTATTAATATCAACAACCGCTTTAGATACATCATTAACCCTGGAAGTGTGGGACAGCCAAGGGATAAAGATCCAAGGGCTTCCTTTGGAATCCTGTATGAGAACACCTTTGAGCTTGTAAGAATCCCATACGATATAAAAGCCACACAGAAAAAGATGTATGAAGAAAACCTTCCTATTTTTCTTATAACAAGACTGGCTCAAGGGATATAAAGCTATTCGTGTCTTAATATTTCCACAGGCGAAAGTCTTGCTGCCTGTTTAGCAGGAAAATAAGTGGATAAAAGAGTAATGATCAACGAGGCTATACATATCAAAAACACATCCAAGGGATCAACCTCAACAGGTAATGTGCTTATATAGTAAACATCCTGAGGAAGGGTTATTATCTTGTATCTGGCAATTACAAAGCAACCCACAAGCCCCATAAACAACCCAACAAATATAC
>JALVKL010000242.1 GCA_027033775.1 bacterium | reverse complement strand
CTCCCGTTCTCTCCTCTGTAGCCTTTTCTCCAAGATCTGCCCACATAGGCTTTTCTCCAGGAACATCGCCTGTGGGGGTGTTAAGCCTTTTGTTCAACTTTTTGACTATCACCTTTGCTATCTCAGCATCGTGGCCTGTGCCATCAACAACATAGTCGGCCTCTATGGTTATAGGATCAACGTGAAGTCCAGAAAGCTCAACAGGTGTCCATGAAAGAACAAGACCAGATACCCTCTCCTCTTCTCCAGTAACCTTGACATCTATGGCACTCCAAAGATTAAATATCTTTGCGCCGCTTTCTATAGCCTTTAAGCCCAAAGAACAGGCAAACTCTACCGCGTCAACAAGATAGTATCCTTTCTCCTTATAAGACCTATAATTTATTCCCATTTCCTTCAGCACTTCTGTGGCTTCCTCTTGAATAACAATCTCGTTGAACATAGCACCTCCACCCCATATGCCACCGCCTATGGAAGCCTTTCTTTCAAATACAGCCACTTTAACCCCTTCCCTTGCAAGATAATAGGCGCAGGTTAATCCCGCTGGACCTGCCCCTACTATAGCCACATCGGTTTTTATGTACTCGGTAAATTTATTAAAGTAGCTTTCCAAAATAGCCTTTGTAATAATCTTTTCATCCAACATATTTTACCCCCTTTAGCTTCTCTCACCGAATATAGCAGTCCCTATTCTCACCATAGTGGCTCCCTCTTCAATGGCCACTTCAAAATCGTTACTCATACCCATGGACAACTCAGAAAATACTTCTTCCCCAAAGCGCTCATTAAGCTCATCTCTGAGTTCTCTAAGCTTTTTAAAAACCCACCTCACCTCTTCAGGATCCTCAACGTAGGGAGCCATGGTCATTAATCCTATAGCCTTCAAATGTTTAGAGCCCAAAACCTCCTGAGCAAGGCTAAAAAGATCCCTTGGATCAACCCCATGTTTTGTCTTCTCACCTGCAACATTAACCTCTATAAGAACGGGCATAGTTTTATTCTCTTTAGAAAGTCTCTTCTCCAGCTCTTTTACAAGCTCTATCCTATCCACAGAGTGTATCATATCAAATATTCTAACAGCATACTTTACTTTGTTTCTCTGTAGATAACCTATCATATGCCACCTAACCTTATTTCCTATAGCTTCGTATTTTGTCCTTGCTTCCTGAACCCTGTTTTCTCCAATGTCCGTAACGCCAGCGGATATAGCCTCCTCTATAATCTCCACTGGAACCGTTTTGGTTACAGCCACCAGCTTTACCTCAGAAGGATCCCTTCCTGATCTTTCACAAGCCGCTTCTATTCTTTTTCTAACTTTCTCTAAATTCTCAGCAACACCCAACTTTGCTTTTCCCTTGCAATTTTCGGTAAGTTATATATTACAAATTCAAGGGAAAGGCTATGGGAGATTTAAATTTTATCTCCAAGGCTCTCATCGTATTAGGTGTGTTTCTAATTTTGATAGGAATTATCTTGCCTTTGGCTTCAAAAATCCCCTTTATAGGCAGACTGCCAGGGGATATATACATAAAAAAAGATAACTTTGTGTTCTATTTCCCCTTAGCCACCTGTATTATTCTCAGTATTCTTTTCACCCTTTTGCTTAATCTTTTCTTCAGAAGATAGGGAAAACCCTTTACAGTATTCCTTTAAAAAAGAGAGTTCCTTGTCTGTTGTGAAACCCGCTTTTTTCTTTACATACCAAAGATTATAAGAAAGAACACACCTTTGCTTAAGATATCGGGCTCCTTTAAATTTGGAGAGGGCAAGCTCCAGAACAACGGAGGCTCCAATGGGATTCTCCATTACATAGGCCCTTATGGCAGCCTCCTCCACAGCAGCAGGCAAAGTATATCTATGAAGAGGAAACTCACGCCAGGCCTTTCCCAGATATTTGAGGGCAAGGTCATACTCCTCCAAAGCCTCGTAACAAAGACCCATAAGATAAAAGGAAGAAGGCCTTTTTAAGATACTTTTGTTTTTTTCCAAAACATCTAAGGCCAGCCTAAACTTTCCAGACCAGTAAAGCCCATAAGCCTCTTTAAATACACGATTTTCTTTAATGGAATAACTTTGAGCCCAAACCACACAACTAAAGGCCGATATTAGAAAGCCTATAAGCAGCTTCTTCAATTCTCTCATCGGGCATACACATAGCCGCCCTTACATACCCTTCCCCATAATCTCCAAAACCAATACCTGGAGTAAGAAGCACACCTGCTTCATCAAGAGCTTTCTTAGCGAAATCCATGGAAGAGATACCGTTAGGTGTTCTAAACCATACATAAAAGGTGGCTTTTGGCATCTTTACATCAAATCC
>JALVKL010000241.1 GCA_027033775.1 bacterium | reverse complement strand
TCAAGCCCTATTACAGCTTCATATTCCATGACAGACTCTCCTCTTAAAGTTTAGGGGAATATCTTTTTCTAAAATCAATCATGGTTTCCAATCTGTAAGCCACATTAAGTATAGTCTTTTCATCAAAAAAGTTACCCATAACCTGAAGTCCTATGGGAAGGCCTTGCTCTGTCAATCCACAAGGGATAGATATAGCAGGTATTCCCACAAGATTAGCAGAAACAGTAAAAATATCAGAAAGATACATGGTCAAAGGATCGGATACCCTTTCTCCTATTTTAAAGGCAGCTGTTGGGGAGGTGGGGGTTATTATAACATCAAATCTTTCAAAGACCTTTTCAAAATCCTGCCTTATCAATGTCCTCACTTTTTTAGCACGAAGATAGTAGGCATCATAATATCCCGAAGCCAAAGAGTATGTTCCCAGCATTATTCTTCTTTTTACCTCATCCCCAAAGCCTTGGGATCTGGTTTTAAAATACATATCTATGAGATCTTCGTATTTTTCTGCTCTATAACCGTATTTAACGCCATCGTATCTCGCCAGATTGGAGGAAGCCTCTGCTGGAGCAACAATATAATAGGTGGATATGGCATACTCTGTATGGGGTAAACTCACCTCTTCCACAAAAGCTCCCTCTGCTTCAAGCATCCTAACAGCTGATAATACGCTCTCTTTAACCTCTGGATCCAACCCCTCGGAAAAATACTCCTTGGGAAGAGCAATCTTTAATCCAGAAATCTCACCTGTTAGAGCTTCTGTAAACCTTTCTACCTTTACAGGAGCGGATGTGGAGTCCATCTCATCTTTTCCTGAAATTATCTCTAAAAGATAAGCGGCATCCTTAACTGTTTTGGTTATAGGTCCTATCTGATCCAAAGAAGAGGCAAAGGCAACAAGACCGTATCTTGAAACCCTTCCATAGGTAGGTTTTAAGCCTACAACACCGCAAAAGGATGCTGGCTGTCTTATGGATCCGCCTGTATCTGATCCTAAGGCTGCTATACACATATCAGCAGCAACACAGGCCGCTGAACCACCTGATGATCCTCCCGGAACCCTGTCCAGATCCCAAGGGTTTCTCGTGGTGAAAAAGGCTGAATTTTCAGTAGATGAACCCATGGCAAATTCGTCAAGATTGGTTTTGCCTATCAGCGCATAGTTTTTTTCTTTTAACTTTTTAATTACCGTAGCATCATATGGAGGGACAAAATTGTAAAGGATCTTGGAGGCACATGTGGTTTTTATCCCCTTTGTGCATATGTTATCCTTAACAGCAACAGGGATACCTGGATTTTCAGTGGCCACATCAAAGGTTAAAGTTATGTAAGCCTTTATCCTATCCTCAACCTCATTTATCCTCTCCATAACAGACTCTACTATCTCTAAAGGCTTCACATCTTTTTTCTGAATAAGTTTTTCAGCCTCTATTAGGGTCAAGGAATAAAGCTTCATCCCATCCTCCATTTAGATATCAATGTTGCGGGCTTCCTTGGCATAAGCTTGGATAAAATTCCTTCTTGGTGCAACCTCATCGCCCATAAGTATGGAGAATATCCTATCTGCCTCTTCTGCATCCTCTATGCTCACTCTCTTTATTCTTCTGGTTTCTGGATTCATGGTGGTCTCCCATAGCTGATCAGGATTCATCTCTCCTAAACCTTTGTACCTTTGGATTTCTGCCCCTTTTCTTCCAACCTCCAAAAGCCTTTCGTATAGATCCTCAATCTCTTTAATCTCAAATAAAATATTCCCATCTTTTTCTATTTTGATGCTATCCTTTTTAAATTGGGAAAGTCTTTGCTTTAAAGTGCAGAATCTTCTGAATCTTGGAGCCTTCAAAAATTCCTTATCTATAACAGTTTCTCTCTTTTCCACTAAAACAGAGTGAATGATCAATTTCCAGAAAGAAGCCTCATCAAACTCTAAATCCCAAAACTCCACCTCTATACCATTGTCCTCAAGCGAAAGGATGAAATGGTTAACGAAGCTTCTATCCCCTGAAATCAACTTGAATCTCTCTTCCTCTGTCATATCCGATAAAATATCGATTATCCTTACATCCCTTCCCCTTTTTAGAAATTTCTCTTTAAGATACTTAAATTCCCTCACCAAAGATGCTATTTCCCTTAATTGAGGCTCTTCCAAATAGGTCTTCCCCATCCTTACAGAAATTCCTTTCAACGCCTCTTCAAAGAAAAACTCTTCAAGTTCATCGTCATCTTTACAATAAACGATCTTTTTTCCCTTTTTCACCCTGTAAAGGGGAGGCTGAGCTATGTAAACATGCCCCTCTTCCACCACCTTTCTCATCTTTCT
>JALVKL010000240.1 GCA_027033775.1 bacterium | reverse complement strand
CCAGAAGCCACTCGTATTTTCTTAAATCTCCCAATAAAGCCAAAGCTGCTTTACCTAATATGAAGCCAAAAATTCCTACTGTGAAGGCCCAAAATATAGCACTTAACATGTTTAGTAAGGTGAATTGTTTAAAAGGAACATTGAAAATGCCCAGGGAGAGTGAAAGTGCTGCCCGCATTCCAATAAGGTATCTGGAAAACAATATTATGTAAGTTCCGTATTTTTTCGCGACCACTCTGGCTTTTCTGAATTTTACGTTTCTTTCTAACTTTTTTAAGATATTCAAATTCTTTCCTATTTTACCGAGGAAGAAGAATATCTGGTCTCCTACGAATCCTCCCATTGCTCCTGTGAGCATCACATATTTAATATCCAGTATTTTTTGGGAGGCTAAAAAGCTTCCTACAATCATGGTCACTTCACCTTCTATTACTGTTCCCAAAAAAACAGCTATGTATCCCCAGTGGGACAGTATGTCTTCAAGCTTAACCATTTGGTTTCAATATGAGGGATAAAACTAAACAAACAGATAAAGGTATAGATATATTGTCGTCTATATGGGGTATAGTTTCAGCCATAGCACCAATTATGCCAGATATAAATGCTATTTGGAAGGGCACAAATAATGTTCCTATTGTAGCCGTTGAGACTATAAAAGCCACACTTCCCTCTATGGACAGCTTTTTATTCCAAGGATATCTTCTTTTTCCATACAGCTTCCCAAAGATTGTGGAGGATGAATCTCCATAGGCAAGGGCAGCTATTGAGGCTAAAGCTATCTTTTTCGGGAAAAATATTATGGATAGAGAAACCCCCAGGCCATATAGTATGGCTCCTTTTCCTGGGAATTTTATATTTTCTTTTCTCTCAAGGGCTTCTACGAAAGGTTGAGCCAATTTAATGGGTTTAACATGAACATGGTAGAGGGAAAGGATAGCTCCCACTATTGATAAAATTAATAAGATTAATCCTATGGGTTTGCCGTATCTTTCAAAAAGAAGAAGAATAATTGTACCGTTTACAGTGTGAAACAGCTGTCTTTTTATTTCTAACCTTTCCATTGTGGTTGCTTTGTGAGAAATTAGCATATAATTTTTCTAATGGTATGAAAAGGTTTAAGCTGGTTTCAAATTACAAACCTTCTGGAGATCAACCGAAGGCTATAGAGAAGCTTGTTGAATGGGTTAATAGTAATGTAAGGTATATGACTTTAGTAGGAGTTACTGGTTCTGGAAAAACCTTTACCCTTGCCAATGTTATAGAGAAGGTGAACAGACCAACTCTGGTGATTTCTCATAACAAGACCCTTGCAGCCCAATTGTATTCTGAATTTAGGGAATTTTTCCCAGAGAACGCTGTGGAGTATTTTGTCTCATATTATGATTACTATCAGCCAGAGGCGTACATTCCTCAAAGGGATTTGTATATAGAGAAGGATTGTTCAATAAACGATGAGATAGATAGGATGAGACATGCTGCTACCAGCGCTCTTTTAGAGAGAAGGGATGTTATAATTGTTGCCAGTGTATCTTGCATCTACGGTTTAGGTTCACCAGAGGCTTACTATGGTATGGTACTTACCCTCGATGTGGGTATGGAGATATCCAGGGATGAGGTTATAAAAGGGCTTGTACGAATTCTTTACAAGAGAAACGAGATAGAGTTCATGAGGGGAACCTTTAGGGTAAGGGGAGATGTTATAGAGGTTTATCCCAGTCATTTGGAAGACAGAGCTTTAAGAATAGAGTTTTGGGGAGATGAGATAGAGGCTTTATACCTTATAGACCCTCTTACAGGTGCTGTTTTGGAGGAGTTGGGCAGATTTACTGTTTATCCAGCCAGCCATTACGTTACACCTGAAGAAAGGTTAAAGAGGGCTTTGGAATCTATTAAAGAAGAGCTGGAGATGAGGGTGGCTGAGTTGAAATCTTTGGGCAAAGATTTAGAGGCACAGAGGTTATGGCAAAGAACCATGTTTGATTTGGAAATGATTCAAGAGCTTGGATACTGTAAAGGGATTGAAAATTATTCCAGACATCTTACAGGGAGAGCTCCAGGAGAGCCTCCTCCTACACTAATAGATTATCTTCCTAAGGATGCCTTGATAATAATAGATGAATCCCATGTCACCATTCCTCAATTAAGGGGGATGTATGAAGGAGATAGATCCCGCAAAGAGACCCTCGTTGAATATGGATTTAGGCTTCCTTCTGCCTTGGATAATAGGCCTTTAACCTTTGAGGAGTTTAACGAGAGGGTTAATCAGGTGATATTTGTTTCCGCTACTCCTGGGGATTATGAATTGGAGATAAGCAGACCTTATATAGTGGAGCAGATTATAAGGCCTACAGGGCTTATGGAACCTAAGGTTGTATTGAAACCTGCCAAAGGTCAGGTGGAGGATGTCTATTTTGAGATAAAGAAGCGTTCTCAAAGGAAAGAGAGGGTTCTTGTCACCACTTTAACCAAAAGAATGGCTGAGGAGCTTACAGAGTATCTGTTGGATCTTGGAATTAAGGTCGCCTATCTTCACTCTGAGATTGAAACCATTGAAAGGACTAAAATAATAAGGGATCTTAGAAGGGGAGTGTACGATGTTATTGTTGGTGTGAATCTTCTTCGTGAAGGTTTGGACATACCCGAGGTTTCTCTGGTTGCTATTTTGGATGCGGATAAAGAGGGATTTTTGAGATCTGAAAGGGCCCTTATACAGACCGCGGGAAGGGCTGCAAGAAATGTTAACGGAACAGTTATATTTTATGCAGACGAGCTGACGGATTCTCTTAAAAGGGCAATTAACGAGATGAAAAGAAGAAGAAAAATTCAGGAAGAGTACAATAAAAAGCACGGGATAACTCCTAAGAGCATACAAAAATCTATAAAGGAGATTTTAGAGTCAGTATATGAAAGGGATTATTACACAGTTCCTTTAGAGGAGATTCCTTCTGAGGATTTAAAGCCTTCAGATATTGAGAAAAAAATCAAGCAGTTGGAAGTGGAGATGAAAAAAGCTGCGGCAGAGCTTGCCTTTGAAAAGGCGGCTGTCATAAGGGATGAGATTAAAGCGCTAAAAAGAAAGCTTGCCATAGTTCTTGAAGAGAGGCTTTCAACTATCCCTTAACAAGATCTGGCATTCCTTTTGCTTAAAATCATCTTTGAGAACGCCACTGGAGGTTTAGGCATGGTGGAATCCTATATTTTGCCTGAGGTTAAGGTTAGCGGGATATCCATGCTGTCAGATGACAAATATATTTTTGTTAGTGCTAAAAATGGAGATAGGTTGTCTGTAATAAAAGGTGACCTTCTCAATTCGTGGGAGAAAATGGCAGAGTTTGTTTATTTTGAAAAACCCATTCCTGTTATTTTTAGACTAAAAGACGATTTAGGGGTTTTTTTGAGTAGAAGGTATATCCCTTATGTTAAAGGTCTTAACAGGAAAGTGTTGAGCAGCTTAATAACCCCTTTTTTAAAAAAGGCTGTGGTCTCTTCTCATCCCATACAAGTCAACCAGAAATTTTTACTGCCTGTATATGGAGTACCTTACGGCTGCAAGTTGGTGTCTCCAGCATTATTTGAGTCTGAAGACGGTTATCAGTGGTATTTTAAAAATTTCATCATCCTCTCCGAAGATTTTGGCCTTGAGTTGAGAAATGTACGTCTTTTGGAAAAGGATGGCATAATTTATGCCTTTATAGGAAGCTCCTTTCCCTTCTTTCACATATTTGTATCTGAAAGCACTGATTGTGGTGAGACATGGAGCATACCAAAGGCTACTGGTATTTTTGGTTTGTATCCTGTTTCTTTGGTTTTGGGAGGCAGGATCTATCTTGTTTCTTACAGCAAAGATGGCAATAAAGTAAACTTTTATATTAAAACAAACTCCGCTTGGGATTTGGTTTATTTTTTATCTTTAAAGGAAGAGGTCATTGATATGGATGCCTGTTTAGTGGAAAAAGAATTGGTATTGGGTGTGGTTTTTAGAAGTGGTAGGGCTGAGCTATTAAAAATCAATAACTTATAACCTGCCTTGGATACCTTCTTGGCAATTGACTATACATGATCCCTTTGATAAAGAAGTCTTTAACTTGTGAAAGAGATTTTTAAAACTATCTGCTCAGGAGGAGGCAATGGATAGGCGATCGTTTCTGAAGGCTATGGCTGCTGGTGCTATCACCTTTTCTCTGACTCCTTCCGGTGTTCTTGCAAAGTTGCCAGATGGAACAGTTGAATTTGTCGGTGTGCTTGTTGACACTACCAGATGTATAGGGTGTAGAAGGTGTGAGTTAAGGTGTGCTCAGGTTAATGGTCTTCCCCTTCCCAACCCAGATGATAAGAAGGTCTTTGAAAAGGAGAGGTGGGTTTCTTCTGAACACTGGACGATTGTTAACAGATACAAGACTGAGAGAGGCACCTTCTATATCAAAAGGCAGTGTATGCACTGTTGCCAGCCTGCCTGTGCTGCTGCTTGTCCTGTTAAGGCTATGGAAAAGAAAAAGGAAGGACCGGTTGTGTGGAACCCCAACTGTATAGGTTGTAAAACCTGTGCCTTTTCTTGTCCTTGGGGTGTTCCAGAGCTTGAACCTAAACCCTTTCCCCGCATTGGTAAATGCATTTTCTGCTGGCCACGTCTTCAGAAAGGGTTATTGCCTGCATGTGTAGAGACATGTCCTATGGAAGCCATCATTTTTGGAACCAGAAGACAGTTGCTTGAAGAGGCCAGAACCAGAATCTACAAGAATCCAGATAAGTACTATCACTATATTTATGGCGAAAGGGAGGTGGGTGGAACTTCTTGGATGTATCTCACACCTGTTCATCCTGAAAAGATGGGTCTTAGGATGGATGTAGGTAAAAAGGCTCTTCCAGAGAATACCACAGGATTTCTCTTTGCTGTTCCTTATGTGCTTGTTCTGTGGCCTGCTTTCTTACTTGGAGCCCATAAGGCCACTGAGAGAAGGAAAAAGGTAGAGGAAAAGAATAAAGAAAGCGCGGAGGGTTAAAGATGGCTACTGTTGAGGAGAGAAGTCTGTTTCAGTTTCTCTTATCTGAACTAAAGCCCAAGGGCAAAATTATTACTCCTTTTAACATTATTTCTGGCTTATTCATTTTGGTGGGTATATTTTTCATAATCAAGAGGCTCATTTATGGACTTCCTGCTGTTGTTCACGAGGCTCCTGGTTTTCCTTGGGGTATTTGGATCGGCTTTAATGTTATGGCAGGAGTTGCTTTTGCGGC
This sequence comes from bacterium, assembly GCA_027033775.1. Taxonomy (GTDB): domain Bacteria; phylum Thermosulfidibacterota; class Thermosulfidibacteria; order Thermosulfidibacterales; family Thermosulfidibacteraceae; genus JAADEW01. Next base: position 1,677 of record JALVKL010000240.1, on the reverse strand, counting down.
AGGTGCTTATACTTTAACTTTTGTTGTTTATATATTAAAGTATGAAAAGTACCATCCTATAATAAGACCCACTGTCTTGAACGGATTTTTGGCTTATGTCTTTTATGCTGGAGCTATAGTGCTGGATTGCGGTAGGTGGTGGCAGATATATAATCCCCTTATAGGCAATAAATTTGGTGTAAATGCCGTTCTATTCCTCATAGCTTGGCACTTTTTCCTATACATGCTGACAGAATTGGTGGAGTTTTCTCCTGCTATAGCGGAATGGTTGGGAGCCAAGAGACTGTGGAAGGTTTTAAAGGGAATGACTATAGGTGCGGTTATTTTTGGTATAACGCTATCCACACTGCATCAATCTGCTCTGGGTGCCCTTGTTTTAGAGGCCGAGCCCAATATACATCCCCTCTGGTGGAGTGAGTGGATAGCTGTGCTTTACTTTGTTTCTGGTATATACGCTGGAATCTCAATGGTTATAGTTGAGGGCTGGATCAGCATGAGGGCTTTCAGCGACATTATACCTGAGAAATTCAAGAGAGAGTATCCTGATATTGTGATCGGTCTGGCCAAGTTTGCTTCTGGTGTTATGTTTGCCTATCTGTTTATGAAGTTGCTTGTTCTCATACATAGCCAGAGATGGGATTTGCTGTTGACTCCTATGGGATACCTCTATCTTCTTGAGGTTGTGGGTCTCACCCTTGTGCCTTTTGTGTTATTCTTGATAGGGGCTAAATCCAGAAGCTTAGGTATTATAAGAGTCGCAGCAATACTGGCCATGGCGGGAATTGTGCTTAATCGCTGTGCCTATGTATTTATAGCTTATAAGTGGTGGGTGCCTCTTTCTAAACGCTACATTCCTTCTATACCTGAGATATGGATTGCGTTAACTATTGTACTTGTGCACATTTGGGCCTTTAGATGGATTGTAAGAAGAATGCCCGTTTATACTGAACCCCCTGAGTGGGCAAGGGAAGATCATTAATGATTAGGAGGTGGGAAGATGGGAGAGTTTCACTATGTGGATCTTTTTGCGACTAAGGGGATAGAATATATTGTGGTTATAATATATCTTTTGCTTCTTATACCTTTTTGGAAATTTTTGACGAAAAATTCAGACAGTGGATCAGGATCACATGGCAGCTATTCGCACCACAGTGGTTCACAGAAAAACAGTTCATCTTCATCTCACTGAAGGAGGAGCACTATGAGAAGACTTGTCTGTTTGGCTGTTGGAATGGTATTCCTTATGGGAGGTTTTAGCATTACTAAAGGAGCCGAGAAAAAACCTCCTGAAACTATCGTTATCAAAAGACTAGAAAATCTATACGGTGAGGTGGAATTCCCTCACTCCGATCATTTTGATTATGTGGATGACTGTAGCGTTTGTCATCATCATTCAGGGAAAAAGACAGTTAGTTGTGTTAATTGCCATAAACCCTTTGAGGTTTACAAATATGAAGGATCAAAAAGAAAGACAGGACTGGGTTTAAAGGGAGCCTATCATGGGAGATGCCTCAGATGCCATATGGAAGAGGAGTCTGGACCTGTTGGTTGTACCGATTGTCATGAGATAAGGAGAAAGCCTGTTCCGAACTTTGAGGTAAAAAGAGAAGAAAAGGCTCCTGAAACTGAAAAGAAACACAAAAAATAAAAACTGGGGGAGTAATGCCTCCCCCTGCT
>JALVKL010000239.1 GCA_027033775.1 bacterium | reverse complement strand
AAAGAAATGATTTTCCAAAAATCCCACCTCCACTGAGTCTATCTCACTTTTTTTCTCAAGTATCTTTTTCAATTCCTGAACCCCTTTTCTTGGTATAATCACTTCAAAATCGGGACTTTTTGTCTCTTCGAATCTCTTTTCTACCACAGAAAGCCTGTGTCCATCTGTGGAGACAAAATGAACCATATCGCCTTTTTTCAAAAACAGCATTCCCATAAGCGCCGTTGATACAGAATCTGTGGCAATGGAAAAATAAACTTTATCTAAGGCATCCAAAAATATATCTCGGTTCAACAATATTCTTTCCTCTGGAGCTTTAGGAAACTCTGGAAAATCTTCCACATCCACTAAAGGGAATTTGGCTGTTATCTTTCCTACAAAAAGGGTGGCAATGGAGTCGTCTTCAACATCTATTTCTATGGGTATATCCGGCAATTCCCTTACAAATTCAGTCAATCTTTTAGCAGATACTGCAAAGGTTTTATCATTTTCTATTTCAGCCCAAATTTTAATACAGATACTCTCTTCTAAGTTTGTGCACCTTATCTCTAAAGTATCAGGTGATTTTGAAGTTATCAGAATTGATGAGAGTATAGGGCTGATTGTTTTTTTCTCTACGACACCCTGTGCAAGTTGCAATGCTAAAAGAAGGGAATTTTTATCTGTTAATCCAATTTTCATTCTATTCCTCCTAATAATTTTTTCTTTTAGTTTCTTTTTAGTAGTAGTTAGAACAGCTCAAATTTTCAATAATGCTTGTTAAGCTTTGGTATTGCTTGTATTGCCTTTTGAAAAATATATGAATTTTTTGGTGAGTTATTGTGAAAAAGCATTAAAATTCTATTTTCCTTTCCAGATTTTCAACAATATTACCCAAGTTTGTATCGGTTTTTAACAGGCTTTCTACCTTTTTTACACTGTGCATTACAGAGGTGTGGTCCATACCACCGAATATCTCCGCAATCTCCGTGTATGAAAGATTTGTAAACTTTCTTATAAGATACATGGCTATCTGTCTTGGACGAAGTATATTTTTTGTTCTTCTTTTTGATTTTATATCGGATACCTTAACTCCAAATTCTTCAGATACAAGCTTTATAATGGAATCGGGAGATAGGGTATCGTCTGTTGCTGGATAAAGGTTATTCAAGATGCTAAGGGCAAGATCCACATCTATCTTTCTGTTCATCAACGATGCCATGGCACTTATCTTTATAAGGCATCCTTCCAGCTCTCTAACATTAGTTTTTATCCTTTTGGCTATAACATAAGCCACTTCATCTGGAAGCTCTATTTTTTCTGCTTCTGCTTTCTTCTTTAGTATAGCTATCCTTGTCTCTAAATCTGGAGGTTGAATGTCTGCTATCAATCCCCATCTGAATCTGGACTTTAGCCTCTCCTCTATGTGATCCAGCTCAGAAGGGGGTTTGTCACTGGATATAACAATCTGCTTTCCTTCGTTGTGAAGCTCATTGAAGGTGTGAAAGAATTCTTCTTGGGTTTGTTTTTTCCCTGCTATAAACTGTATATCATCTATAAGTAAAACATCGGCATTTCTGTATTTTTTTCTGAATTCAGGCATTCTATCGCTCTTTATACAGTCTATAAGCTCATTCATAAACTTCTCTGCTGATGTATAGATCACTTTAAGCTTTCTTCCATCTAATATTATCTTGTTGCCTATGGCGTGTAAAAGGTGAGTCTTTCCTAATCCCACACCTCCATATATGAACAAAGGATTATAGACCTTTCCTGGTTTTTCAGCTACTGCAAGGCATGAGGCATGGGCAAACTGATTCCCAGGTCCAACCACAAAATTCTCAAAGGTGTATTTTGGATTGAATAGATTTCTCGATTTTATTTCAATACCTTCTTTTTCTTTATTCTCCTTTTTCACCTTCTCTTTCTTAATAGTATAGAGAATCTTCATTTCTTTTCCTGTTATCTTCTTTAACTCCTCTTTTATAAAGTCTTCGTAGTTATCAGTTATCCAGTTTTGGAAGAACTTGTTGGGAACAGATATCACCACCTCTTCTTTATTTAAACTCACAATTTCGGTGGGCTTTAACCATGTATCAACCTTTGTTTGAGAAATCCTGTTGGAGAGATGATCAAGCACGGTCTTCCATATCTCGTTAATATTCATTTTCTTTTTCCAAAATTAAAGATTTTTCCACAAATATTCTCCAAGATTTTCACATAAAAAACACAAGGAAAAACATAAACTTACCTGCAAGTAAAAGAAAAACCTTAAAATTTTTTCCACAGATTTTTCCACATTTGAACTCTCTAAGGTTTTGATGTTGATTTTATACCAAAGAGGAAAAGGGGTATCAATGGAATT
>JALVKL010000238.1 GCA_027033775.1 bacterium | reverse complement strand
TTTATCCAGTGAGGTAAAAAGCTTATCAAGCTCGCTTTCCAGAATATCAAAACTTCCCCCAGATATGTCCACAAGAAAATCTATAAATTCAGAATCGGCCAATCCATATTTAGAAAGCCTTTTGGACAGCCATTTTTTAATCTCACCTGTTTCTGCCTTCCGGCAGTTCACAACAAAGCCAAGTTTGTCAATAATGGATATGAACTCCTTATCCTTTGACTTGAGTTCACCTTTAACAGACTCAACAAACACCAGACAGGTTGAAGGTGGCAACTTTAAAAGAAATTTCTCAAATGCACCTTTGCTGGAAGCACCAAGGGAATGGTAAAAATCCAAAGCATCTCTCACTATTATAAGTTTCTTTTCAGAAAAAAGTGAAGGGGAAAAGACTTCCTCCAGAAACCTCTCCATAGAGAGTTCCCTTCCTGAAAAATCTACCACCCCATGGGAAACGTCATACACACTTATAAGCCTTTCAAGAGTCTTCTTAATGAGTGTATACTCAGATCCGTAGAGGAATACCACTTTAGGAATATTGCCCTTTTTTAACTGTGAGGCAAATCTTTTTGGAGTAACTTTCATATCTTATATGAGCAAAGAAGCGAGCATCTGAGCAATACTCTGAGAAATGCTTCTCACAGCGGCTCTTTCTGCATCTTTTGTGCGCTCTATATCCTCATAAGCAGGATAATCCTCATAATCGGAAAGTCCACTGTAGTTTGCAACTACTTTATTTCTCTTATCCTTTACTGTCACATCCACCATCATGGTCAATCTGTAAGTTAACACATCTCCCTTCTCGTCCACACTCATAGTTTCCCTATTATAGCCCACCACCTTGCCTGTGATTATAAAATCGGCATCCTCTTTAGAAGATGTAAGAATAATCTTTCCTGTCTTTAAAAGCTCATTAACAAGGGCTCTGGTAAATATAGACTCTACTTCTGGCTCCCCCACTCTGTTGGCAAAGGGCAACACCATAACCTTTTTACCGGACAAGCTCACAGTTTTTTCATATCTTTGAGTACCCACAAGATGATAACCACAACCCAAGATGAAAACGAGAAAAGCGAAAAGAACACTTATTCTCATCAACTGCTCCATAAAAAAATTGGAGCGGGCGACGGGATTCGAACCCGCGACTTCCAGCTTGGGAAGCTGGCATTCTACCCCTGAATTACGCCCGCTTCTACAAAGATATTATTAAAATAAGGAAAAAGATTGTCAAGAATACAAAAATCAAAGATCAGGACAAACTTTCTGTATAGAAGAAGAGCCTTCAAATAACATGAAAAGCCTATCCAATCCGATAGAGGCCCCTGCCGCTACACCGATTCTATCCAACATTCTTAAAAGCTCAACATCTATGACCTTTTCGTCTCCAAAATTCTCTTTGAAAATCTTCCACTGAGCATATGAATCGGTAAGCTCAGAATATCCGTTCATAATCTCAACACCTGATATTATAAGTTCAACCCTCTCGCATAACCAAGGCTTGTCTTCTCTTGTCTTTGCCATAACGGATAACTTAGAAGGAAAATCAACAACATAAACAGGTTTTGAAAAAGAAGAAATAACAGGTTCAATCCTATCAACATAAAGAAGAAAAAAGGTCTCTTCCCAGCTATAATTTTTCACAGAAAAACCCAATGATTTAGCTAAATCAAATATTTTTTCTCCTTGAATATCCCTTAAAGAAATCCCAAAGATATCACAAAAGAGCCTTTCCAAAGACAAGATTTCGTACCCATGATTTAATACAGCTGATCGTCCCTTAAAACTGAGAGATTTTTTATTCCATCTTCCAGACAACTCTAACAAAAGTTCATGGGAAAATTCTATGAGCCAGCTGTAGTCTTTATCTTTTTTATACCACTCAAGCATTAAAAACTCACACTTATGAAGATCATCCTCTGTCTCTTTCCTGAAGACCTTGCATATTTGGTATATATCATCAGCACCTAAAGCGAGCAGCTTTTTCATTGCGTATTCTGGAGAGGTATGAAGGTATCCAATTTCCGTTTTAATAGGAACAACGTTAGGATCAAGATTGGGATATTTTCTGATATAAGGGGTTGTTACCTCCCAAAATCCGTTGTTTTCAAAAAACTCCCTTACAGCTTTAACGAAAAGGCTTTTTTTCTTTAAAAGATCTATCAAAACTTTTGTCTCTCTTTAGCCTCCTTACAGCTAATGCAAAGGGTAGCGAAAGGTTTAGCCAACAACCTACCTTCTTCTATGGGCTCGCCACACTCTTCGCAATATCCGTATGTTCCCTCTTCTATCTTTCTTAAAGCCTCTTCTATCTGTCTTAATCTCTGAACCTCCATTCCAGAGAGGGCAACCTTCAAATTCTCCATCTCCATCTCAACGGCACTATCAACCTCATCCCCTACAGCTTGCTTCTCCCGAGCAGCGTTCTGTTCCTCCCTTGCCCTTTCAAGTTTAGCCAAAATCTTTGCCTTCTCCTCTAAAAGGATCTTCCTGATCTTCTCAACGGTCTCTCTTTTAGTCAACTTTAACCCTCCTTAAATATTTCTTCCTCCAGTTTTCTCAGTTTTTCCTCTATCCTCTTTGTCTTTTCGCCCTTTAGCTCTTCCACTTCTCTCCTCAAATCAGAAAGCTCATTCAAAATGGCTTTAATAGCATCAACAACTGGATCAGGCAGAAGATGATGATCTAAATCGACACCCATAACATGTATCTTCTCCTTTTTCACAACCTTCCCAGGTATGCCCACCACTGTAGAATTGGGGGGAACCTCCCTAACCACCACCGAATTTGCCCCAATCTTTGAGTTATCCCCCACAGTAAATGGACCTAAAATCTTAGCCCCAGCACCTACAACAACGTTATCCTTTAGAGTTGGATGTCTTTTCTCTTTCTTTAAACTAACCCCTCCCAGGGTAACCTGATGGTACAAAGTAACATTATCTCCAATCTCAGCGGTTTCGCCTATAACAACTCCCATACCATGGTCTATAAAGAATCCTTTTCCTATCTTTGCTCCCGGATGTATCTCTATACCAGTAAGAAACCTACAGATATGAGAAAGGAATCTGGCCAAAAGCTTGAAATTGCGGTTCCACAATAAATGAGCAATTCTGTGCATACATATAGCGTGAAAGCCAGGATAACATAAAAGGGCTTCCAATTTGGATCTTGCTGCAGGATCCCTTTCAAATATGGCATTGTAATCGGCCTTTAAAGTATCCCAAGCATTCTTAAATTTAGCTTTAAACGCCATTAATTACTCTCTCTTAAATTTGGAGATAAGGCTTATTCTAAAAGTTTAGGAATGTCAAGGGTATGTTTGATCACACATTGCAAAGATTTTGAGATTGTGTTTAAAATTGAAAAAAATACACGAAAAGGAAGATTTAAGATGCTTCTACCTAAAGGAGAAGCGGTATACAAAGATTTAAAAACAGAGTATGTAAAATTAGAAAAGCTAATTAAAGACTTGGAAAATGAATCATTTACTGGTTATTTAAGATTAGACACAACAGATTTCACTGGGATTCTCTTTTTTGACAGAGGTAAATTGATAGGGGCAGTCACTGAGCCTGAATCGGAAAGTCCCGTCTTTGAGATTATGAAACTATCCAGAGAATCTGGTATTATAAACGTTTATACACTTTCCCCTGAACATCTCAGTATACTGGCATCTGCTGTCTCAGGAAAAAAGCTTATAGATAAAATTCCGTTTGAAATAATAGATTTTGTAAGGTTGATGGAAAGGCTAAGCAGAGAGAGATTATCAGGTATCGTTTACATAGAAGATCCATCAGAAGAAGCTGTGCTAGTTGTATATCTATTTGATGGTGATCCAGTAGATTTCATGTATGAAGATATAGACTCAACTTTAACGGGAGACAAGGCTTTAGAAAAGATAGAAATAATGAGAAACTCTGCAACAAGCATTATCACAGTTTATGAAAGCTCCATAGTATCCGTTCAAACAGACCCAGAAAGTATGAGAAATAGCATAACAGATTTCTACCAGAAGATCTGCGAAATTATAATTGATCAGATAGGGGAGAAGGATTTTTCAAAGAAATTTCGCAAAATATGTTTAGAATATGTGGATGAGTATTCATTCCTTGATCCGTTTGATCCCGGAATTTATATTGAAAAAAATAGCAGCTCGTTGGTTATTCAAGAAGATATACCCATAGGTGTTGCCGCCGAAGCTTTAAATAAAGTTATAAACAACTTACTAAAAAACCTGTCGCCTAAGGATAAAAGGGTTATAACAAATAAAATTAAAGATTTTGTTTCTGAGAATGAAGAAATACGCAAAATGGTTAAGCTAAATCTGGAGGAAACTGTTGGACAATAAAGGCTTAAAAAAGCTAATAATAGATGAAATTCAATTCAAAGAAATAAGGAAACTCTTGGCCAATTTAAGAAAAAAAAGTAACGTAGATTGCATCATATTAATAGACGAAAGCGGACAACCCTTATGCTCATCCCTTAAGGATCCAGAAATACAAATAGCTGCCATCTCAGCCCTAACTGCTGGAAATTTTGCCGCTGCTAATGAACTCTCAAAACTTTTAGGAGAAAAAGAAGTAAAATCCCTTCTTCAAGAGGGAGAGAAGCTTTCCATCTATTCTTATAAAGTGCTGGACAAATTTATACTTCTAATTGTTTTCAGCTCGGAAATAAGATTTGGAATGGTAAAGCTATACGCTCACCAAACAATCAAACAGTTGGAAGAAATTTTAAAGGGCATCGTTTATGAACCGGTAGAGATAGAAAAACCTCATATAGAAGAACCAAAGGAACAAGAAATAGAGGAAACTGTTAAAGAAAAAGAAACAGAAAAGGAAAGAGAATCCACCGATGACTTGGACTCTGTTTTGTTAATGCTCAAAGAAGAATTGGAGAAAAGTTTGAAGGAGGAAGATAAATGACTGTAAGAATGAAACTTATATTACTTGGCATACTTCCTACCTTAATTGCTTCAGCAGTTATTGGATTTTTATCTGTGTTCTTTCATACAAGGATCCTAACGGAGCAGCTCATACAACACGGGAAAGGATTAACAGAAACCCTTACTGAATCCATTAGACTTCCCTTAGTCACCTCTGACATCACAGGAATAGAAGAGTTGGTTAGAAGCTATGGAAACACCTCTCCTATACTTGCGGTAATGGTGTTTTCTCCAGATGGAGAACCTATAAGCCACTTTCCCAATGTAAAAGGCATTGAAAAACTATACCCCAGATTCGCTAAAGAAATAGAGGAAAACGCTGGAAAAATCCAAAGGTTAACTATATATAAGTACTCTCTTTCATCTCCCATAAACTTTAAAGGAAAATACTACTCCTCTTTCTATGTAATTCACAGCTCTGTGCTGAGCGGAACCGCTGGGCACGTTTTTGTCTTAATGCCCACAGCCTTTGATGTGGTTATAAAAACACAGAAAGGACTGGCAATAGCTACAGGGGTTGTGGCTATACTGGTGGTATTTGTAACTATAGTTATAGCCACTATGCTAGGCATAAGTCTTGCTAAAAAAATAGCCTACCTTTCAGAAGCAGCGGAAAACATGAGCCTGGGAGATCTAGAAACACCCATTGAACTTAAGGACAAAGATGAATTGGGAGCATTGGCTGAATCCTTAGAGACAATGAGGCAATCCATGAAATCTGCAATAGATAGATTGAGGAAGAGGAAGTAATGCAAGTAAATTTTGCCGATAAGACAATAAATTTTAAAATAGTGTACTTTGGCCCTGGATATTGTGGCAAAACCACCAATATTCTTAAACTTGCTGAGAGGTTCCAAGAAAAAAAACCGGTCATCTTATCTGATAGTAATGAAAGAACTGTATTCTTTGATTTTTTCTATTTAAACAAAAAAGAGTTCAACAATTTTAAAATAAGATTAAATCTATACACCATACCAGGACAGCCCATCTATAAAGCGAGCAGAAAACTCATACTGAAAGGAGTTGATGGGATTGTGTTTGTGGTAGATTCTTCTGAAAAGAAGCTATCGGATAATTTAGAATCTTTTAAAGAATTGGAGGAATATTTAAAAGAAATGGGAATCCCAATAGAAGAGATACCGTTGGTTATACAGTATAACAAACGGGATCTCCCAGATGCAATGGCAATTGATAAACTAAATAAGATTATAAACCGAATAAATGCACCTTATACAGAAAGTATAGCGCTGGAAGGAAAAGGGGTCTTAGAAACTCTCAATCTCATAACAGATTTGATAATGGACTCCTACGAAAAAGAATTGAAAAGAATAATAACTACCAAAACCTAAATGGGGGAAGATGATGAAAAAAATCATTGGTATAATGCTAATTCTAACAACAATAACATTCAACGTTTATTCCGCTACGCTGAAAATAGGAACAAGTATGGATATGTCAGGAGTTTATAAAAATATAGGAAAAGAGATAGTAGAAGGATTTAACATTGCCTTTGCTGAAGCAAAAGACCAAGGCATACTGGGCAACATCAAAATAAAACAGATAATATACGATGACTCTTATGATGCTTATCTGTCCCTTAAAAATGTGGATAGATTAGTGCGTAAAGACAAAGTGAATGTTCTCTTTGCCATATTTGGTACTCCAGCAAATGTGGCACTGGCACCAAGATTAAACATATATAAAATTCCCCTATTTTTCCCTATTACTGGGGCTTCCTACTTTTATATTACAAAAAACAGGTATCTTTTTACCCTTCTGCCATCTTATAAGAACGAAAGTGAAAAGATGGTGGACGTGATTGCAAGGCACAAACACAAAAGATTGGGAATAGTCTATTATCCTAATCAGTACGGATGGGACTGTGAAATCTTTGCTAAAAGGAAAGCTGAAAGTAAGGGAATAAAGGTATACAAGTTTCCTTACAAAGAGAAAGATTATTATAAAAGGATTGCCTTTGCTGTAAAAAGAGAAAAGAT
>JALVKL010000237.1 GCA_027033775.1 bacterium | reverse complement strand
CCCGATTCTGGGATAAGACCAGGAACCCCCTTTGAAGACCTCCCTGAAGACTGGAAGTGCCCGGTATGTGGAGCAGAAAAGGGAGAATTTGAACCTGTGGAATGACTTTGTTTAAGCTTAGAAACAAAATTGTATTAGCCATTTTTATACCACTTCTTACTATGTGGCTGCTTTTCTACATATGGATAAACAAACGGCAGGAAAACTTTATACTCAATTACCTAAAACAACAGGCAGAAGGAATATATAACACTGTAACTCTAACGCGCCATTGGATATCAAAAAAAGGTGGGATATATGTAAAAAGTGGGAATTCAGGATATAAATTAATAACCCCATCCCACTTTGTAGCCGAGCTTACCAATTTTGCCAAGAATATATTTCCTTACACCATAAAAATAGCTGTTCTTAATGCGGAAAATCCTGACCATATACCAGACAAATTTGAACTGAAGGCTTTAAAAAAGATATGGAACGAACATCTTCCAAACTATTGGGAGCTTAAAGAAAAAAATTCCCAAAAGATCTTCAGATTTGCTGCTCCATTAAAATTTAAAAAGGAATGCACTTATTGCCATTTTAACTACAGCGAAAAATCTAAGGGATGTATAAGCATCTCCTTCCCAGCCACACCTGTATACAGGGAACTTACCGTAAGTAAAATATATATGGGGATATTCTCCATAATTTCCCTCTTTTTCCTGTTTATTATCATGTATCTGTTATTAAACAGGTTAGTTTTGAATCCCTTAAATGAGTTTACTACCGCCTCTGCAGCTATTGAATCTGGCGATCTCAATGCAAGGGTCAATATCAAAACAAATGACGAATGGCAGATATTGGCAGATAGATTTAACAGTATGATAGAAAAAATCGCCCTTCATCAGAAAGAATTGGAAAACAGAATAAATAAAGCCACAAAAGAGCTACAAAAAGCTTATGAAGAACTCAAGCAGACAGAAAAATTTAAATCAGAATTCTTTTCCAATGTCACCCATGATTTAAAAACACCTATAACAGCTATAAAAGGAGCAGCGGATCTGCTTGTGAGAAAGGAAAACAGTCCTTACGGACACATAATTATGAAGAATGTTGAAAAGCTATCAAGAATGATAAACGATATATTAGAGTGTACAAACCTGGAACATGGAAAAATAGAGTTAAGGAAGAAACAGGATGATATAGTGGATCTAATGGAGGATATTATATTTACAGTTCAACCTTTGGCTATGGATAAAGGCGTCTCCATAGAATTGGTTAATAATTTAAACAATGACTTTGTAAGTTTTGATAGAGGTAAACTGTCGAGAGCTATAATAAATATTGTAACCAATGCTATAAAGTTTTCACCAGAAAAAGGTAAAGTAAAGATATCCTTAAATCCCCAAGACAATGGACTGCTTATCTCAGTGGAAGATTATGGACCTGGTATACCAGAGGAAGAAAAAGAAAAGGTATTTGATAAATTCTACAGAAGAGCAGGAAACGGAATGGGTTTGGGCCTATTTATAGCAAAAGGTATAATTGAAGCTCACGGTGGAAAGATATGGATATCAAAACCCGAACACAGAGGCACTATTTTCAATATATTTTTGCCAAAAGGTTAAAATGAAAGAAAAAATATTAATAATTGAAGACGATCCCGATATATCCCGTATACTTAAAGATCAACTGGAACTTGATGGGTACCAAGTTATAACGGCTCTGTCTGGAGAGGAAGGGCTGAAACAATTTGAGAAGTTTTCCCCTGACCTGATAGTTCTTGATCTTAATCTCCCCGATATAGACGGACTGAAGGTTTGCAAGCTGATAAGAGAAAAAAGCAATATACCTATAATTATGCTAACAGTAAGGGATAGTATATCAGATAAGCTGAGGGGTTTTGAATGTGGAGCGGACGATTATGTTACAAAGCCCTTTGAGTTTTTGGAGCTCGTGGCAAGAATAAGAGTTCATTTGTCAAGGGGTAAAAAAGAAAAACCAAAAATCTATGATTTTGGATACATAAAACTAAACACATCCAAAAAGGAAGTGTATGTCAATGGAAAGCCAATAAAACTCACAAGAAGAGAATTTGAATTACTGGAACTTTTGGTATCCAATGCAGGAAGAGTCTTGAGCAGGGAGTTCATAAAAAGCCAACTTTGGTCTGACAAAGAGCTTTACCCTTGGAGCAGAACCATAGATGTCCATATCAAAAAACTGAGAGAAAAGATAGAGCCCAATCCCGAAAGTCCCAAGCTTATAATAACTTATCCAGGAGTAGGTTATAAATTTAATCCTCCCAAGTGAATTTTTGTTAAATAAATTAACAGAAATTTAACCCAAATTATTGTTGAAAACAAAGGACAAATTTTAAAATATATTTTAAAAGTGTAATATGAAAGGAGGTGGTGGTTCTGGTGAAATTATTCTTTAGTTTTTTGATAGGCTTTGTTTTAGCCATACTTATTGCACTATTTTCAGCAGCCCAAATCGAAAACACAAACAAGGTGTCATTCTGTGCCTCATGTCATGAAATGAAAATCTTTAAAGAAACATGGGCAAAGTCAGCCCATGGAACCATTCATAAAGGAGCGATAAGGGCAAAATGTGTGGACTGCCATTTGCCCCATGAAGGACTTGTAAAATATCTAATAACTAAAGCAGCATATGGGATGAACGACTACTATGCACATGTCACAGGTAAAAAAGCCACTATAAAACACTGGATAGAACATTGGAAAAAGAAAAAACCTTATGTACACAAGGCTTATGAGTCTGGCTGTAAAGTGTGCCACAAGGAACTTATAGGAAATGGAATTCCCATTAAAGCTATAACAGCACACAAAGCCTATCTTATAGGAGAAACAAAGAAAACCTGTGTGTCATGCCATTATATGGTGGGACACGGAGATCTTTTAGCAACGCTTATGCAGAAAAACAAAAAAAGATAAAGGAGGGGAGATGTTATGAGGAAGTACTGGTTAGCCTTTCTTATTATGTGTATTTTGCCAGGATTTGCACTGGCTCAATACTATCCAAATCTTGTTAAGAACACCAATCTCATTGTGAAAAGGGGATTCTCAAAGGAAGCTCTGAAATGTATAGAGTGCCACACTAAAAAAACCCCAGGAATAGTGCTTCAGTGGAAGCAAAGCCGTATGGCACACGCTGGAGTATCCTGTTACGACTGCCATGTGGTTCCTAAAAGTTCTCCCATGGCAAGTCAGTGTGAAGGTGTAAAAGGAACCAAGATCTACACATCCCCCATGGTTTCTCCCAAAACATGTGCAAAATGTCATCCCACAGAAGCAGAACAGTTTTCCAAAAGCTCTCATGCAAGGCTGGCATCCCGTCCTGTTGTTGAGGTTCCCAAATTAAGAAAACTTCAAGAATTCTTTGAGGGTGGAGAGTTTGCTGGTGTACCAAAAGGCGACCCAAGAACAACTGCACCAAGGAGAAGCGGTTGTCAGATGTGCCACGGTTCACAGGTTAAATTAGGACCAGATAAAAAGCCCTTGGGAGATGGCTGGCCTGGTGGAATAGGAACAAGATACCCTGATGGAAGCATCGGGAATTGTGTGGTTTGCCACTATAGACATAAATTCTCCATAGAACAGGCAAGAAAACCTGACTCATGCGGAAGATGTCATCTTGGTCCTGATCACCCTGATATAGAAATTTATCTTGAAAGCGCTCATGGACAGCTTTATCTTGCCCATGGTGAAAAGTGGAGATGGGACAGTGCACCTGATACATGGGAGCCTGGCGATTATGAAGCTCCAACCTGTGCTACTTGTCATATGAGTGGCATTGGTGATCTAAAGACTACACATAACATTGGTGAAAGATTGTACTGGGATCTTATGCACAAAAATGGTGACTTGGTCAGAGGTGTGAACACACCAAAAGACCAGCCTGAACGTGGATATGGTCCTAAAGGAAGAAAACTGATGATGAAAGTATGCGTTAACTGCCATTCCAGTGTTCACACCAAGAACTTCTTCAAGAAACTGGATGACGCTGTTAAGCTTTATGACTTCTACTATGATAAAGCGTTTGCCATGCTTCAGGATCTCAAAAAACGCGGACTCTTAAAGAAAGATCCCTGGTCTGATGGATTCCAGGAACTTTACTACTATCTCTGGCATCATGTGGGAAGAAGAGCAAGACAGGGAACCGCCATGGATGGTCCTGATTATGCTCATTGGCATGGCTTCTTCCAGCTATTCCAGGTATTTAAAGATATGCAAGCCATCTATCAGTGGAGAATCAAGCACGGAAAAATTGAAGAGCTCTCCACTGTAATGTCCTCTGCTCCTTATTAATGATCTCAAAGGGAAGGGAGATAGAATTCTCCCTTCCCTTTCACTTATTTTTGGGAGTCTTTAAATGATAAAGAATATAGCTATTTTTGTTTTAATTTTCTGTTCTATCGCTTATGCCACTCCCAAAAACTGGATAGAAAAACACACAAATATTGAATTTATTTGGGTTCCAAGCGGTTGTTTTATAAAAGGATGCCTTCCAAAAGACAAAGATTGTTACTTTGATGAAAAACCTCCTCGAAAGGTTTGTGTTAAAGGATTTTGGATTTCAAAACATGAGATAACAGTGAAACAATGGAGAAAATTTGTCCAAGAGACATCTTATAAACCTGCAAAAAAAGAGCTTTGGGGATGTGTAGATACAGCAAAACCTCAATTTAAACAAACCGAAGATGATCCTGTTGTCTGCATAAACTGGTATGACGCCAAAGCGTTTGCAAACTGGTTAAGTAAAATATCGGGAATTAAGATCAGATTGCCCAAGGAGATAGAATGGGAGTATGCTTGCAAAGGAGCGCAAAACCGACTTTTTTCTTGCGGAGATGATATTGATGGTAACAAAGCAAACTTTTGGTCAGGATTCGGGGGCAAATGGGGAAAAGACAAATTTAAGTTTACAGCTCCTGTATGCTTCTTTTCACCAAATCCTTTAGGAGTATGCGATTTATCCGGTAATGTGTGGGAGTGGATGGAAGATTGGTATTCTATACCAAATATTCCGTCGCTAAAGAATAAAAAGGTGATAAAGGGTGGCGGATGGGAAAGCCAAAAAAAATTCCTAAGATGTTCCGCAAGGAAGAGTATTTTGCCTGAAAGAAATTATGATACTGTTGGCTTTAGGCTGATAGCTATCAAATAAACTCGCACCAGATTAACTCGCCCTTTGGACAGACAAAATCCTTTTTGTCCTCAAATATACCGAAAACTGAAGAACCGCTACCAGACACTAAAGAAAACAGCGAACCTTCATTTATTAATAGATCTTTATTCAACAGTAAGTCAGGGTATTTTTTGAATAAAGGAGCCTCAAGATCGTTAAAAAATACATCCTTCATTTTTTTCCAATCCTCTGAGAGAAGGGTCTCAATCAAATGGTTTTTTTCCATAATTTTACCATGGCCACTCCCAAATTTATCATAAAGCTCAAAAGCTTCTTTTGCAGAAACCCCAAAATCTGGACATATTAAAGCCACCTTCTCCCTAAAGGATAGATTTTCGATAGGCTCTATTATTTCCCCTATCCCTTCCGCATACGCAAAGGGTATATCGGAAATAAAAAACGGAACATCAGCTCCTAAAACTACAGAATCACGAACAATTTCAGGATCCCACTCTTTGAAAAACTGCCCCAATCCTCTTATAACAGCAGCAGCGTTAGAACTTCCACCTCCAAGACCACTCTTAGGTGGAATCTTTTTATCTATAAGAATCCTAACACCCCACTCTATCTTATACCTGTTTAAATACCAGCGAGCAGCCTTAAAAGCCAAATTTCTTGATCCTTGAGGAACTCCCTTATCTCCCCTAACCAACAACTCCACAACAGGCTCTCTTTTAGCTTCCAAAAAAACCTCATCGTATAAAGAGATCCTGGCAAATATAGTCTGTAAATTGTGGTATCCATCTTGCCTTTTAGAAAGCACAGCTAAATGTAGATTAATCTTAGCGTACGATTTTACTCTAATCATAATCAAACTCCAACTCTTCTTTACATGTAGAAACTCAAATATTCAACATAGCTTAAAGCTTGCATTAAAAAATAAAAAACAGTATTAGTATTTAAATTTCCAGGAGGGGGAATTATGAGAAAACTGATTATAGCAGCTGCTATTCTCATTATTATAGTGGGATCTGGATTTATTATAAAAACAGAAATTTCAAGGGTTAAAATCAAAAGCACAAAAACCATAAAGACTTTATTAGAGAAGGAATGTGAAGACTTAACCCAATCCAAATGGAGTTGCGAGATTAGAGTGAATCCAGAACAAGTTAAGCTAAGCTTATCCGATGCCATAAAGATTGTGTTGAACAAACCCGGATATATAGAGGTTACAGATGCACAAATTAATTTAAAAAACCCACCAAAAGGAACTCTGACCACAAAAATAAAGAAAGCAGTATTTAAAATATTTCATAATAGGGTCATACCGCAAAGATTTGAACACATAACTGGAACTGGAAATCTTGTAAAAAACACAGTTTTTATTAATTACGATATAAAAAGCATTTCTATTAACTCTCAAACAAAAGATTCCATGAGATTGGGTAAGTTGAATTTGAGTCAGTTGGAAATGAATCTAATATCCAAAAAATTACCCAATACTATGAAATCCGTGCTGGAAATAACAATGGTACTTCCAAGTTTAACATCAAGCTTCTCATATCCAGCCTTAAAAAAGGAAGATCAAATAATAGACTATCTGAGCAATCTAAAGCCCAAAAGTGTGGTTACCAGTATGCAGACTGAGATGCCTGAAATGAAAATAGATATAAAATTTCTTAATGAAAAAATACAAAAAGAAGAATTTGGAATTAATCTTAAAAAGTTAATATATCAATCATCTCTTACAAAAGAAGAAAATGAAAAATATACCTACAGATTGAAATCTTCTCAAACATTAAAAAATATCAGCTTAAAA
>JALVKL010000236.1 GCA_027033775.1 bacterium | reverse complement strand
CAGTTTCCACAGACTATGATACCTCTGATAGATTGTTTTTTGAGCCTTTAACCTTTGAAGATGTTATGAACATTATAGAAGCTGTTAATCCTAAAGGAGTAATTCTTCAGTTTGGTGGGCAGACGCCCCTTAAGCTTGCCACCTTCCTTGAATCTGAAGGAGTTAATATTTTGGGAACATCCTCTGATAGTATTGATAGAGCTGAGGATAGAGAAAGATTTAGGGAGCTTTTAAACAAACTGGGACTTAAACAACCAAAAAATGGAACGGTGACGTCTGTGGAAGAGGCTGTTAAGGTGGCCAGAGAAATTGGTTATCCTGTGTTGGTTAGACCCTCTTATGTATTGGGTGGAAGGGCTATGGAGATAGTTTATAATGACAAAGAACTTCTTTATTATATGGAACACGCTGTGGAAGCCTCTTTTGAACATCCAGTTCTTATAGACAAATTTTTAGAGGATGCCATAGAAGTGGATGTGGATGCTGTTGCTGACGGGGAGGAGGTCTTTGTGGCAGGGATAATGGAACATATAGAAGAAGCAGGGGTGCACTCTGGTGATTCTGCCTGTTCCCTTCCCCCTTACTCTTTGAAAAAAGAGTTGGTGGAGGAATTGAAATACCAAACTGTTGCTTTAGCCAAGGAACTCAATGTGGTAGGACTGATAAATATTCAGTATGCCATAAAGGATGGGGAAATTTATGTTCTTGAGGTTAATCCCAGGGCATCAAGAACTGTACCCTTTGTCAGTAAAGTTATAGGAATTCCGTTGGCTAAAGTTGCCACAAAAATTATGTTGGGAAAAAAACTTTCTGATTTTGGATTACCCAGGGATCTTAAATTAAATCATGTAGGGGTGAAAGAGGCTGTATTTCCTTTTATAAAGTTTCCAGGGGTAGATGTGATTTTGGGTCCAGAGATGAAGAGCACAGGAGAGGTTATGGGAATAGACAGAACTTTTCCCATAGCATATTACAAGGCTCAAGAGGCTGCAGGCAATAAATTGCCCCTTAGAGGGAAAGTTTTTGTTAGTGTTAAGGATAAGGACAAACCAGCCATTGTTGAGGTTGTGGCTAAGTTGAAGGAGTTGGGATTTGAGGTTGTGTCTACCAGGGGAACTGCTGAGTTTCTTAAAAAAAGAGGTATTGTGGTAGGAGTTGTTAATAAAGTTTATGAAGGCAGACCCCACATAGTGGATCTCATAAAAAATGGGGAAATAGACATGGTAATAAATACCACATATGGAGGTAAGGCCAGAAAGGATTCCTATGTGATTAGACGTACAGCTTTGAATTACGGTGTTCCTTACTTCACCACTGTGGCTGGTGCTCTTGCTGCTGTTATGGGTATAGAGGCAAGAATAAAGGGTGAGATTTCTGTGAAATCCATTCAAGAGTATCACAGGGAAATAACATGAAAAGGATTTTGGTGGTTGAAGACGACGAAAGAATGCAAGAGGCTTTAAGGGAAGTTTTGTCAAGAAAATATGCGGTTTTTATAGCTTCCGATGGTTTTGAGGGCATTGAACTTTTGAAGAAAAATGCCTTTGACGTGGTGATTTCAGATTTAAAGATGCCCAAAATGGGTGGAATGGAGTTTTTTAAAAAGGCAAAGTCTATTACAGATGCTCCATTTATCTTTATAACCGCTTATGGAACGGTGCCCATTGCTGTTGAGGCCATGAGAGAAGGAGCTTTTGACTTCATACTAAAACCTTTCCCTTTAGAGTTAATAGAGGAGACTGTTAAAAGAGCCCTTAGATATGCGAGACAGCAATCAGAGATTAGAAAAACCACTTCAACAACAGTTAAAGATGTCGGAAAAGATCTAATTTTTGCTTCTGAAAAAATGAAACTTATCGTTGATATGGCAAAGAAGGTTGCTCCCTCTAAGGCAACGGTATTGATAGAGGGAGAATCAGGCACAGGTAAAGAGATTATTGCAAGATTTATACACGCAAATAGTGGAAGAGCGGGTAAATTTGTGGCGGTAAATTGTGCAGCCATTCCAGAGAGTTTGCTTGAGAGTGAGCTTTTTGGTTATGAAAAAGGGGCTTTTACAGGCGCGGTAAGTTCTAAAGAGGGTAAATTTGAGCTAGCCCATAAAGGCACTTTGCTTCTGGATGAGATTGGGGATATGCCCTTATCTCTACAGGCAAAACTGCTCAGGGTTATTCAGGAGCAGGAGGTGGAAAGGCTGGGTTCTAAAAGTGTTAGGAAAGTGGACGTGAGGATTATTGCAACAACTAACAGAAATCTTGCTCAGATGGTGGAGTCTGGGAAGTTCAGGGAAGATTTATACTACAGGCTAAAAGTTATACCCATTTATATTCCTCCACTTAGGGAAAGAAAAGAGGACATCATTCCTCTTGCAGAGTATTTTATAGAGAGATTCAGTAAAATTTATGGTAGAAAGCCTTTGAAATTGACACCAGACGCCGAGAAGGACCTTTTGGAATATAACTGGCCGGGTAATGTTAGAGAATTGGAGAATGTTATTGAAAGAGCAGTTATTCTTGTTGATGGTGAAACTATTAGTAAAGATGATCTCTTTCTTGAGCCGAGAAAGGAGCGCAAAAAGGAACAAAAGGGGGATTTTTCTGTGGATGAACTTGAGAAGATGCTTATAGAGAAGGTACTTAAAGAATCCGGTGGTGACATTAAGAAGGCTTCACTTATGCTGGGTATAGATCCTGATGTATTAAAGCTTAAGATTGAAAGATTAAAGTTAAACAGTCCTTAGCATTTACCTTTTGATGGCATATCCTTTGCTATCCCTTATTTAAGGGAGGATTAAATGTTGATAAATTCTATATTTGAAAGATTGTCTTTGAATGTGGCGGAAAGGGCTCTAAGGTTGATAAAAAGAAGACAGGAATTTATAGCTTCTAATATCGCCAATGTGGATACACCCTTTTACAAAGCCAAGAGATTTTCCTTTGAGAGGGAGCTACAAAAGGCGGTTTATAATGACGAAGAGCTTAAACTTTTTATTACCAATCCAAAACATATTCCCAATTTCCCTAAGGATCTATCGGAAGTTTCGGGTAGGGTTTATCAGATAAGTACACCGGTGAGAAATGATGGTAATTCTGTGGATATTGACAGAGAAATGGCGTTGCTTGCGCAAAATCAGTTACTCTACGATTCTGTCATTCAAGGGTATAGTATGCAGTTGGGAATGCTTAAATACGCTATAGCTGGCGGGAGGAGATAATTATGGGATTTTTTGATATATTTGCTATAGCTTCTTCCGGTATGAGGGCTCAGAGGATAAGGATGAATGTTATTACTTCCAATCTTGCCAATGCATATACTACCAGGACTCCAGAAGGGGGACCCTATAGGAGGAAAGATGTTGTTTTTGCTTCTAAAATGATAGATGGTAGTTCTAACTTGTTTGAAATTATATTTAAAAGTATAATTAGTCAAAAAGAGCCTGTTGGAGTTTATGTGGTGGATATAGTGGAAGATAAAAAACCTTTTAAGATGGTATACGATCCTGGTCATCCAGATGCTAATAAAAACGGTTATGTGGCTTATCCTAATATAGATGTTGTTGAAGAGATGATAAATCTTATATCCGCTTCAAGATCCTTTGAAGCCAATGTAACCGCTTTTAATTCTGCCAAGGATATGGTATTAAAAACATTAGATCTTGGCAGGGTTTAAGGGAGGGATCGCCATGGATCCCAGAGTGGGAAAAATTTTTGATAAGATAATTTTTGATATAGATAGAACTACCAAAAAGAAAGATAAACAACAGAGTTTCGCAGAGGTGTTAAAGAAGAGCATATCCGAAGTGAACAAGATGCAGATTCAGGCTGAAGAGGCTTTAAAGGCTCTTGCCACAGGTAAAGAGAAGGATATTGAGAAGGTGATGATAACCTTACAAAAAGCTGATGTGTCATTGAGGATGTTGATGGAGGTGAGAAATAAGGCTATAGAAGCTTATCAGGAGATAATGAGAATGCAGGTGTAATTTAAATGCCTCAGCCTCAATGGCTAAAGACTTTAAAAGAGCCCTTTGGGAAGCTCTCCAAAAAACAGAGGATATTTGTGTTATCTACGGTAGGGGTAGCTTTCTTTGCACTCATTCTTGTGGCTATTTTGGGTTCTAAGAGGGAATATACTGTTTTGTTTTCCAACCTTGATCCTGCTGATGCAGGAGCCATTGTAAAGGTTCTTAAGGAGAAGGGAGTTCCTTATAAGTTGGAAAAAGGCGGTTCAACCATCCTTGTGCCCAGAAAAAAGGTATACGCATTAAGGCTTGAGCTTGCAGCAGAAGGTTTGCCTAGGGGAGGAGCGGTTGGTTTTGAGATTTTTGATAAGACTAAAATCGGTATGACAAGATTTTTAGAGCACGTGAACTATGTGAGGGCGCTTCAAGGGGAATTAGAAAGGACCATAAGAGAAATTTCTTCAATTCAAAGCGTTAGAGTTCATCTTGTCATTCCCAAAAAGAGTGTATTCCTTGAAGAAAGGGAGGAGCCTAAAGCCACTGTTTTAATAAAACTTTCTCCTGGGGCTGAGATTAAACCGGAACAGGTGAGAGCCATAGCTCATCTTGTAGCCAGTGCTGTGGAGGGCTTAAAACCCGAAAATGTCACCATTATAGACACTTCGGGTAGAGACCTTACAGAGCTTGCCGGCATTAAAGGAAAAACTTTTACAGGTCTTTCTGTTAATAGGCTTGAGTATAAGAGAAGATTGGAAAGGCTGTATGAAAGAAAAATTGTGGATCTTCTTTCTCAAACCTTAGGTCCTGGTAAGGCTGTAGCTAAAGTCAGCATAGATGTTGACTTTAGTAAAGTGGAAAGATTGAAGGAACTTTACGATCCTGAGAGTGTGGTGAGAAGCGAAGAAGACACCACCGAAAGAGCAACTGGTAAAGTCCCAGGAGCTGGGGGTATACCCGGGGTGGAGTCTAACCTTGGGCCTGCCAATATTATTGCTTCAAAAACGGGGCAGGTTAATTACCAAAAAAGTAAGACCATAAAAAACTATGAGATAAGCAAAACAACAGAAAAGGTAAATATTCCCCCAGGAGTTATAAAGCGAATTAGTGCTTCTGTTATGGTGGATGGAGTGTATGAAAAGAAGGGAAAAAAAGAGGTTTATAAACCTCTGTCTTCTAAGGAGCTGGAAGACATAAAGAAAATTGTAATGGCAGCTATTGGATATAACAAAAGAAGAGGAGACAGTGTTGAGGTTGTCAACTTAAGATTTAGATCTCCCTTGACTAAAGAGATGGAGGAGATGAAGAAAATGGAGCAGAGGGCTTTTATTCTTGCTCTTATAAAGTACGCTGCATTTTCAATCTTTGTTATTTTACTCGTGATATTCGTTCTAAGACCACTTGTTATGTATTTGGTTCAGGGTATTAGGGAGAAAGAAAGGGAAATTTCTCCTGAAGGGGCTGTTCCTAAGGTATCCTATAGAATAGCAGAGGAAGAGAGGATAGATACAGAGGAGGTGGTTAAGGATATAATGGGCGAGGACATATTTGAGGAGTTAAAAACAGAGAAAATGAAAACTAAGGTTATGCTTGAAAGGGTTAGAGAGTGGGTTTCTAAAAATCCTGGAGCTGCAGCTAAGCTGTTAGAGTCGTGGATTGAAGGGGAGTTTTAGTGGGAGAAAAGGATAAGATAACCGTAGATCAGCTTTCAGGGGTTCAAAAGGCAGCTATTTTGCTAATATTACTTGGCGAGGATTTTGCTACAAGGGTGCTTCGGGAGATGTCTGAGGAAGCCATACAGGAGGTGACTAAGGAGATCGCCATAACAAAAGCTGTAGATCCTGAGGTTGCTAAGGCTGTTTTGCAGGAATTCTTTACCCTCACTGTGGCTAAAGAGCAGCTGGCTAAAGGAGGTGTAGATTTCGCCAAAAAGGTTTTGGTGGAATCCTTGGGACCTGAAAAAGCTAAAAAGGTGATAGAGAGTTTGGTTAAGAGTATGGAAACCTCTATAGGATTTGAAGCACTGAAAAACATAAGGCCACAGCAGTTGGCTAAAATTATTCAAAAGGAGCATCCTCAAACCATAGCCCTTATACTTGCCCATCTTGATCCTTCTAAAGCTGCTGAGTGTCTCGCTGAACTTCCAGAAAACCTGAGGGTTGAGGTTGTCAAGAGATTGGCAAGTCTAAGTGATATATCTCCTGAAGTTTTGAGAAGGCTTTCTGTGGTGTTAGAGGAGAAGCTACAAAGTGTGGGAACAACCAATGTAGAAATAGGCGGTCCTAAAACCGTTGCTGAGGTGTTAAATAGACTGGACAGAGAGACCACTAAGGAAATTTTGGATAATCTTGCCAAGGAGAATCCTGAATTGGCCAGTCAGGTTAGAGACCTCATGTTCGTATTTGAAGATATTTTGAAGTTGGACGATATGGCTATCAGAGAGATACTGAAAAGGGTTGATAAAAAAGTGCTTATAGTGGCTCTTAAAGGAGCCAGTGATGAATTGAAGGAGAAGTTCTTTTCTAACATGTCCAAAAGGGCAGCTGAAACCCTTAAAGAAGAGATGGAGTATCTTGGGCCTGTTAAGCTTAAAGAGGTGGAAGCTGCACAGAGAGAGATAGTGGAACTTATAAGGAAGTTGGAGGATGAAGGTGTGATATCCATTGGGGGAGCTGGTGAAGAAGTCATCACATAAAAAGAAGGTTTTTAAGAATAAGGAACTAAATGAAATTCAAATAGGAGCTTTCTGTCTGATAGATATAGATTCTTATATAAATATAGAGCAAGAAAAAAATATTCTACCTAAAGAAGATAGCGAAGTTGATGGCAAAGAGTTGGAGTCGGTTATTAAAAAGGCACACGATTTGGGCTTTCATGAAGGAAAAAAAATAGGATTTGACGAAGGGAAGAGGGAGGGTTTCAAAGCAGGATATGATGAAGGTTATAAGGAAGGCAAAGCTAAGGGATTTGGTGATGGGCACAAAGAAGGTTTTTTAG
>JALVKL010000235.1 GCA_027033775.1 bacterium | reverse complement strand
GCCCATTCATAGAATTGATTCCAAGTCTCGATGTCATCAAAAAGTGGCTTGATGTTCTCTTCTAACCACTTTCCAAAATCAGCACCTTTTATTTTTTCAATTGGGATATTTTCTAATTGATCGAAAACATCTTCTGGAAATAGATCCTCCACTGCACTAAGGAGCCACTTCTTCACATCAGTCGTAAGATAAGGAGCTGCTTGTTCAAACAGCTTTGCCCCATAAGCTAGTTGTTCGTGGAAGGCTCTATCAAAAGCATCACTATAATTTCTGAGAAGGTTAATAGTGAACCTTTCAAATGGCCTTGCGTCTATATCACCACCAAGAGATTGGTGAGTACGCTGAGTAAGCTCTGCCTCAAAAGTTATCTTTGATAGGGCTATTTCAAGTTCATTTGAAATATCCTTAGGTAAAGTCTGAAAAATACTGCTAAAAGTAGAAGACAACCATTCGATAGGTTGATTAAGAGACCTTCCAATTAATTCTCTTACTTGTTGTTCGTATTCTGGTTTGGCGCCGTATTTTCTCCTTGTGTCTAACTCAAACGAAGCTATCTCAAACCCCTTCCCAGGAACAAAGTCAACCACTACCTGAGCATCAAAGGTTACTCGTGGAGCCTTCTTTTTACCCCCAAAAAGACCACCAAGAACGGCCCCACCAATTCCCCCAACCAAGGCACCAACAGGACCACCAGCGGCAAAACCAAGGCTAGAACCAAGCCCTGCTAGCCCTGCTTTCTTTACATCACCAGTAAAAAGAAGAGTAGTCGCGCCGGACATGAGGCCGGCACCTAGGGCGGCGCCTAATGGAGTCTGGAAGAAGTAGGCCGGGCCTCCGGCCCATTCGTAGCCTTTTTCCGTGAAGAGCCAATCGAAAACATTATAAGGTGTTTGGAAGAAGTTGGTTAAGCCTCTTAACCCACCAGTAAGTAAAGATCCTGCACCAGGGACCACAGGAGTTGTTGATCCTGTACCCATTGCAGCCCCCGCTGTTGAAGGGGCTAATGCCATTCCTACAAGTGAAGCTTTAGCAAAGGCAGATGCCCAAGAGACAACAATTTCTGCAACAGCTCTTCTAAATAACTGGACAACATTTCCTAAATCAAATTCTAGATTTGTAATCCAATTAACTACTATGTCATGGAGGTTTGTAAATGTTTCAACGAATATCTCTTCTACTCTGTTCTTGAACTTAACCCACGGATTAACAGCTTGTTCTGCAAGCTCTTCAAGAGCTTTAATATCATCAGTTACATCTAGCCCTTTAGTTATAGCTTCGTAATGGAGTTGAGTTATCTTTCCTTTAATTTCGTTTAGTTTAAAAACGTCACCGTATAACCATTGCTGTAAAGGGGAGATTTGATTACGGGTTAGTTCATTCCTTAGGCTAGCTATTTTTTCATATACTTCATCTTGACCTTTCAAAGTTTCTGTAATTTTCCTAGCTTGCCTTTCCAGTTCTTGCTGGTACTGAGCTTGTTTCTTTAAAATTTCTAATTCATCCTGTAAAATCTTCTTTTGTTTCTTCTTTTCCTCTACGATCTTTGGATTGGTTATGGTAGCTAGGTCTTTATCAATTTCTAAAATTTGTTGTTTGATTTGTATAATTTGTTTCCCATAATCCGTTCTAGCTTGTAACTGTTCTGTAGTCAGTTTTTCCTTCTCGTATGATAGTGCTTTTAATCTCTCAATCGTATCTAAATGTTTTTGTTCTAATTCTATTTGTGCCTGAATCAGTTTAATCTGTTGAATAATCTTTTTTGCTTGTTCGTCACCCCTTTTCGCATATTCTTCTAAAACACTTACCCAGCTATTAAGGTTTGAAGCATCAAATAGTTTCTTCCAGTTCTCACCATATACTTCCCAAGGAAAATACTTTCCTTTTTCAACCAGTCCTGATATAATATCCTGTTGCATTTTTTTGAGGGATTGGAGCCTGTTTTCTATTTCTGCTTCTTGTGATTCTAATTCACTAATATCTAAGGTAGCTTTTATTTTGATCGGACTCGCCATCAAAGTGGCCCTCATTTTATCTATTTTTTCAAACACTTTAACAATTGGGTCTGTTATCTTTGTCGTATCAGGGCCAGTTTTAGATTCGTACAACTCTGGGAAGAAGCGGCGATACATGTTTTCAGTGTCTTTTTTTATACGCTCAGTTGTTTTTTCGAATTCCTTGAAGGCTTTCCGTATCTCTTTTGGAAGATTCTTTATTCTCCCAGCGAGTCTATTATCAATGGCCATAGAAATGTCACCAAGCAACCTAAAACCAGCAACTAGTAATTTAACTCCTTGAACAATATCATAAACCCCAGCCGCTACGAACTTGGCAAACTGGGAAATCTTTTCTAAAGCAGTT
>JALVKL010000234.1 GCA_027033775.1 bacterium | reverse complement strand
CTATCATACTGCCCTCTCCATACTGAGTTTTATTTTTATAGTATTGAGGATATACTAAAATTGAGAAAGGCAGTCAAACAAGAAAAGATTATTTGAAAAATATATTATTGACAAATGGTATTTTAAAGTATTTCTTTAAAAATGAAAAAAGTTAGGAGGTTAGCTATGCCAATGAGACGCTGGTTGAAAGAAAGAGAAAAATGGAGAACAGGATGGATGATGAGATGGGCTTTTGGTGGTCCAGAAAAATCACCAGATTACTTTGGCGGAACTGAACCTTCACCAGATTATTTTGGTTGGAGAGGACCTTATCCCACCTATTTTGGTGGACCAGAACCTCCAGCTATGTATTTTGGCTGGCCAGATTACATGGCACCTCCCTTTGGTGGAAGGCCTGAATTCCCACCAGTAGATATGTATGAAGAAGATGGAAAGGTTGTTATAATAGCGGACATACCTGGCTTTAATAAAGAGGATATAAAGATTGTTGCTCAGGAGAGAGCCATTATAATCTCAGGGGAGAGAAAGGAAAAGATCACAGATCGTGTTGAGGAAGATCGTATCATAAGATTTGAAAGGTATGTGGACAAATTCAGCAGAAAACTGGAGCTACCTGTAGAGATAGATCCAGATACAGTAAAAGCCAAATTTGAATCTGGAACACTAACAATAACTGCAAACAAAAAAGAGACAGAAAAAGCAAAAGAAGTGCCCATAGAATAAGATCTATTTGGAGGATTTAGAAATAACCTTTATACTGCAATTGGGTAGTAGTTGTAATTCTAATCCATAAAGGGGATGTATGTCCAATTTTCCACAAGCTCTGATTTTATCCCCTACTGATAGGTTTAATTTTTTGTTGATTAAGATAGACGCATAGGTTAGCTTAAGTACATACTGATTATTACTTTTATCTATCTCTTTTATAGTGTCCTCTAAAACAACAGGTTTTCCTAAATACTTATTTATCAATTTTATATTGTCCCCCTTCACCAAGGGGTATTCCTTTTTAGATAACTCCAAAAGGGGCATGTATTCACCCTTATCCAATCCAAGATATTTTGCCCCCAATTTCAGAAGCACCAAAGCCATAACAAAGGAGATAACAACCAGAGAAAATGTTATTATCCTAACCTTTTTTATATCCGCATCTTTCAGATTCTTAAACATGGCTCAACATTAAAGCACTTTTATATTATTTATATACTAATACAATTAGTATAGCAGAGACAATACCTGTAGAAACACATATACTAAGGGTCAATATATTTAAAGCCTCCTTTTCACTATGCTCAACTCCAGTGATAGAGCCTGTGATAACCTGCTTGACCAAAGCAGAGACGATAAAAGAAACAACAAAAACCACCAAAAGGGGGATCCAATTAATGGCTAACAGAATATTGTAAAATTTGGTATGAAAAATGGGATGGGCCATACCCAAAGCACATCCCATGCCTATGAACAAAAATTCTATGTCAAGTTCACCGAAGATTATACCGATAAAAGGGAAAAAAGCAGCAACGAGTGATATATAGTAAAAGATTACCCCAAAAATTAAAGAAGAAAAGAAATGCTCATGGGATTTATTCAAAAAACCACAAAAAAAAGCGGAAACAAGAGCGCTTCCCAATAAAGGATACAAAAGGGTATTAGCAAAAACCACCAAAAACTTATTGTCTCTGATAAGAAGCACAAATTTTAGATACAAAAAGTGAAACAAAAATACCGCTATAGGAAAGAATATATAAAAAATTGCGTGTTTCATATCTGTGAAGAGTAATAAGGAAGAATAGAGAAATCAAGTGTGGGAGGCAGATGCCTCCCACACTAAATAGAATTAGCTCTTGGGAGCTCCTATAGGCAGAACCTCTCTGCCAAAGGCAGGATTGATCAACTCAGCAGCCATGAGATACCAAGCTGTGAAGGCTGTCCATATACCTTCCCAACCGGCTATCCTTCCTAAAGATTTGCTACCTGTAATTACATGAATATCCAGCAGTATAAATAGAATAAGCAATGAAATAAATATAACTATTAGCGCTTTAGCCTTGGGGAATGTAGCTATTGTCATAATGAATGTAAAAATAGTCCAAGCAATCAATGTCCACAAAAGAGCCCCATGAAAGTCCTTAAAAGCTGGTAATACATTGTTGTCCTTGAAATACACCAATGTTGCTAAAGCAATCCAAAACGCACCATAAGAACCAAAGGCGCACATACCAAAGGTGTTACCCGTTGCAAACTCCAAAAGACCTGCACAAAACTGCGCAAGTCCCCCATAGAAAAGACCTAAGGGTAAAGCAGTTCCCACATCAGCCAATATACCGGCATTATGAACATTAAGGACAAAAGTGGTAAGAGCAAAGCCTCCCAGTCCCAAAGGAGCTGGATTTGCCAAAGGTCTGAATTCTGCCATCTTAACACCTCCCTAAAAATTTTTTAATAATTAAAACCAGACACTAACCAACCACCTTTATGCCTATCCCATCCAACACCCCCTTTCCCAAACAAATTCAAAAAATTTTTTGTTCAGGATAAATATTACTATCCTTCTCTCAGTGTGTCAATAGATAAACAAGATTTTAATAGGTTTAAATTAAGGTTCAACTTAAACCCTCCAAAAAATTTTAATCAGCCAAAATGCGCGAAAAAACAGTGTTTATCATTGTAAAAATAAATAAAAAAATTTTATCTAAATCAAAATTCACTAAATAAGACTTTTTATTAGAATATACTAATATTGTTATAAAATTAATAAAAGAAATTAAATTAACTTCAGCGCCTCCTCTAAGGCAGGAGAGAAGACTTCTCCCCAGGTATTGAGAAAATAAAGGCTACCATTTTCCGAGAGGGCAAAATATATGTGATTGAAGTTGTCCTCTCGCCATATAAGCCTCAATATGCTCCTTGAAGGATCTTCATTGGAGGTAAAAACTGAATCAAGTTTTAAAACGCAATTATTTAACCTGATTAATTTTCCCTCTATTATTTCAAGAAAACCACGGTTACATTCAAGTTTTGTTAAGGCAGGTTTGAACTCTAGATGGATAGGGTCTTTATTGATAAAACAAAAGGAAAATGTAGATTTTCCCATGGATGTCCATTTTCTCATATATTTGGTTTCTATAGGGACATTCCAAGGTTCAAAAACCATTTGCGAAGAAAAAAGAGAGAAAATCTCATGAGCATACTCCTCGTGATCTGTAGCTATAAAAACCTTACCATCCTTAGCCAGCTTGTTTTTTAACCATAATAAGAAGTTGGGGTTCAACAATCTTCTCTTTTTATCCTTGGGCCAAGGATCAGGATAGAGGATATAAATTTCAGAAATAGAGGAAGGGGATACCATATATTTTACAAAGAAATTTCCTTCAGACTTGATTAAAAATACAGGATAATCCTTCAATCTCATTTTAGCCTTTTTAAAAGCCAAATTGGCCAGATCTACGCCCAATATAAGTTTGTTTGGATTATGCTCAGATAACCACTTAAGAAAAATGCCATTGCCAAAACCAATCTCTACTATGCTCTCCTTAACCTTGGGAAAGAGTGTATCCATATATTTTTTAGGGGTAAGATATTCCATATTTTCTCAAAACTTTTGTGGCTAAAGTGGTTCTTTTTATCTTAAAGGGCAACTTAGAAATTACATAAGCCAAAACATCCTGTACAAGAGCTTGATTAATATGCTGATGTCCATTTCCCACCTTCACAATGACCCCTTCATGGGAAATGGCAAATATAATGGGTAGATGAAAATCTTCTCTCTTCTCTAAAATGATTATCTCCCCTTCTCTTTGAAAGATCTCACCGAAGATATCAGATAAACAGGAAACGATATCTTCAAATTTGGCTTCCACAATGATATGAGACATGCTGACCAAATTTAATTTCAAGGAGGAATAATTGTCAATAGAAA
Source organism: bacterium (assembly GCA_027033775.1). GTDB lineage: Bacteria > Thermosulfidibacterota > Thermosulfidibacteria > Thermosulfidibacterales > Thermosulfidibacteraceae > JAADEW01. Next base: position 15,809 of record JALVKL010000234.1, on the reverse strand, counting down.
GAAAGGCCATAAAAAAAGAGTTAAAGGAGATTCAAAAAAGAATTAAAAAGAACCCACAGCCACATTTGGCCGTTATTGGATACTATATTCTTCTTGCAGCAGGAGAGGAAAAGGAAGCGGAAAATTTTCTGAAGGAAACAAGAAAAAAGATCAAAGGCTTAGATTATGAAAGCTTAAAAGAAAAGGCGAAAAAAGCAGTAAAAAATTCCATTTTCCATCTTACAGGAATAGAGGAGTTGACTACAAAAATTATGAAAAAAATTGAGTCAAAGGAGATAGATAAAGAATTCAAAGAGCTATTTAAAGAACTACCATCCAATATATTTAAAGCCTTTTTAGCCAAAGAGTTTGTCCCATTCCTCTTGGAAAAGGGAGATGTAGATGAAGCCCTATTCTTTCTAAATCAGGTGGAAAGCACACAGCTGCCATTTATACAGTTTCTGTTGGGATGGGCTTATGAACAGAAAGGTATTGTTGGAAGCGCCAAATCATACTATGAAAAAGCTGCAAAGCAGCTCCAAGAAGCAAAAGAAAGATTGGCAAAGCTTTATGTGAAACAGGGAGAATTAAAAAAGGCAGCAAGAATTTACAAAGAAGCTCGCCAATGGGATGAGGCTTTTAAGATCTTTCTGCAATTGGGTGAGTTGGAAGAATGCTTAAAATTAGTGGACAGGATAAAGGATAAAGAACTTTTATCAAAATTTACATTAAAGCTTATACAAAAAGATGAATTAGAAAAGGCCAAAGAGATGCTGAAGGAGCTTCCCCCTCAAGACAAGGACATTCTTGAAGCATTTATACTTTTTAAAGAAGGAAACATTGAGAAGGCTTACGAGATAGCAAAAAACCAGCTCAAAAATCTCAAAAATGAATTTAAAGATGTGGCACTTGATATAATTACAACATACTACAAAAAACAAAATAAATGGAAAGAAATAAGTATACTACTTTCTCCCCTTGAAACCACCAAACGCTTAGATAATCGTAAGTTGCTTCTTCTAGCCGAGGCATATTTGCACACAGAAGAATATTTAAGGTCAATAAGAATTCTCAATAATTTAATGGATACCGAAGTAAAAAGGGAAGCAAAAGGGCTACTTAAAAAGATAAAAGAGAAAACCGAAGATGAAGATATTATAAAAATATGTGAGGAAATATTATCTGAAGATTCCTTTTTCAAGAAATTAAGAGAAGGGCTTTCAAAAAGCAGAACCTCTATAGTGGGACAGATAGAAAGCCTTTTCAAATCAGAAAAGCCTATAAGTGCTTCCACCCTTGAAGAATTGGAAGAGATTTTATTATCAGCAGATGTGGGAGTAGAAGCTACTCAACAAATACTCAAAAGCATCAAAAAAAGAATAGAACTTGGTGAGATTAAAAGTGATACAGCCCTCATATCCGCTTTAGAGGAGGAAATTCTTAAGATTCTGAAAAAGGCAGAAGGAAAGCTCATCATAAATGCAAAACCCTTTGTGATTATGGTAGTGGGTGTTAATGGTACTGGCAAAACTACATCTATAGCTAAGCTCGCATACATGCTTAAAAACAAAGGCTACTCTGTTCTTTTAGCTGCTGCAGATACCTTTAGAGCTGCCGCTATAGAACAACTAGAAATCTGGGGGAAAAGACTTAAAGTAGATGTTATTAAGCAAAAAACAGGCTCCGATCCTTCTGGTGTGGTTTATGACGCCCTAAAGGCAGCTAAAGCAAGGGGAATAGATGTGGTAATCATAGACACAGCGGGTAGATTACACACAAAGGTAAACCTTATGGAGGAATTGAAAAAGCTTGTAAGAATTTCCTCTAAAGAAATAGAAGGCGCTCCTCATGAAATTTTGTTGGTTTTGGATGCTGTAGTTGGACAAAATGCCATATCACAGGCAAAAATGTTTTCAGAGGCCATACCCATAACAGGTATAATTCTCACCAAACTGGACGGCTCTGCAAAGGGAGGGATAATCATAGCTATTGCCAAGCTCTTCAATATTCCTATTAAATTTATTGGAGTAGGAGAAAAGTTGGATGATCTTCAGGAATTTAATGCTGATCGTTTTGTTAGTGCTCTTTTTGAGTATTGAGATAAAAGCCGAGATAATATGCGAAACAGTTAAAAACTCCATTTATTGCTATAGCACATCAATAGCTTCATCAAAAACTTCAAAAAAAGAGAAAATCGTAAAGCTTATCAGAAGAGAAGCTGAAAGATTTGGTATAGATCCTGATCTTGCCCTTAAAGTGGCAAAAATAGAATCGGACCTCAACCCTAAAGCAATTTCATCAAAGGGGGCTATAGGTGTTATGCAGCTTACGCTGGAAACTGCTAAAACACTTGGGGTAAATCCGTATGATTTAGAGGAAAATATAAGAGGAGGTATAGCCTATCTAAAATATCTTCTCGACAAATACAAAGGTGATGTGGATCTTGCCCTTGCCGCCTACAATGCTGGACCAAGTGCTGTGGATAAATATGGAGGAATCCCACCCTATACAGAGACCTTGAATTATATACAAAAGATACGAGGAAGTTTACCAGCACTTCCTAAAAGCAACATAAGAAAAATAAGGCTTCCAGATGGATCAATTCTATACACAAACCTCCCCTATGTAGGGAAAACAGAATGAACATATCAGAACTTGGAGAGTTCAACCTTATAAAGAAAATCAAGGATCTATTCCCCTCTGTTAAGTCTCCGGTAAAACTGGGGATAGGAGATGACTGTGCGATCATACAACTTAGAGACAGAGAAATATTGATAAGCTCAGATTTATTAGTAGAAGGAACCCACTTTAAGGTGCCTCCCTTTAAGTGGAAAGATGTTGGTAAAAAAGCCATACTTGCTAACATAAGTGATATAGCAGCCATGGGTGGAATACCGGAAGCCTTTACAGTTTCCATAGGAATTCCCCCTGATAAGAAGGTATCCGAAATAGAGGCGCTGTATTTGGGTTTAAAAGAAGCAGCCTCAAAATACAGATGCCAGTTGATAGGAGGAGATACATCAAAATCAGATAGTGTCTTTATATCTATTACCATAATAGGAAGTAATGAAAAGAATTTTTCTATCCTAAGATCAACCGCCAAACCGGAAAACCTATTATGTGTAACAGGAACACCTGGTACCTCAGCTATAGGACTTGAAGCCATTTTAAACGGTTATCCTCCCATTTTGTTTATGAGTTATATAAACAAGCATATAGAACCTCATATAAATATCCCCTTTGCAAGGGGATTATCCATTCTAAAAGCTGCTACCTCTATGATAGATATTAGCGATGGACTAATATCAGATTGCGAAAGAATAGCAGAGGAAAGCAAAATTAAGATAGTTATTGAAAAAGACAAACTCCCTAAGATCGGAATACAACAGCCTGCAAAATCATTCTTAAAAGAAGAGGAAGAATTCTACATTCTTCACGGTGGAGAGGAATTTGAGCTGATATTTACAGTTGATAAGGAAAAGCTCACGAAAATTGAGAAGATTGCCAAAGAGACCCAGACTAAATTAACTGTGATAGGCTACACAGAAGAGGGGGAAGGAGTATATATAAAAGATGAAAAAGGCACAAAAAAGATAACAGCAAAAGGGTTTAAACACTTTTAGTTATGAAAGAGATTCCTGAAGAGGCTATAAAAGCCATTAAAGAAGCCAACAAGTTAGTTGTCCTAACAGGGGCTGGTATATCCGCAGAATCTGGAGTGCCAACTTTCAGGGGCAAAAATGGTTTATGGAAAAGGTTCAGACCCGAAGAGCTTGCTACACCAACCGCTTTTAAAAAGGATCCCAAACTTGTATGGGAATGGTACAATTGGAGAAGGGGTTTAATAGCTCCCATAGAACCCAATGAAGCCCATAGACTTATAGCAGAAATGGAAAAATTATATCCAGAATTTATAGTTATCACACAGAACATAGATGGACTTCATAAAAAGGCAGGTTCCAAAAAAGTTATAGAACTCCATGGAAATATATGGAGAGTAAAGTGCACAAAATGTAAATTCAAAGAGGAAAACCGCCAAGTTCCCTTAAAAGAACTGCCACCCAAATGTCCAAAATGCCAAAGTTTATTGAGACCCGATGTGGTATGGTTCGGAGAACCTTTGGACAAAGAAGTGTTGGAGGAAGCCATTTTCCACTCTGAAACCTGCGATCTCATGTTAGTCATAGGGACCTCTGCAGTTGTCCAACCAGCTGCAAGCCTTCCCCTAATTGCCAAAAATAAAGGAGCAAAGGTCATTGAAGTAAATCCAGAGATAACCCCTATATCAGCAATTGTAGATTGGAGTTTGAGACTAAAGGCGGTGGAGTTTGCCCAAAAACTGAGGGAGCATTTATTCTCGTAATCTTTACACATCTAACCTTTCTACATATATTTTGGGAAAATGAGGTTTAGATATGGAAACGCTACAGGTATATCCAGAAAAGTTGGAAACCATAAAAAGAGAGATAAAGCATCATCACCCCGATGCTGACCTTTCCATTGTTGAGAAGGCCTACAATTTTGCTGCGAAAGCTCACGAAGGACAAACCCGACAGTCAGGAGATCCTTATATAACACATCCCATAGAGGTAGCCACTATTTTGGCTAAGATGAGAATGGACCCTATAACCATAGCTGCTGCTTTGCTTCACGATACCTTAGAAGATACTCAGGTCTCAGAAGAGGAACTGAGAAGAGAGTTTGGGGAGGAGATAACCTTCCTTGTAGAAAGCGTATCCAAAATAAGCAGAATAGAAGCAAAAACTCAATTACAAAGGCAAGCAGAAACCATTAGAAAGATGCTACTTGCCATGGCACAAGATCTAAGGGTGATCATCATCAAATTGGCAGACAGGCTCCATAATATGAGGACACTACATTTTATACCAAATCCTGAAAAAAGAAAAAGGATAGCCCAAGAGACCTTAGACATATACGCTCCCCTTGCCCATAGACTTGGTTTCGCCATTATAAAGTGGGAATTGGAAGATCTTGCTTTTAGAGAAGTAAATCCAGAAATGTACGAATACATAAAAGAGAATGTGGCAAAAAGTAGGGAAGAAAGGGAAGAGTATATCAGGAACATGATAGAAATTGTGTCAGAAAAGCTGAAAAACAAGGGAATAAAAGCCCACATAGAGGGAAGACCAAAGCATTTTTATAGCATTTACAAGAAAATGGTTGAGCAGAATCTAAGTTTTGAAGAGCTTTATGATTTAATAGCCTTGCGTATCATAGTTGATACTGTAGATGAATGTTATACCGTTTTAGGTATCATACATTCAAACTGGCCTTATATTCCTGGCAGATTCAAGGATTATATTGCCATGCCCAAACCCAATATGTACCAATCCCTCCACACCACCGTTATAGGTCCAGGGGGAGAAAAGGTAGAATTTCAGATAAGAACTTGGGAAATGCATAGAATAGCAGAGGAAGGAATAGCTGCACATTGGAAATACAAAGAAAAGCATAAAATAGACAAAGAAGAAGAGCAAATATTCTCGTGGATACGGAGATTTGTGGATTGGCAGAAGGATGTGGAAGATTATAGAGATTTTATAAAAAATCTAAAAACAGACCTTTTCCCCGAAAAAGTGTATGTATTCACCCCCAAGGGAGAAGTAAAAGCACTGCCAAAAGGAGCAACGCCTATTGATTTTGCCTACACTATACATACAGAAGTGGGGCATCACTGTGTTGGAGCAAAAGTGGATGGCAAGCTTGTTCCTTTGGATTACGAGTTAAAAACTGGTGAAAAAGTGGAAATTATCACGTCCCCTCACCAGCACCCAAGTAAAGACTGGCTCAGGATTGTAAAGACCTCAAGGGCTAGGGCAAAAATATCATCGTGGCTAAGGGCTCAAGAGAAGGAAAAGGCTATAGATTTGGGCAAGGAGCTCTGTGTCCGAGAATTTAGAAAATGGCATCAGAACTTCTCCAAGTATGTGGACGAAGGCAAGATTGACGAAATAGCAAAGGAGTTTGGATACAAGGATGCACAAGATCTCATATATGCGGTGGGATTAGGAAAAATATCTACTAAAAGTATAGCAAGGAAACTCTTTCAAGTTCCTCAAGAAAAAGAGGAGAAAGAAGTAAAGCCTCCAACTAAAGCCCCTTCAGAAATAAGGGTCAACATAAGTGGAATGGACAATATCTTGGTAAAATTTGCCAAATGCTGCAATCCTGTGCCAGGAGATGAAATAATAGGGTATATCACAAAAGGTAAGGGAATAACCATTCATACTGTAGATTGTCCAAATCTTCACAGAATCAAACTTGATCCTGAAAGGATAGTGGAAGTTGAATGGAGGCAACAGATTTCCTCTAAAGCCACTATGCCTGTAAAAATACGAGTGGAAACCATAGATAGACCAGGTATGTTAGCCGACATAACCCATATAATATCCAAGGAAGGAATAAATATTGAATCTGCCAATGTGCACACCACAGGGGACAACAAAGCACTTCTCAATTTTATCATAGATGTAAAAAGCCTTGATCAGCTTACAAAAATTTTAACAGATATACAGAAAATTGATGGTGTATTGAGAGCAGAAAGAATAAAAAAATGAGGTTAAACAGCCTTCTCCACCTTACCTGCTTTCAAGCATTTAGTGCAAACCTTCATTCTTTTAATCTGCCCGTTGGGAAGCCTAACCTTTACCCTCTGGATGTTAGGGCAAAATTTTCTACTGCTCACATTGTGGGCATGGCTTATCCTTTTGCCAAATACTGTCTGTTTCCCACATATTTCGCATCTTCTAGCCATATTCCACCCTCCTTAAACGGTGGATATTTATATTAAGAGCCTTTATTTATGTCAATATCATGAATTATAATTATTCACCATGAAAAAAGTGGGAATAACAGATCTACCTCTTCATACAGGCAAAGCTCCAAGATGGCTGTTTGAAAGAATGAAGAAACTCGCCTCTGAAGTGCTGTATATTATAGCCATAGAGCATGGAACGGATAAGATATTGGAAAATCTATCTGATCCCTTCTGGTTTCAAGCTTTCGGGTGTCTTTTGGGCTTTGATTGGCACTCAAGTGGCATCACAACCACCGTTATGGGAGCAATAAAAGAAGGGTTGAAAGCGCACCCAGAACTTAAAATCTTTGTAGCTGGAGGAAAAGGAAAAGCATCACTCAAAACCCCTGAAGAGATATCACAAATATGTGATAAATTTGGAATAGATTTCGGAAAAAAATTCATAAGATTAAGTAGACTTACAGCAAAAATTGACAATAACGCCTTACAGGATGGCTTTGGCCTTTATCATCACACCTTTGTCTTTACAGAAAGGGGCAGTTGGGCAGTGATACAACAAGGAATGGATCCCCAAAGGCTTATAGCAAGAAGATACCATTGGCTAAGTCAAAAAATAAAAAAGATGACCATAGAACCTCATACTGCCATCTGCTGTGATGAAAAAAGGAAAACACTCAACCTCATAGATGCAGAGAGTGAAAAACTTCAAGAAGCAATGGTTGAGCTTTCACAGAATAAGCCTGATGCTGTTGCCGGAGAGCTTAAGATGTTAAAATTAACCCTACCCAAAAGGCACCATATAAGCTTGGAAGATATAAACATAAAAAGGTTCAAAGCTGTAATGGAAAGAGCACAAGAGACTAATATATCAAACTTTGAAAACCTTATCCTTTTAAAAGGAGCAGGAGCTAAGTTTTTAAGAGCCTTGGCTTTAACCGCTGAAATAATTTACGGCACCAAATTGAGCTTCAAAGATCCTGCAAGGTTCGCCTTTGCCCATGGCGGTAAAGATGGACATCCCTATCCTGTAAACAGGATGGTTTACGATAATACCATAGAGACACTAAAAGAAATCATAAATAAAGCTAAAATTGGAGAAATAGAAAAGATGAAGGCATTAAAAAGATTATCCGGTGTTGAAAGGAGCGATATTTGAAAGCATTAGCCCTCTATTCAGGAGGCCTTGACAGTATTTTGGCTATAAAAATTGTAGAGGAACAAAATGTAGAAGTTATACCTGTCCACTTTTACACAGGATTTGCAGGAAAAATTGAGGAGAGATTCATTGAGGAAGCAGAAAGAGAATATGGAATAAAAGGGGTAAAAATAGTTGATATAAGAGAGGATTTTTTAAAAATCCTTAAAGAACCAAAATTTGGTTATGGGAAAAATCTCAATCCATGTATAGACTGCAAGATACTATTTTTCAGAAAAACAAAACAACTGATGGAAAAATATGGAGCAAGTTTTGTTATAACTGGAGAAGTGTTGGGACAAAGACCTATGACTCAAAATAAAAACACCCTCTTCCTTATAGAAAAGGAGAGTTCATTAAAGGGATTGATTCTTCGGCCACTATCAGCCAAACTTTTACCTCCCACCATTCCAGAAGAAAAGGGGTGGGTAGAGAGAAATAAATTATATTCAATATCAGGAAGGGGAAGAAAAGAGCAGATGAAGCTTGCTAAAAAATTTGTCTTAAAAAGTATACCTACCCCTGCAGGAGGTTGCCTTTTGACAGATCCAAACTTTTCAAAAAGGCTAAAGATTTTAATGGAAAAGTTAAAGGAATATTCATGGGAAGAGATAGAGCTTGTTAAGCTTGGAAGGATGTTTGAAATCAACAACTGTATACTGCTAATAGCAAGGGATGAAAAGGAGAAAAAGGTCTTTATAAATAGTTCATCCCCCGTTTTTGATGAAAAAAATGTGACAGTGGGCTGTATAATTGGAAATCCTGAAGGAAAGGAGAAAGAGATTGCCGGTATTATACTGAGATACAGTAAAATTAAGGGAAAGGTTTTTATAAAAAACAAATGGATAAACGCCGATCCCCTTCCACCTGAGATAGTGCATTCAAAACTTGTAGGAGCAAAACTATGAAAGCCCTTGTGATTGTTTTAAGCTTTCTGTTGGGTTCAATACCCTTTGGTGTGATTGTGGCAAGAATTTTTAAAGGAGAAGATCCAAGAAAAATTGGAAGCAAAAATATAGGGGCAACCAATGTGGCAAGGGCAGCGGGAGCAAAAGCTGGCATTTTAACCCTTATCCTTGATATTTTAAAGGGGGCAATTCCAGTTGTAGTATCTTACAAAATATTCCCTTCGTCTTCTTTTGCCTTCTTATGCGGGCTTTCAGCTATAATAGGCCATTGCTACTCGCCATTCTTAAAATTTAAAGGTGGCAAAGGAGTAGCAACAGGAGCTGGAGTATTCTTAGCCTTTAATCCCAAAGCCTTTTTAATAGCTTTAATTATCTTCCTCACAATCTTTATGACAACAAGAATTGTATCTCTATCCTCCATACTATCAGCTTTGTCAATGCCTGTTCTAATACTGTGGATTACAAAAGACACAGAAAAGGCTTTTATAACATTTCTGGCGGCAATTCTTATAGTTTATAGACACAAAGAAAATATAAAAAGGCTCCTCAACAAGGAGGAGCCCAAGTTCTCATTCAAAAGGGATTAATCAAGCACACTTCTTCCAGGATAAACAGCCACCTCTTCAAGCTCTTCTTCAATTCTCAATAACTGATTATACTTACATATCCTGTCCGTTCTTGAAACAGATCCTGTTTTTATAAAGCCTGAATTTACAGCAACAGCCAAATCAGCTATGGTAGTATCCTCTGTCTCCCCAGATCTGTGGGAGATGATGACTTTATAACCATGAGACTTGGCCAACTCTATAGCATCCAAAGTTTCTGTTAATGTTCCAATCTGATTGAGCTTTATAAGCACAGCTGTTGCTATGCCTTCTTCAATTCCTTTTTTTATTATTTTAGTGTTTGTGACAAATACGTCATCTCCAACCAAAAGAACCTTATCCTTTAATTCTTGAGTAATCAGTTTCCAGCCTTCCCAGTCATTTTCAGCAACACCATCCTCAATGGAGACAATGGGATACTTTTCTATAAGCTTTTTATACCAAGCCACAAGCTCCTCAGAAGACAATTCTTTACCTTCCAAGATATACTTTCCGTCTCTGTAAAAGGTACTGGATGCAGAATCTATAGCAATGGCTATATCTTCACCGGGTTTATATCCCGCCCTCTCAATGGCTTCCAAAAGAACATCCAAAGCTTCTTGATTACTGGAAAGATCCGGGGCAAATCCCCCTTCATCCCCCACATTGGTACTATAGCCTTTGCTCTTCAAAACAGCTTTCAAATGGTGAAAGGTTTCCGATCCCATTCTTAAAGCTTCGCTGAAACTTGGAGCTCCCCACGGAAGAATCATAAACTCCTGAATATCAACATTATTGTCGGCATGGGCTCCGCCATTCAGCACATTCATCATGGGAACCGGCATAACTTTTGCATTTACACCACCTATATATCTATAAAGAGAAAGGCCTAACTCATTGGCTGCGGCTTTAGCTACAGCAAGAGATACTCCCAAAATGGCGTTGGCACCAAGTCTGGATTTGTTTTCTGTCCCATCAAGATCAATAAGAAGCTGGTCTATACCTACTTGGTCAAAGGGATCAAGCCCTATAATTTCAGGAGCTATAATCTCATTGACATTATCAACAGCTTTTTTCACACCTTTGCCGAGATATCTCTCTTTTTCTCCGTCTCTGATCTCTAAAGCCTCCTTTTCTCCTGTTGAAGCACCAGAAGGAACCGCAGCCCTACCCCAAGCGCCAGAATCAAGAACAACGTCCACTTCCACTGTGGGATTGCCTCTAGAATCCAGAATCTCTCTAGCCCAAACATCAAAAATTTCAGCCATTTTAACACCTCCCAAGATTTAACTTAACATACATAAGATACTCAATGTTACCTTTAGCCCCTTTTATAGGAGATTCTACAACTCCTATCACCTCAAAACCCAAATTCTCAGCCACTTTTCTTATTTTCTCCACCGCCTCCTTTCTATATGATTCTTCCCTCACAATTCCACCCTTTGAAACTTTATCTCTTCCCACCTCAAACTGTGGTTTAATAAGAAGAACAGCCTCACCTTTGTCCTTCAGCAACTCCTTTACCTTTGGCAAAACCTTCTCAAGGGAGATAAAAGACACATCAACGCTTACAAAATCTATATCCTCAGGAATAACTTCCTTAGGCATATATCTTATGTTTGTCCTTTCCACAGGAACAACTCTGGGATCATTTCTCAAACTCCAATCCAGAAGACCGTAACCCACATCCACGGCATAAACCCTCTTTGCTCCGTACTTCAAAAGACAGTGGGTAAATCCCCCTGTAGAAGCCCCAACATCCACACAAACCTTATTGGAAACATCTATATTAAATTTCTTTATAGCCCATTCCAACTTCAGCCCTCCCCGAGAGACAAAGGGAATATCTTCCCCCTTTAATTCAATTACAGAGTCAAGGGAAACCTTTGCACCAGCCTTTGTAATAGGCTTTCCATCAACAAATACCCTTCCAGCCATTATTAGAGCCTTAGCCCTTTCCCTGCTTTTAACCAATCCTTTGTCAACCAAAATCTTGTCTATTCTATCAAATAACGATCTTTTTTCCATTTTCCGTATCCACAGCAAACCTTGGAACATACATGGGACTTAAATTATCCAAAAGCCTTTCAATCAATAATTTCCCTATATCCTCTCCTACTCTGAAATGTAGAACCCCCTTTACAGGGTCACAATTAAAAAGATAATACGGTCTTACGCCTATGGAAGCCAACTGGACAAATAATCTTCTCAATACACCATAGTCGTCGTTTATACCTTTAAGAAGAACAGTCTGGTTGTTTATAGAAATTCCTGCTTTCATTAAATTTAATATAGCCCTTTTTGATTCTTCTGTAATCTCTATATAATGGTTAAAGTGGGTATTTAGCCACAATGGTGCGTATTTCTTTAAAATTCTTAACCTCTTTGAATCCACACTATCAGGAGCCACCACTGGTGCCCTGGATCCTATTCTTATAACCTTTATATGTTTAACAGATTTTAGCTTTGAGATTATCTCCTCAAGAAGATCAATAGGTAAACAAAAAGGATCGCCTCCTGAAAGGATCACATCTTCTATCTCTTCATGGAATCTCAATAACTCAATTAATTCATCAATGTGGGAAAAGAAGAACACTTTACCCTTCCAGTTTCTCTTTCTGGTACAGAACCTGCAATGAACAAAACAGAGATTTGTAGTTACAATAAGTATTCTGTTTTTGTATCTCTTATACACATGAGGAATTTCAAATGAGCCCTCCTCTTTAAAGGGATCCTCTTCGCCAAAACAAGAAAGCTCAAACCTTTGAGGAAAAATTTGTGAAAAAATAGGATCTGTAAAATCACTGTTTTTAACCAAATTCAGATAATATGCAGTGCATTTAAAGGAATAAACTTTTTCAACCAATTTGGCATGATAAATTTGTTGACAATCAAGGTCAAGCAATCTTTCTATCTGCGCTATTTTGGTGTAAATTTTCATATAGAAGTATCTTTCAGAACCTTAAGTATTTCTCAAGGGGGTGAAGTTATGAATATAGAAAATATCCTGAAAAAATACACCAACTTGGTTCCAGAAAAAGAACTTAAAAAACGAGTAGAAAATCTTAAAAAGACACTAAACGCTGATACAGCCATGCTTTTTCATCCGCCTGATATCTATTATTTTGCAGGAACAAAACAGGAAGGATTTCTTATTATTCCCAAAGACAAAGAACCTGTTTTTTTGGCGATTAAGCATGTTGAAAGAGCAAAAGTAGAAACACCCTTTGATGTGGTAAGTCTTGGCTCTTTAAGGAACCTGAAAGACAGACTTTTGGAAATCGTCCCTGATCTCAAGAGCATCGCCACTGAAATGGATTTAATAACCTTTAATCTATACACTAGGATTAAGAAAGCCCTACCGGAAGTAGAAATAATGGATATCTCCCCCCAAATAAGAGCATTAAAGGCTATAAAATCAGAATGGGAAATAGAGATAATGAAGCAATCAGCCGAAATAGTGAAGGCAGGATACAAAGCAGCAGTGGAAAACTTAAGAGAAGGAATCACAGAGATAGAACTTAATGCTATTGCCCTTTGCGAAATGAGAAAACTGGGACACGAATCTGGAGAAGTCATGAGAGGAGCAAGAATGGAAGGCTTCTTAGGACACATCTTGTCTGGAGAAGCAGCGGCAATTCCCAGTTATGCAAATGCCCCTCTAAACGGAGTGGGTTTATCACCGGCAATGCCAGCAGGACCAAGTAGAAAAAGAATATTGAAAGGGGAGCCTGTAATTTTTGACTTCTTCGGAACATATATGGGCTATCTCGTGGATATGACGAGAACCTTTGGTCTCGCTCCAATACCTGATAAATTTAAGGAAGCTTACTCAATAATTGAAGATATACACTCTTTCTTAAGGGAAAACCTCAAGCCAAATCAAAACGGAGCACAGATATTTCAAGAGGTAATCAATATAGTTTCTTCCACCAAATATGCTGAATATTTTATGGGATACGGCAAAGACAGGGTGAATTTCATAGGGCATGGAGTAGGCTTAGAGATAAATGAGTTTCCCTTCATAGCAAAAGGATTTGATATAGAGCTTAAAGAGAACATGGTAGTAGCAGTGGAACCAAAATTTATCTTTCCAGGAGAAGGGGCCATTGGGCTTGAGAACACATATCTAATTACTAAAGACGGAGGAATCCCTTTAACAGACGCCAATGAGGAATTGACTGAAATATGAAAATACATATTTAAAATTTTAAAACCATAAGGAGGTAAGTCTATGAAAAACCAGATCAGAACTTTCTTCTTTTTGGCTATACTGACTGTGCTTTTTATTATCATTGGAGACATAATAGGTGGTAGAAATGGCATGATAATAGCCTTTATGTTTGCTGTCTTCATGAACTTCATAGCCTACTGGTTCAGTGACAAGATTGTGCTTGCCATGTACAGAGCCAGACAAGTCTCAGAAGCCGAAGCTCCCGAACTTTATAGAATAGTAAGGACACTTTGTCAGAGAGCAAACCTCCCCATGCCCAGAATTTATATTATCCCTTCAGCAACCCCAAATGCCTTTGCAACGGGAAGAAGTCCTAAAAATGCGGCAGTGGCAGTTACAGAAGGTATACTCAAACTTCTAAATGAAGAAGAGCTAATGGGTGTTTTAGGGCATGAGCTGGCCCATGTTAAGCATTACGATATTCTCATACAGACTGTGGCAGCAACTATAGTGGGGGCAATAACACTTTTAGCAAGATGGGGGCAATGGGCTTTAATATTTGGTGGTTTTGGTGGAGACAGAGACGATGAAGGTAATCCCATAGCAATGATAGCAGCTATAGTAATGCTCATAGTAATTCCTATAGCAGCTGTCCTTATCCAGCTGGCCATATCCAGGGCAAGGGAGTACTATGCAGATGAAGAAGGAGCAAAAATTTGTGGAAATCCCCTCTATCTTGCAAACGCCTTGAGAAAACTTGCATACGGAGTTGAGAGAATCCCCATGGAAGAGGTAAATCCAGGAACAGCTCATATGTTTATAGTCAATCCTCTCAAAGGGAAAAATCTGATGAACCTCTTTTCAACCCATCCACCCATTGAGGAAAGGATAAAAAGATTAGAAGAGATGGCAGGTAAAATATATGGAGAATGAAAAGGATAAATTAAAGGAAATTTGTCCCTATGTATTTAAAGAAGATACTGAAATATCAGAGGGTGAAAAGAAACTTCTTATCACCATAATATTAAAAACTGTCAATTTTGTAGCCAAAGCAAACATAGTCCCCAAACCTGAAAATTTTTTGAAATGGTTTCTCACCTTTTGTTACCTACACAGAAAGGGAATAAGAAATCCCACCTTTGAAGCTGTATTCAAAACCTATGATGATATAGAACACATAATAAAAAACATAAATTTATCCAGCTTGTTACTGGCACCTTCCAATCAAATAAACAAACTTTTGCAATTTGTAATTGATGAGCTTTTTGCTTTAACAAGAGAGATACACAGTAGATTAACCCGCACTAAAGAAGAACTTATGAGTGTCATAAAAGAGCTATCTGACAAAGAGATTGTTACAAAAGAAGAAGCAGTTAAATTAAACAACGCACTTATAGATATAAATAAGAATCTTGAAAAAGACATAGATCATATCTCTATGAAATTGAGTTACTTAGAAGAAAAGCTCAACTCCCTTAGAAAACAGATGATGGAAGAGCCTATTGAAAGTGTTAAGCCTGATAAATTTAGAGAAGCTGTTGAAAAATTTATCTTGAGAAGAAAGACCACAGGAGAAACCTTCTCGCTAATGCTTGTTAAGATAAATGATTGGGAAAAGATCAAAAGGCATTTCCCCCAAAATGCTGTATTGGACTATATAAACAAATTCAGCTCCACCCTAAAAGGAGAGCTGCGTACCATGGACATCATCTCGTATGTAGAAGAGGGAATCTTTGCTGTACTTTTAAGGGATGCGACAATGAAAGGCGCTATGAGAGTTGCTAAAAGATTAAAAGAGACTCTGGATAAATTTTTTGTAATCTATAAAGGAGAAGAGATCTCCAGCAAAGTAAACATAGCAGTTGTAGAAGGATCTCCAACAGATACATATAACAGCATGATAGAAAGAGCAAAAAGGGTCCTTAAAACCTGCGAATTAGACAAAATAGACTGTATAAGAAGCGAGTTAGATTTAGTGGGAAGAGAACAGTAATCAATCTCTATTGATATTCAAAGCTTCCAAAATAATATCTGTAGCGGGAAATCTATTAAGGGTATAAAAGTGAAGATATTTCACCCCATTTTTTATCAAATCTTCGCACTGTTTTATAGTATACTCTATCCCTGCCAATCTCAGCTTTTCCGGTTCATCTTTAAGGGACTCTATAATGTCCAATAATTTCTTAGGAAT
>JALVKL010000233.1 GCA_027033775.1 bacterium | reverse complement strand
TCCCAAGCAGAACACGACCCTATGGCAAGATCCATCCTTGTTACCACCAGCAGAAAAATAATAGAAAAGGTGAGAAAAAGCATTGAAGAGCAGCTGGAAAGACTTCCCACTAAAGAGACTGCCTCTGAATCTCTGAAAAACAACGGGAAAATAATTTTGTGTGAAAGCCTGCTTCAAGCTACAGAAATTGCAAACCTTATTGCACCGGAACATCTGGAAATTCTCACAGAAAACCCTTGGGAGATACTTCCTTATATAAAAAACGCAGGCGCCATCTTTTTAGGCGAGCTTTCACCTGAACCCATAGGGGATTATGTTGCTGGACCCAACCACACCCTTCCCACAGCCTCCACTGCAAGATTTTCTTCACCCCTTGGAGTCTATGATTTTGTAAAAAGGACATCTATCATACAACTTTCATCTTGTGGGTTTAGAAAGCTTTCCAAATACGGAGCAAAACTTGCAGAAATAGAGGGACTTATAGCGCATAAAAATTCAATAAAAATTCGCACCGAGAGGGGGAAAGGATGAAATTTATAAAATGGTTAGAAGAAATCACCTTAGAGGATCTACCGCTGGTAGGCGGTAAGATGGCCTCTTTAGGGGAAATGTATCAAGCCCTTACCCCTAAAGGAATAAACATACCTTATGGATTTGCTATTACATCTGAAGCTTATTGGTATTATGTGGACAGTAACAACTTAAGGGAAAAGATAAAAGAGATCCTTAAAGGGCTTGACACCAGCAATATAGAAGACCTCTCCCTTAGGGGAAAGAGGGTTAGAGATCTCATTTACTACTCCCCTATGCCTCCAGATCTGGAGAAAGAGATAAGGGAAGCCTACAATAAACTTTGCGAAAAGTATGGTCCTGATACAGATGTGGCTGTAAGATCATCAGCCACCGCAGAAGACCTTCCAGATGCCTCCTTTGCAGGCCAGCAGGATACATATCTCAATATAAGAGGAGCGGAAAGGGTTATTGATGCCTGCAAAAAATGCTTTGCTTCCCTTTTTACAGACAGAGCCATATCCTACAGATATGACAAGGGTTTTGACCAATTCAGCGTCGGTTTATCCATAGGTGTTCAGAAAATGGTAAGATCAGACCTTGCATCAAGCGGAGTTATGTTCACCATAGATACAGAAACTGGCTTCAAGGATGTCATATACATTACGGCAACCTACGGTTTGGGAGAGGTTCTTGTTCAAGGAGAGGTAAATCCTGATGAATATTATGTATTCAAACCTACGCTGAAGAAAGGCTATAAACCCATAATAAGAAAGCACCTTGGCAAGAAACAGATAAAGATGATCTACTCTGATAAAGTTGGCACCAAAACGGTAAAAAAGATTCCTGTTCCTAAAGATGAAAGGGAGAGATTTGCCCTTAACGATGATGAGATAGTGAAGCTTGCCCAATGGGGACTCATAATAGAGGAACATTACTCTAAAAAAGCAGGAACTTTCAGACCTATGGATATAGAATGGGCAAAAGACGGTATTCTTAATGAACTCTTTATTGTTCAAGCAAGGCCTGAAACCGTGCACTCTCAGAAGAAATGGGATGTCCTGGAAATTTATAAACTAAAAGAGCACGGTAAGGTTCTGGTTCAGGGAAAGAGTGTTGGAAACAAGATAGCAACAGGAAAGGTTCATGTAATAAGCTCTGTGAAAGAGATGCACAAGTTTAAAAAGGGAGAGATCCTGGTAACGGAAATGACGGATCCTGACTGGGAACCTATAATGAAACTGGCAGCTGGAATAATCACTGACAGAGGAGGAAGAACCTGCCATGCCGCTATAGTAGCGAGAGAATTGGGAGTTCCTGCTATTGTAGGCGCCATGTCATCCGACGGCAAACCTGCTACTGAGGTTCTGAAAACGGGACAAGAAGTGACTTTATCCTGTGCCGAAGGCGATGTGGGCTATGTATATGAAGGCAAATTAGAATATGAGGTGGAAAGAATAGAGCTAAAGAATATCCCCAAACCCAAGACGGAAGTGATGATGATCTTGGGCAATCCTGAAGAGGCCTTCAAGTGTGCCATGATACCCAATGATGGTGTAGGTCTTGCAAGGCTTGAATTTATAATAAACTCCTATATACAGATACATCCCTTAGCCCTTGTAAAATTTGACGAACTGGAAGACGAAGAAGTCAAAGAGCAGATAGAAAAGCTCACAAAGGGATATCCTGATAAGCCCTCTTACTTTGTGGACAAACTGGCAGAGGGTATAGGGACTATAGCAGCAGCCTTTTATCCAAAGCCGGTAATAGTTAGGTTGAGTGATTTCAAATCAAATGAATACGCCAACCTTATAGGGGGAAAACAGTTTGAACCTGTGGAAAGCAATCCCATGCTGGGATGGAGAGGAGCCAGCAGATATTACCATCCCAAATATAGAGAAGGGTTTGCATTAGAGTGTAAAGCCCTCAAGAAGGTGAGAGACGAAATGGGTCTAACCAATGTAAAGGTTATGATACCTTTCTGCAGAACACCAGAAGAAGGGGTGAAGGTAATTAACGAGATGAGAAAGCACGGACTTGTTCAGGGAGAAAATGGCCTTGAGATATACGTAATGTGTGAACTTCCAGTAAATGTCATTCTTGCTGATAAATTTGCAGAAATTTTTGATGGCTTCTCCATAGGATCAAATGACCTAACACAGCTTGTATTAGGAGTTGACAGAGACTCTGAGCTTATTGCCCATCTATACGATGAGAGAAATGAAGCGGTGAAGAGAATGGTAGCTTCTGTCATCAAGACGGCACACCAGTATGGAAGAAAGATAGGTATATGCGGACAAGCTCCCTCAGACTACCCTGAATTTGCAGAATTTTTAGTTAAATGTGGTATTGACAGCATATCACTAACACCAGATACTGTGTTATCTGGTATGCTCACAGTATTGAAGGCTGAAGGCAAATTGGCAAGGGAGGAAATAAAATGATAATACTAAAGATACTGTTTATCCTTGTTCTACTGGGTATAGCGGCAGTAACCCTTTTTGTAGGCGGACTTGCTGTATGGGCCAAAAATTACAAACTGGGGATTCCCTCCTGTGGCATAGGGATACTTGCTCTTATAGAAATTTATGAAACGGCAACTTATGCTCACCCCTTTATCTTCTGGCTCATATTTTTGGCGTTTGTCCTTATGGGAATAGCTGCTACTCTCTATGTGATGGAACCGGAACTGGGAGTGATAAACTGGTTCAAATCCCCTGAACAGCTGATAAAGGAAGGAAAAAAGGATAAGGCTGCAATTAAGTATAGAAGAAAGAAAAAATGGAGAGAAGCGGCAAAACTATATGAGGAGCTGGGATGGTATGTGTCTGCCTCTATATGCTATGAAGAGCTTGGAGACTGGAAAGAGGTGGCAAGAATTTATGAAATTTTAGCGGAGAAAGAAGAGCACGGAGATTACTACTTAAGAAGAGCCAAAGAGATATATGAGGAAAAGCTGGGTGATCTTAAAAAAGCTGCTGAGATTTTGGAGAGACTGGCTAAAATAGAGGAGTGGTATTGGGACGATGCTGCCAAGATGTGGGAAAAAGTGGGAGATAAAGAGAGGGCTCTTAAATGCTGGGAAACAGCCCTTGAGGTGAACAAAAGAAGGGCAATAGAAGAAGATGGTGTTTTCTGGAGCGATGTGGCGGATATATGCGAAAGGCTGGGAAGAATAGAAGAGGCTATAGAAGCCTATAAGAAATTTTTGGAGTATGCGGAGAAAATGGACGAGGAGGAAGGTAAAGGTTGGATAAGACATGTGGCGGAAACCTATTACGCCCTTTACAGGCTTACAAAAGACGAAGAGTTTAAGAAGAAGGGGGACGAAGCCTTTGAAAAATACAAAAAATACCTTGACGAGGTTGTGGTTGACGAAAATTACAAGCAACAGCTTTTAGAGGAAGTGAAGCGCTGGCAGAAAGAAAGGGTTGAACTTGAAATATGAAAAGAGACCTCATCTTTATAGGAGGAATTATACAAGGATCTTCCAGGGATTGTTCCCTTTATCCGCAAGACTACAGGAAAAGATTAAAAGAACTGCTGAAACACTATTTCCCTTCCCATGAGATTTACGATCCTGTAAGCAACCACCCCAGATGTGCTGAATACACAGATGAGGAGGCAAAGAAAACCTTCCTTTATCACATAGACCTTGTTAAACATGCCTTTCTTCTTGTAGCATTTATACCAGAGGCAAGCATGGGCACTGCTATAGAGATGTGGGAAGCTTACAAAAGCAATGTTCCTGTGTGGAGTATAACTCCCATGAAGCACAACTGGGTGGTTAGAATTACATCTTCAAAGGTATTTAAGGATTTAGACGAACTGGAAGCTTTCCTAAAAGCTGGAGGAAGCAAGTGGATAGAGAAAGGCTCTTAAAAGAGCTATCGCAGAAGAATGACAAAAAGATAATACTGGTGGTTCTTGATGGATTAGGGGGAACCGCCTACAAGGACAGAAAAACTGAACTGGAGTATGCGAGAACACCAAATTTGGATAAGCTTGCTGAAATATCCGAGATTGGTCTTGTCCATCCTGTATCTCCAGGAATAACACCAGGATCGGGACCTTCGCACCTTGCCCTTTTTGGATATGATCCCCTGAAATACGAGATAGGAAGAGGAGTATTGGAGAACTTGGGATTGGGTGTTGAACTTGAAAAGGGCGATATAGCAATAAGGGGAAACTTCTGCACCGTTAAAGAGGAAAAGGGAAAGATTATAGTGGTAGACAGAAGGGCAGGGAGAATACCCACCGAAGAGAACATAAGGTTGTGTAAAAAATTGCAGGAAAAGATAAAAAAGATAGAAGATGTTGAGATAACCTTCACCCCCGGTATGGAACACAGATTTGCTTTAAGGTTGAGGGGAAAAAACCTTTTTGCTTTTGTAAATGATACAGATCCTCAGAAGGAGGGAAAAGAACCCCTTCCACCAAAGGCTTTTGATCCCAGAGGGGAAAAGCTTGCCAGGATACTTTACAATTTAATTCAAAAGGCAAGGGAGATCTTAAAGGATGAACCTAAAGCAAACTTCATTCTTCTAAGGGGTATATCCAGCCTCCCCGATATTCCTTCCATGAAAGAGCTGTTTAAATTGAATCCAGCAGCAATAGCCACATATCCCATGTATAAAGGGCTTGCTAAGCTTGTGGGAATGAAGGTGCTTGATGTTGAAGGAAAAACTACAGAAGCTGAAATTGAAACACTGAAAAAGCATTATGAAGAATTTGATTTTTTCTATCTTCATATTAAAAAAACAGATTCTTACGGAGAGGATGGAAACTTTGACGAAAAGGTAAAGGTAATTGAAGAGTTTGATTCTCTTTTACCAGAGATATTAAAATTAAGCCCTGACGTTTTAGCTATAACTGGAGATCACTCAACCCCTGCTCTGCTAAAGAGCCACAGCTGGCATCCAAATCCTTTCTTGCTGTACTCACCCTTTGTGAGACCTTCGGGAATTAAAGAGTTTTCGGAAAAGGCGTGTGTTTCTGGAAACCTTCATTTATTTTATGCCATGGACGCCATGGTGCTACTTCTTGCAAATGCTCTGAAACTCAAGAAGTTCGGAGCTTAGAATGGAAATAGAAAAATATATTCCTCCCAAAGAACTCTGGCCGGAATTTGTATTTCCTGAAGACCTGAAGATTTTTAAGGAAAACTATAACCTCGCATGGTATCTTATGGACAGGCACATAGAGGCAGGATTTTCAGAAAGACCCATGGTCTTTTTTAAAAGAATGACCTTTAGCTACGATTATATATTTAAAGCCTCTTTGAGGATGGCCAACTTTCTAAAAAAAAGAGGGTATAAAAAGGGAGACAGAATAGGCTTTATACTTTTAAATTCCCCTCAGTCTATAGTGATTAACCTTGCCATATTCAGAATAGGAGCAATTTCCGTTCCTATATCGCCATACTGGAATCCAGATATCATGGAATATCTTATCTCATCTCCAAGGCTTAAAGCCATCTTTGTCAGCGCCAAGTTCATAGAGAAGGCCTATCCCGTTATAAAGAAGATTCCCACCATAAAAGATGTGATTGTTATAAAAAGGGAGCTAACAGTTCCTGAAGGCACATATACCGAACTTTACGAAGAGATATTAGAAAGAGAGAGCGAACACTATGTTTTGGAGAAGGTAGAAGAGGACTTTCCCTGTGTAATTCTTCACACATCAGGAACAACAGGGCTTCCTAAAGGATGCCTTCACCTTGCAAAGAGTATACTGGCAAAATGCTTTTTGGTTAACAAATACGTTTGGAGACTTAATGTAGGAGATGTGATAGCAGGAGCAGCTCCTGTAACCTTTGCTGCTGGATTTGGAACCTTCATACTTGTTCCTCTTTTTGCGGGAGCAACAGAGCTACTTTTCACCAGATTCATTCCAGAAAGAATCATAGAAGGCATTGAAGAATTCAGAGCAAATGTACTTACTGGCCTTACAAGCTTTTATGAAGCGCTACTTAACGCAGAAAACTTCTCCTCTGATAAATTCAAAACAGTTAGAATGTGCACAACAGGCGGTTCCCCCTTGGAGCCTCAAATATTTAAAAAGTGGCTTGATGAGACAGGGATGCCTATATACGAAGGGTTAGGAGCAACAGAGTTTCTACACCTTATAGTATCCAATGCTGTAAGATTGAAACCAAAGATTGGCTCCTTTGGCATCCCTATTCCGGGTATAGAGATAAAAATTGTAAATGAGAAGGGAAAAGAGTGCAAAATTGGAGAACTGGGAAGAATGCTGGTTAAGGGCCCAACGGGACCTTTGTACTGGAGCAACATAGAAAAACAGAGACAATCAGTGATAGAGGGCTGGTCATACATAGGTGATATCATCTTTAAAGACGAAGATGGATACCTTCATTTTGCCTCAAGGGAAGAGGATCTGCTGAGGATAAATGGCCAAAACTACTCTCCCTTGGATGTGGAAGAGGTGGCTAAGGAACATCCTGCAGTAAAAGATG
>JALVKL010000232.1 GCA_027033775.1 bacterium | reverse complement strand
ATGGGTAGCCTGGGGAATAGCCCAGTTTTTTTGGGTGGCAGAGTTTACATATTCGTGCTGTAGAATTCTGTTTGTATATTTTCTCGCTATATCCAGCGTTCTGTCAGTGCTGAATGAATCAACTACCATAATCTCATCGGCAAAAAGAGCGCTTTTTATACACTCCTCTATATTATCCTCTTCGTTGTAAGTGGGTATTATTATGGTTAGCTTCTCCCTCATAGCTGTTGCTACAAATCACATAAACCAAAGGTATGTCAAGAAAATCAATAAAATACCCTCCACAAAAAAAGCCCCTTAGCAGGGGCTGGCTTAAGCCCTTTAAAATGCTTTCCGTAATTCACAGCTTCATAAAGCTCTTCCAAAGAGAGTTTACCTTCACCAACTCTCACCATTGCCCCCACCATATTTCTCACCATTCTTTTTAAAAAGGCATTCGCTTCAACCACAATCTCTGTTCTAAACCTTCTTCTTTTCACCTTACAGATAAAAACCCTCCTCACAGTAGAACCACCAGGAGCCATGGGAGAACCAAACACCTTAAAATCATGCTCTCCCTCAAAAATACTGGCTGCCTCTGAAATCAAGGATAAATCCAGTCTCTTTTCTATATACCAGCTGTATCTTGCTAAAAAAGGCAAAAGACAATCAGTAATGAAATACCTGTATTGCCTTTTTACAGCTGAGAACCGAGCGTGGAAACTGCTGTCAACCTCTTCCACCTCTCTCACAACGATGGAATCAGGCAGATTTGCATTAAAGGCACGCTTCATTACACTACAATCAAGTGAAGATGTTGTATCAAAATGGGCAACCTGCCCAAGGGCATGAACGCCAGTGTCAGTTCTTCCAGATCCTACAATTTTTATCTTTTTCTTAAGGACTTTTGAAATGGCCTTTTCCATCTCATCTTGAATAGTGTTTCCTTTAGCCTGGGTTTGCCATCCAAGATAAGAAGTGCCGTCATAAGCGATGGTAAGCTTTATCCTTCTTGTCATCTATCTCCCAGCCCTCAAGTTCAAGAAGATACCTTTTCCACCGCAATCCAGCAGAAAAGCCACCTAAAGATCCGTCTTTTCTGATGATTCTATGGCAAGGGATTATAATGGACAATTTATTTGCTCTTAAAGCATTACCCACCGCTCTGGGGCAAGGACACCCAATAGAATCCGCCAACCATTTGTAGGTCTTTATATGCCCATAGGGAACTTTTCTCAGAGTTTTCCACACCCTCCTTTGAAAATCGGTGCCCTGCAATCTTACGGGGATTTTGGAAAAATCCACAGGATTCCCTGCAAAATACTCTTCAAATAATTTCTTTGCCTTTAATAAGAATTTAGGAGCCTCTTTGCTCTCAACAGGAAGGACACCAAGTTTTACAGAGACAATGTGTGTTTTATCTCCAAATATTAAAACATATCCTAACTTAGTCTTTACGGATACACTTAACAAATCACTATCTATTATCTATCCCCCAAATTCCCTAAACCGTAATAATTAACTTCACAATCACCGTCTTTGTCAGCAGAAGCAGCCTGCCCAAAAGAAATTACTCCGTCCACTGAACAAATCCACCACCAATATCTCTTTCTTATAACAACCTGCCCAGAATACAAAGTTCTAACTCCATTTCGCCACCAAATACATCTTCTCCTACAATTACAACCCCAATAAAGTGTGATACCTGATTTATTGTAAACCTTAAATGATTTACAATTAGTTCCTCCCCCACCTCCACCACCAGTTCCATTACCTCCTGCGGCAGGATTTATGGTCAAAGTGTACTTCCTGCTGTAGCTGTGACCACAAGCATCGCTAACAGTAACGGTAATCTCATAGGTGCCAGCACTTCCAGAAGAAGGGGTGCCTGTTATGGTATTTCCGCTACAGCTTAATCCCGATGGACAACTGCCGCTCATGCTCCAGTTATAAGAGGGTACTCCCCCTTCGGCATAAATTGTAGCAGAATACTTTGATCCTTCGTATCCATAAGGAAGATAATCGGTCACTATTCTCAAAGGCTTTGGGGATACCAATATTGAAAAGCTGGAAGAGTCTGTATTGCCGATGCTGTCCGTTACTGTTGCGGTAAAGCTGATGGTTTCGTTACAGCTGTTAAGCTCACCTGTTGTGGTTGAATTATTAACATTTACAGTCCCACTTATTTCACCTGTTGAGCTGTTAATGTTCAACCCATAACCTATAGAAGCACTCCAAGTATAAGGAATCCTGCCTCCTTCTGCCTGAAGCTTATAAGAGTAAGTGGTATCCTCAATTGCAGAAGGCAAGCTGTGAGGGCTTGTTATCCTTAAAGGCTTACAGCCTGCTTTTTGCTGGAGTTCAGAAACAGTAACCCATTTAACCACATCATCATACTCCTCAACCCTA
>JALVKL010000231.1 GCA_027033775.1 bacterium | reverse complement strand
CACGCCACAAGACAGATTCCTCTTATAGAGGAAGCCCTTAAAGCAGGATTTGAAGTGTATTTGAGGAATTCATCTGCAAAGGAGATTTTACAAAAATACTTTTGTGATGACAAATTTTTTATTTCGTTTTCCCCTTTAAAGAATGATCCTGGGTGGCCTTCCCACTATCCCTTTGATGAGAAAGAGCTTAGAACACTTATAGATGAGTGGCTATCCGATCTTGAAGGCTGGATTCAGCATGAGCTTTCTTTTTTAAAAAATGTGAAGCCTGATTTGATTATATCAGATGCTGTTGTGGGAGCTTTTTATATTTGCGAGAAGCTTTCTTTGCCATGCGTATTTATATCCAATTTCAATTGGTATGATGAGTACCGTTATATATTGGGGAATTGGGAGAGGTTAGAGGTATTCAAAGAGTTTTATCTAAAGGCATCCCATGTCTTTTTACTTCCCTTTGAAAGTGAAAACACAATCTTTAGGTTGTTTGAGAGAACTCCTCTACTTGTAAGAAGGATGGATTCAGAGAGGATAAGATTCATAAGGCGAAGTTTAATGGAAGCGTTTAGACCTGAGATTATAGCATCGTTTACATTAGGGGGTTTTTACAAGGGAGAAATTTTTATTGATAAAATATCAAATATCTTAATGGACCTTTCATCTTGTGCTAAAATACTGTGGCTTGTTCCTCATTATTTTAAACCATCCAAGGGTTTTTTGTGTTATCCTGTTAAGGATTTGGATTTCAACAACTTTATAGCAGCTTCTGATTTTGTATTTTCCAAATGTGGGTATGGGGTTGTTTCTGAAGCTGTAAAAGCCCACATTCCTGGATTTTATCTTTATAGGGAACAGGTCCTTGAAGATATCTGCATAAGCAGAGAAGTTATGTTGTCAAGATGGGGTGAATGCCTACCGTTAGAAAAAGATGCAAATTTTGATCTTGCCTTTTTATTTAACATGGAAAGGATCCCTCTATCCAAAAGATTAAAAGAAGATGGAGCCTCCTATATCATAAGCCGGATAATGGAGTTGTTCTTCTAATGTGGATGTTATTTGCCTTTATTGCTGCTTTTTCATGGGCTACTGCGGATCTTTTTTCTAAACAACTCATGAATTTGGAAGGAAAAAATGAATATATTACGTTATTTGCAAGATTTGTGTTTTCTATCCCTCCTTTGGCTTTGGCCTGTTTTTTGACTAAACCTCACACTGTCAATTTCAGGTTCTGGTTGGTGAATTTAGTAGTGATTCCCGGCGATGTTATTGCTTCTACCCTTTACATTAAAGCTCTCAACATAAGCCCTATATCTATAGTTGTTCCTTTGATGAGCTTTGCCCCTGTTTTTATGCTCCTTTCTTCTCCCATATTTCTTCACGAATTCCCATCATTTTTGGGAATTTTAGGTGTGATAACAGTTACCATAGGCGCATACACTCTTAACATTAATTTGAGAAGGGAAAGCTGGCTACAACCTATAAAAGCCATATTTTTTGAAAAAGGCCCTCTTTACACCATTATCGCTGCTGCCATTTTTAGCATTGACACAGCTTTTGGCAAAAAAGCCATTATTTATTCGGATGTTTTCTTCTTTTCCTTTGCTTACTCTTTAATGATGTCTATTGTTTATTTTCCTATAGTTATACACAAAAGCAGAGATTCTTTAAGGGATCTCTTTTTAAACTGGAGATTTTTCGCCGTTGGTTTTCTTTTTGCTTCAGGGGTCCTTTCCTTTTTAATAGCCATAAAGCTTGCCAACATTGCTTATGTTTCAGCCTTTGGCAAAATCAGTATGGTGATAGCGGTGTTGTATGGAAAGCTCTTTTTTAAAGAAGAAGCCTTTAAAGAGCGTCTTTTAGGTGTATTTATAATGATGATAGGCATTTTTCTCATCTTTTATCAGCATATCTTGCATTGATAAACTTGCTCTTTTTTTGTGCTTGTCTTAACTTGACTTATTAGAGGACTGGTCGTATCCCTAACTTGGAGGTGCTGTTATGATAGCCGTTTTTAGGCATGTAGAAGTAGAAGATCTGGGGATGTGGGAGGATGTGCTTAAAGAGGCTAATGTGGAATTCAGGTATTTTGACGTTTCCAAAGAGGAATTTCCCGATAATATAAAGGAATACTCTCATCTTATTGTGCTTGGTGGTCCTCAGAGTGTTAACGATTTGGAAAAGCATTCTTTCATAAAAAAGGAGCTTTTAATACTTGAGGATTTTGTCAAAGAGGATAAACCTACTCTGGGCGTCTGTTTAGGAGCCCAAATGATAGCCAAGGTTCTTGGAAGTAGAGTGTATAAAGGAGTAAGGGAGATAGGATGGATTGACGTCACCTTAACAAGACCCGCTCTTGTGGATTATCTGTTTTCCCATTTTCCTAAAACCCTTAAGGTGTTTCAGTGGCATGAGGAGACTTTTGATCTTCCTGCAAGATGCGTTAGGCTTGCATCCAGCAAGTTTGTTCCTAACCAAGCCTTCAGGTACGGAAACAACGTATACGCCATCCAATTTCATTTAGAGGTTACTCCTTCCATGGTGGCAAAGTGGAAGGAGTACTATAAGGACTATCTTGCCCAAGTTGACGCTGCTATTCCTAGCTTCTTTCCTGAAGGGGGATACTTTCCTGTTTCATGGGAGTTTTTCAAAAGATTTTTACAATTACCCAGAAAGGAGGCATAGATGAAAAAGGTCGAAGCTATTATCAAGCCCTTTAAGTTGGACGAGGTAAAGGAAGCCTTGAGGGAAGTTGGTATTTCAGGTATGACCGTTACAGAGGTCAAAGGTTTTGGTAGGCAAAAGGGACATACTGAACTTTACAGGGGAGCTGAATACGTTGTGGATTTCCTTCCCAAGGTTAAAATAGAGGTGGTGGTGCCGGATTCCTTAGTGGATCAGGTTATAGAAGCTATTAAAAACGGTGCTTATACAGGCAAGATAGGAGATGGAAAGATATTTGTCATAAATGTGGAGAATGCCATAAGGATAAGAACTGGAGAAACAGGAGACGAAGCCTTGTAAAGATTATTTGAGGGATGTGCCTTTGATGTATTTTTATCCCAATTTTTGTGAAAGTTATATCGTTCTCAAGGTTTATTGACTTTAAGATATTCTAATATTATAATTTCCTAATAGAAAAACGGAGGTTTACAAAAATGGTGTTTTCTGCAGATGTCTCTCTTCATCAAATTGTTTCTGCTCTTTTGGATGAGTTGGATTTTAAAGCTGTGTTTGGGTTAAGAAAAAGAGGAGCGGGAAAGGCCTTTTATTCTCTTTTTACGGATTCTTCTCAGCTTAAGGATTTTGATCCCTTCTTTCCTGTTATGCCCCAAAATGCTGCTAAAGCCATTTCACATTTTACCTTTCATGAGTTTTCCCCTTACAAAGTTGCTGTAGTTTTACGGCCTTGTGAAATGAGAGCTTTGATAGAGCTTGTTAAGCTGGAGCAGGCCAAATTGGACAATATACTGTTTGTGGGCTTGGAATGCGGAGGCGTTTTTCCCTTTGAAATCATTTACTCTAAAGGAGAGGCGGACAAACTGTACAGTGATTATATGGATGCCTTAAAGAGGGGAAGCAATTTTGATGGCATAAGGGATGTTTGTAAAGGATGTGATCTATTTTGGCCTGAGAATGTGGACATTGTTGTTTCCTGCATAGGAAGAGAGAAGCCTTCAATTATTTTTTGCACCGAAAAGGGTGTGGATATTGCAAGATCCCTTAATCTCAATATTAGCGAGGCTGATGAAAGGACTGAGGCTTCTTTAAAGCTTGAGCAAGAAAGATTAAATTATAAGGAAAAGATGATTTCTGACATTAAGGAGAGGCTGGCCGGCGTAGATGGTCTTTTAGCTGTTTTTGGCAGATGTATTGGTTGCCATAACTGTTCTCATGTGTGTCCTTTGTGTTATTGCAAGGATTGCTTTTTTGAGTCCAGCACTTTTGATTACGAAGCGGAATCCTATGTAAGAAGGGTGCAAAAAAGGGGAACCATCAGGGTTCCTATGGACACCCTTCTTTTCCATTTGGGAAGGATGACACATATGGCTACTTCTTGTGTGTCTTGCGGAATGTGTAGTGATGTGTGCCCTGTTGGTATTCCGGTTTCTGTGGTCTTCAAAGCCGTGGGATCAGATCTGCAGGCTCTCTTTGATTATGTGCCCGGAAGAGACCTTGGTGAGCCTCTGCCTTTAACCACTTTCAGGTATGACGAACTGCATGAAGTGGAGGATATGTAATGGAATCAAAGGGCCTTTTGCAAGAATTGTTGCAACTTCCTGGAGGAAATCAAATATTAAAGTGTATTCAATGCGGAACATGTTCTGGTTCCTGTCCCATGGTGGATGTTATGGATTATGGTCCCCGTAGACTCTTTGCCCTTGCTAAGGGAGGAAGCATAAAGGATGCTTTGAATTCTAATACTTATTGGGTTTGTGCTTCCTGTTATTTCTGTACCGTAAGGTGTCCCAGAGGTATTAAAATAACCGATATTATGTATGCTTTGAAAAGGTTGGCTGTAAAAGAAAGACTTTTCCCCAAAGGAGAAAAGACCCCTTACCTTTACGAGGCTTTCAAAGAGACAGTGGAAAGTTATGGAAGGCTTTCAGAAGCAAAGCTTATGAGAAAATTTGCCTTTAAAGATCCCGTTGGCTCTGTAAAGAAGGGAGGACTTGGTTTAAAACTGCTGTTAAAGGGCAGATTAGAACTTAAGGTGGAACCCCTTAGGGACTTGGAATCCTTTAAGAGGGTTGTGGAAAAGGCTAAAGAGTTGGAGAGGGTGTCATGAAGGCGCTTTTTTATCCTGGGTGTACTTTGAAAACATCAGGAGGTTATGAGGAGTCTATCACATCTGTGAACAGGGTTTTAGATATAACATGGGAAGAGATTGACGATTGGAACTGTTGTGGTGCCACTGCTTATTTTTCCTTGGACGAGTTGGTATCCCTTGTGCTTCCTGCAAGAAATATCGCAAAAGCTGACGGAACAGATGCCCAGTGGATTGTTACCCCTTGTAATGCTTGTCATGCCACATTGAGGAAGGCAAAGGAGATTCTTGCAGACGACCTTGATCTCAGGGAAAAGGTGAAGTCCTCCCTTTCTGAAGAAGGACTGTTTTATAGAGGAAGGGTCAAAATAAAGCACATACTGGATTTCTATCTTTTGCCGGAGATTTTGGATAAAATAAAAAGTCTTGTGGTTAAACCTTTGAGGGATTTTAAAGTTGCCTGCTATTATGGATGCCAGTACACAAGACCTGTGACCTTTGATGTGGACGATCACCCGGAAAACCCTAAACATTTAGACATACTCATGGAGACTTTAGGTTTTACTCTTATAGATTTTACAGCAAAGACTTACTGTTGTGGAGCTGCTCAGATGGTCACCCATGAAGAGGCTTGTGCGAGATTGGTTAGAAGGATATTGATTGACGCTAAAAATAAAGGAGCTGACTTCATAGTTACTATATGTCCTTTGTGCCATTTTAATTTAGAGATTGCTCAATCTAAACTTGATATTGAATCAATTCCTGTTCTCTTCTTTACCCAAGCCATGGGAATAGCCTTTGGTCTCAGTGAGAAGGATTTGGGCCTTAAAAAGTTGTTGATTACTCCTGAAAGATTGTTAGCAAAAATTTAAGGGGAGTTGTCATGGGAAAAAGAACTGAACCGAGGGTAGGAGTTTATATCTGCCACTGCGGTATAAATATAGCTTATAAAGTTGATGTGGAGGCTGTCAGAGATTACGCTGCTGGTCTTCCCCATGTTGTGGTGGCAAGGGATTACAAGTTTATGTGTTCCAATGTAGGTCAGGAGATGATCATAGAAGATATTAAGAATTACAACCTTAATAGAGTTGTAGTTGCTTCTTGTTCTCCTAGAATGCATGAGAGAACATTTAGAAAAGCCTGTGAAAAAGCTGGTCTCAATCCTTACCTTTTCCAAATGGCCAGCATCAGAGAGCAGGTTTCGTGGGTTCATGAAGACGAAAAAATAGCCACTGAAAAGGCAAAGGAGCTTGTGAGAGCTGCTGTTTTTAGGGTTATTCATCATGAGCCTTTGGAGAGAAGATTTGTTGATATAAATCCCAATGTACTTGTTATAGGTGGTGGTATCGCAGGAATGCAAGCAGCTTTAGAGATAGCAGATGCTGGCAAGACCGTTTATCTTGTGGAGAAGGAGCCTTCCATTGGTGGTCATATGGCCAAACTTGATAAGACATTTCCCACTTTAGATTGTGCAGCCTGTATAATGACTCCTAAGATGGTATCTGTTGGTCAACATGAAAATATAAAATTATTCACATATTCTGAGGTAGAGAGTGTTGAGGGATTTATAGGGAATTTCAAGGCAAAGATAAGAAAAAAAGCAAGATTTGTTGATGAGGAAAAGTGTACAGGCTGTGGTGAGTGTGTAAATGTCTGCCCTGTTGTTGTCCCTTCGGAATTTGAGTATGGACTGAAGGACAGAAAAGCCATATACAGACCCTTCCCTCAGGCTGTTCCCAATATTTTCACTATCTCTAAGGAAGGGGTTTCTCCCTGTAGGTATGCCTGTCCTTCCCACCTGAATGCTCACGGATATGTTAAGCTTGCTGGAGAGGGCAAATATGAGGATGCTTACAGGCTGATTATGGAAGATGTAATACTTCCTGCAACCCTTGGTAGAGCTTGTCCCGCATTCTGTGAGAATGAATGTACGAGATCCTTAGCTGGCGGATCTTTGAGGATAAGGTTGATTAAACGCTTTGTAGCTGATTGGTATTATGAGAATGTGGGTACTCTCTGTCCCTTTGATATACCTGAAGAGAAAAAGGCCAAAATAGCTGTTGTGGGGGCAGGACCTGCTGGACTTTCCTGTGCCTTCTACCTTGCCTTAAAAGGCTATGATGTGACGGTGTTTGAGGCAAACGAAGAGCCAGGAGGTATGGTGAGATACGCCATTCCTGATTATAGGGTGCCCAAGGATGTTCTCAAAAAAGATATTGAGGTTATAAAAAATGCCGGTGTTGAGATAAGAACCGGAGTCAAGGTAGGAGCTGA
>JALVKL010000230.1 GCA_027033775.1 bacterium | reverse complement strand
GGATGCTTTAACAGGAGTCTTCATGTCTTTGTGTCCGTGATAAAGGGAAACTATGATTTTGTTTATGGATATTATAGACAGCCCTATGGCATACATTGAAAGAGCATAGGCGGTATTTGTAACACTTTCAGATGTGAAAACTCCTCTTTTAAAGAGCAGATCTATAATCTCCTTGGAGAACACTATAAGTCCCATAGTTGCAGGAATATTTACCAAAGTGGCTAGTCCTATAGAGTATTTAACATTTTCCACCACCTCTTCACTGTTATTATGAGTTATAGCTTCTGATACAACAGGCAAAAGCACCGATCCCACCCCTATACCAAATAAGGCCAATGGGAGCTGAAAGAGTCTATTTGCATAGTAAAGGTAGGATATGCTTCCCATGGGTAAAAAGGAAGCTATTACAGTGTCAACAAAGGTGTTTATCTGATGTATAGCCAATCCTGCGGTGGCTGGCATCATTAGTTTAAGCGCTTCCTTTACAGGTTCGGAAAAAGGAAGAGTTAATTTAAAGGAGAGAGTTTTAAGTTTATAGGCTCCTAAAAAATGAAAGGTTATTTGCAGAATACCTCCTATAAAAACGCCCCAAGCAAGGGAAAATATAGGCTGCTTAAAGTTGTTTCTCATAAATATGGCTATAATGAGGGATATATTGAGTAAAACAGGAGAGACAGAGGTGTAAAAGAAATCTCTTCTATAGTTTAGGGTGGCTCCTATAAGGATGGCCATGCCCATAAAGAATATATAAGGAAAGGTTATTTTGGTTAATTGAACAGTTAGCCTATATATATGAGCATTTTTTTTAAATCCAGGTGCTACGATATTTACCAGCAAAGTCGTAAAACTTTCCCCAAAAAGAAGCAATAAAGCAAGAAAAATAAAAAGAGAGATTAATGCGCTGTTGGCTATTTTATTTATATCTTCCCCTTTAGCTTCGTATTCGGAGAATACAGGTATAAAGGCAGCTGATAGCGCTCCTTCTCCTATAAGTCTTCTAAATAGATTAGGGATTCTAAAGGCTACAAAAAAGGCGTCGCTAGTGAAGGTGGTACCAAAGTATTTCGCTATAAGTATATCCCTTATAAATCCGAGAATTCTAGAGGAGAGTGTACCTAAGAAAAACACTATTGTGTTTTTTGTAATCTCTCTTTTTCCCATCTTTCAAAAAACCACTGCCCAGCATAGTAAGAGAATATAGCCAGTATTATACCCGCTATAACATCAATTACATAGTGGTATCTATGGTACACTGTTGCTATTATAAGTCCTGTTACCATAGGCAGTAATGTCCAAAATCTTGTATTGTACTTTTTTGCCAGCATCAAACAGACTAAAGAGACCGCTGTGTGTCCTGATGGAAAGCAATCATGAGGGTCGGGTTCTAAAAAATTTAAGAGGGATTTTATGTAAGGTGTGAAGAAAAGTCCCTTCAAATCTCTTGAGAAAAACTCTTTTAATGTGAACCTTGGCCCTATAGCGGGTACCAAAAAATATCCTAAATACGAGATATAAAATGCCATTAATACCACTGTTGCCACTTTTCTAAAGGTATGAATATCTTTTTTGTATATACTTATTCCCAGTATAATGGGTATAAAAAAGTAGCTCACATAAGCGAATTGAAGCACTTCTGTTAAAAAGGGATTGTATATTTTTTCGATCATTATGGTGGGATCGTGTCCAAAAAAGAGCATTCTATCTACGTGAATGAGAAAAAGATCCCAATTAACAGGATTTACAGCCTCTATTAGTCCTTTAAGATTAACAAACATTATAGGAACCACCATGACCACATACCAGTTGGTGAAATGATACCAGAAGCCTTTAGGTTTCAGCCTTTGGTTCCATCTTGCTACCAAGAAGCTGGCAACAATAACTACAACTTCTACAAAAGCATGAATACCCCAGTATTTTACCCTTGAATGTTTCCAGACAGTTAAGAGGAGCATAATTGAGGCAAATCCTATATTAAGGAGATCCTCAGAGCGAAGGTATCTCAGCTTTGTCATCTGAAAATAAAAAAAGTGGTAGCGGGGCCGGGATTTGAACCCGGGACCTTCGGGTTATGAGCCCGACGAGCTACCGGACTGCTCCACCCCGCGTTATCGCTAACCTAATATAGCCTTGTTCCATCTTTTGTCAAGGGCAAAGGAAATTCTTGTATTTAAGTAAGCTGAATTGTAAAAGCGGGTGTATGGTGTGTGTTGAGTTTAACAACTTTTCAATCAGTATAGGCGGAAGAAGACTTTTTCATAACCTATCTTTTAGCCTCAACGAAGGTGATAGACTTCTAATAAAAGGGCCATCTGGTGTTGGAAAAAGTCTTTTTATAAAGAGTATTCTTGGTTTTGTTTCCTTTGAGGGGACCTTGGCTGTTAAAGGCAATATTCTAACTTACAAAAATATTAATAGATTAAGATTAAACATGGCATATGTACCTCAAAATACAGATGTATTTTGGGGAAAACTTAAAGACAACCTTAAGGAGATTTTCTCGGCAAGGGCAAATAAAAATACAAATTTTTCTTTAAAAGATTTTTTAAAGTTTATTGAAAATTTTGATTTGAAACTAAAGGAAGAGATGTTGGAAAGGGTATGGAGCGATTTTTCAGGGGGAGAGCGCCAGAAAATCCTCATTGCCATAGCTTATTTTTTAAAACGAGATATATTCCTTTTAGATGAACCCACCTCAGCTTTAGATGAAGAATCTAAAAAGAAAATAGTCTCTTTTTTTAATAACTTAGACAAAACCATAATTGTGGCTTCTCACGATAAGGAATGGGAAGCTTTAGATAGGCTTCAAAGGCTTGTTTATGAGGATGGCCAATGGCTTTTAGTGCGGTAAAGGATATCTCTTTTTTATCAATGATACTGGTTTTCTTAACACTTTTCATACCTGTTGCTCTATATATCTTTTTGAAAATAAGACTGATTAAGGATCTTATAATTTCTGCTGCAAGAATGGCGGTGCAGCTTACTCTTATGGGAATATATTTAAAATACCTATTCATCTACGAAAACAAGTTGATCAACATTCTATGGCTTACTGTCATGATAGTGGTTGCCACCTTTCAAGCGGTAAAATCTTCTCAGCTTAATAGAAGGATTTTTCTTTTACCTATACTCTTTTCGTACTTTATAACCATCTATTCTGTGACATTGTTTTTCAATGCCTTTGTTATAAATGTGAAGAATATCTTTTCGGCAAAATATCTTATAGTGATAGGAGGTATGATACTTGGTAATTCTTTGAGGGGGGTTATCATATCGGTTTCTGACTTTTATAAAACGGTGATTAGGGAAAGAGAGAGAATATTTTACAGAATAGTCACTTTCGGCAGTTTATTAGAGGCTCTTATACCCTATGTGGGCAAATCCCTTGAGCTTTCCATAAGTCCCCTTATTGCCACCATGGCCACTATGGGAATAGTCTCTATCCCTGGTATGATGACAGGACAGATTTTGGGGGGTGCTTCTCCTTTAGTGGCAGTTAAGTATCAGATGGCTATAGTGATAGCCATTTTTGTCTCTATCAACATAAGTGTTGTGCTTTCTCTTTATTTAACAGCACAGCGTGCTTTTGATAAAAGTGGCAATATAAGGCAAAATATACTGAGGCAGGGGCTGGTTTAGCACCAGCCCCCTATATTTAGATTGAATCTATAATGGCGTTGAATGTTGCACTTGGACGCATAGCTTTTTCCACTTTGGATTCATCGGGGAAGTAGTATCCATCAATATCCACAGGCTTTCCTTCAGATGCTGCTATCTCTTTAACAATTTTTTCTTCGTTTTCTGCCAGTTTTTTATAGACCTCACTAAAGATTCCTTTCAACTCTTCGTCTTCATTTTGCTCTGCTAAGGCTTTAGACCAGTAAAGAGCAAAGTAGAAGTGTTCTCCTCTGGTATCAAGCTGTCCCACTTTTCTGCCTGGCCACTTCTGATTCTCAAGAACTCCCCTTATGCCTTCATTTGCACTTTTGGCAAGTATGGCAGCTTTTTTGCTGCCAGTAAGCTCAGCGGCAAACTCTATAGATGCTGCCAAGGCTGTGAATTCGGCTATGGAGTCCCATCTTAGGTGTCCCTCTTTAAGGAACTGTTGTACGTGTTTAGGTGCAGATCCACCAGCTCCTGCTTCAAACAGTCTTCCACCTGCAAGCTGGGGAATAACAGAAAGCATCTTGGCACTGGTACCCACTTCAAGGATGGGGAAAAGATCTGTTAAGTAGTCTCTGAGCACATTTCCAGTAACAGCTATTACATTTTCTCCTTTTCTTATCTTTTCGCATGTAAACTTCATAGCTTCAGCTGGACTTAAAATCCTTATATCTATACCGCTTGTGTCATGATCCTTAAGATAAGTCTCCACTTTTTTGATAAGCTCCACATGATGAGCTCTGTTTTTATCAAGCCAGAAGACCACATAGTATCCGGTACTTCTTCCTAACTCCACAGCAAGTTTAACCCAGTCTTTAATGGCTATATCCTTAACCTGACAGCCTCTCCAGATGTCGTCTTTTTCCACTTTGTGCTCTATAAGCACATTGCCTTCTTCATCCACTACCCTGAAAGCTCCATTTGCAGGTGCAAAGAAGGTTTTGTCGTGAGAGCCGTATTCCTCAGCTTTCATAGCCATAAGACCAATGTTTATTACAGTTCCCATGGTGGTTCTGTCAAAGGCACCGTTTTTCTTACAGTCTTCGATAATTTCTTCGTATATGGGAGCATAACACCTGTCCGGTATTACACATTTAGCGTCATGCTGTTTTCCATCAGGTCCCCAAGCTTTCCCACCGTCTCTCACAATTACAGGCATTGAAGCATCAATTATTACAAGATTAGGTGCATGAAGGTTTGTGATGCCTCTATCAGAATCTACCATAAACATTCTAGGTCCCTTCTCAAAGGCTTCTTTAACCGCTGCTTCGAGCTCTTTTCTTTTATCCTCTGGAAGCTTCTTCATCTTTTCTTCAAGATCCACAAGGCCGTTGTTGGGGTTGAAGCCTATTTCCTCAAGTAGATCACCATACTTTTTATAAACATCTTTGAGCAGAGCTTTTATACAGTATCCGAATATGGGAGGATCTGAGACTTTCATCATAGTAGCTTTAAGGTGAAGGGAGAATAACACATCCTTTTTCTTGGCATCTTCAAGCTGTTCTTCGAAGAACTTCTGGAGCTCTTTGACATTCATAAAACTTCCATCAAAGACCTCTCCTTCTGTAAGCTGTATCTCTTTGAGGTTGGTAACATTACCATTTTCATCTACAAATTGGATGGTCACTTTCATATCTTTAGGGGCAGTTATGGATTTTTCAGATTCATAAAAATCTCCTTTGCTCATGTAAGATACATGGCACTTGGAGTCCTTGGACCATGGTTTTAGGGGAAGTCCCATAAGATCCGGTGCTTTTCTTGCTGCTTCTTTTACAGGTTCGGGAACCCTTCTGATATTGTTACCCTGTCTTATAATGGGGTTAACTACACTTCCAACTATTTGGGTGTCGTATTTCTCCTTTATTCTTTTTTCTTCTTCAGTTTTTGGATCTTCGGGATACTCAGGCACCATATACCCCTTTTTCCTAAGTTCAGCTATTGTATCTTTAACTTGTGGTACCGTAGCGCTTATGTTTGGCAGTTTTATAATATTGGATTCAGGTTCATTAACCAGCCTTCCCAACTCTGCAAGATCATCTGGTACCCTTTGGTCTTCTCTGAGATATTCAGGAAAAGCTGCCAGTATCCTTCCCGCTAAAGAAATGTCTTTTACTGCCACAGTAAGACCAGCTGTTTTTACAAATTGCCTAACAATAGGAAGAAGAGAAAAGGATGCCAGATAGGGTGCTTCGTCTGTCTTTGTCCAAAAAATGGTGGTCTTTTTATCCATGGATCTCCCCCTTAAATGATTTTATTCACAAACTTTTTAGCTCTATTAAAAATGACTGCCTGTGGATTGTCAATAAAATTGCGTGCTTGTTTTTATGGTCTGTATTGTTTTAAATTATTAAAAAACCTGAGTTGAGGAGGGTAAGATGGCCTTTCCTGTCCATAGACCAAGAAGATTGAGGAGAAACGAGAATATAAGGCGTATGGTGAGAGAAACAAAGCTTTCTGTGGATGATCTCATTCAGCCCTTCTTTGTCATATACGGTAAGGATGTGAAGAACCCCATTGAGTCAATGCCTGGAGTATTCCAGCTTTCTGTGGACAAACTGATTCCTGAGGTAAAAAGGGCACACCAATTGGGAATTCCTGCCATTATACTTTTTGGTATACCAGAAAAGAAAGACCCTGTAGGTTCTGGTGCTTATGATGAGAATGGGATAATCCAGCAGGCTACAAAAGCCATTAAAGATGCTGTTCCTGATATTCTTGTCATAACAGATGTTTGTCTTTGTGAGTATACAAGCCATGGCCACTGTGGATTGGTGAAGGATGGAGAGGTGCTTAACGATCCCACTTTAGAACTTCTGGCCAAAACGGCAGTTTCTCAAGCCAAGGCTGGAGCGGATATAGTGGCTCCATCCGATATGATGGATGGAAGGGTTGCTGCTATTAGGTCTGCCTTAGACGAGGAAGGATTTACCCATGTTGCTATTATGTCCTACTCTGTTAAGTATGCCTCCTCTTACTATGGTCCATTTAGAGACGCTGCTGATTCTGCTCCAAAGTTTGGTGATAGGAGAGCTTACCAGATGGATCCCCCCAATGTTAGGGAAGCCATCAAAGAGGCTGCCATGGATGTAGAAGAGGGTGCAGATATCATAATGGTAAAACCTGCTCTTGCCTACCTTGATGTTATCAAAACTGTAAGAGAGGCTTTTCCCGAAGTTCCCCTTGCCGCTTATAATGTGAGTGGGGAATACTCTATGATAAAAGCTGCTGCCAAGCTTGGCTGGATCGATTACGAAAAAGTTGTGCTTGAAACTCTAATAGGAATTAAAAGGGCTGGAGCAGATATGATTCTCACATATTTTGCCATGGAGGTTGCAGAAAAATTGGACTTGTGAAATATATTCACTTAAGTGGTGTGAAAAAGCTTTAGGAGGTATAAAAATGGGAATGAACCTTGTTCAAAAGATTTTAAAGGAGCATTTGGTTGAAGGTGAGCTTGAGCCAGGTAAGGAAATAGCCATAAAGGTTGATCAGACTCTCTATCAGGATGCCACTGGTACCATGGCTGCCATTGAGTTTGAGATGATGGGGGTACCCCGCGTTCAGACTGAAAAATCTGTTATCTATATCGATCATAAAACGATACAAATGGGTTTTGAGGACAAGGACGATCATGAGTATCTCAGGACATTCGCTGCCAAGTATGGTTGTCTTTATTCTAAACCGGGAAATGGTATATGCCATCAGGTTCATCTTGAGAGGTTTGGAAAGCCCGGCAAAACCCTTTTAGGTTCAGATTCTCACACCCCCACTGGTGGTGGTATAGGAATGATCGCCATTGGTGCGGGAGGATTGGATGTTTCTGCTGCTATGGCGGGAAGACCCTTTTATATGACATGTCCCAAGGTTATAGGGGTGAGGCTAACAGGAAAATTAAAGCCATGGGTGTCTGCCAAGGATGTAATTCTACATATGTTAAGACTCCTTACCACCAAGGGAAATGTTGGCTGGGTGGTGGAATACTTTGGCCCTGGTGTAAAGACATTGAGTGTGCCTGAAAGAGCAACAATAACCAACATGGGTGCAGAATTAGGTGTCACTTTTTCCATATTCCCATCCGATGAGATTACAAGGGAGTTTTTAAAGGCTCAAGGAAGAGAAGAGGACTGGATTCCTTTAGAGGCTGATCCCGATGCTGAATATCAGAAGGTTATAGAGATAGACCTTTCTGAGCTTGAACCTTTGGTTGCCTGTCCCCACAGTCCAGATAACGTGGTGCCTGTCTCTGAGCTTGAGGGTAAGCTTGTGGATCAGGTTTGTGTGGGTTCTTGTACAAATTCCTCTTACAGGGATCTTATGACCTTTGCCAAAATATTAAAGGCATCGGGCAAGCATTGTCCTCCTCATATTGATGTGGTGGTTGCTCCTGGATCTAAGCAAGTGTTGAGAATGATAGATCAGGAAGGTATGCTCGATGCTCTCTTTAATTTTGGTATAAGGCTACAGGAACTTGCTTGTGGTTTCTGTATTGGTATGGGGCAAGCTCCTAAGAATAACGCGGTTTCTGTTAGAACCAACAATCGTAATTTCTATGGAAGATCTGGTACATTAACCGCTGGCGTTTATCTTGTGAGTCCAGAGACAGCTGCTGCTTGTGCCATAGAGGGGGCTTTCCTTGATCCGAGAAGACTTGAGGAAAAATATGGTATTCAGTATCCTGATGTTAAGCTTCCAGAAAAGTTCCTTATAGATGATTCCATGATAGTTCCTCCTTCAGAGGAACCTGAAAAGGTTCAGATTTACAGAGGCCCCAATATAGTTCCCCCTCCACCCAATGATCCGCTTCCTCACGATATAGTGGGAGAGGTAACCATTAAGGTTGGCGATAAGATAACCACTGATCATATTATGCCTGCTGGACAGAGATTGAAGTATAGATCCAATGTTCCTAAATATGCGGAGTTTGTTTTTGAAAGTGTGGATCCTACATTTTCCAAAAGAGCCTTAGAGAATAAAAACAAGGGAATTCATAATATAATAGTGGCAAGGGAATCTTACGGTCAGGGTTCTTCCAGAGAGCATGCTGCCCTTTGTCCCATGTATTTGGGAGTGAAAGCGGTTATTGCCTGTTCCATAGAGAGAATACATAGAGCCAATCTAATTAATTTTGGTATTGTCCCCATGTATTTTGTTAATCCTGAGGACTATGATAAAATTGATCAAGGCGATAGGGTAAGAATAGAGGGTTTAAGAAAGGGTCTGATTGAGGGTAGCGATACCTTCATCATGCATGTGGAAAACAAAGGTTTGGATATCATGTTAAAGGTGGATCTCTCTGATAGAGAGAGAAAGATAATCCTCCTCGGTGGTATGCTCAACGTGGCTAAGGAGTTCGGAACCAAATCCTTTAAAGAGATAGAGATAAAAGAATAAAGACTAATGGCGGGGAGGCTTTAAAGCCTCCCCTTTTATTTTTTAAAGCTTCTAATTTCAGTGTTGACTTTTATACTTGTATACACTATCACAAAAATTAGGATTAAAAAAGCAGGAGGTGTACTATGAAGTTAAAGGAAAGATTGGCAGAGCTTATTCCCCAGTGGAGAGCAGAGGTAGCCCAGATCAGAAAGACTTACGGTAACAGAAAAACAATGGATTGTACTATAGGACATGCCTATGGTGGAATGAGAGGTTTGAAGGCTCTTATATGTGATACTTCTGAGGTTTTCCCCAATGAGGGAGTTAAGTTTCGTGGTTATACCATACCTGAGTTGAGAAAGGGAGAGGCAAAACTGCCCACTGCTCCTGGTGGCGAAGAACCCCTTCCTGAAGGTTTATGGTATCTGCTTCTTACAGGGGAGTTACCTACCGAAGAGGATGTTAAAGAGATCACCGCTGAGTTTGCTAAAAGGGCTACTATTCCCCAGTATGTAATTGATGTTATCAGGGCTATGCCTGTTGATACCCATCCCATGACACAGTTTTCTGCTGCCATTTTGGCTATGCAGAGAGAATCAATATTCGCCAAGAGGTATCAGGAAGGTATGAAAAGAGAAGAGTATTGGGAGGCCATGTTTGAAGACTCCCTCAATCTTCTTGCCAGAATAACGGGAATTGCAGCCTACATTTACAGAAGAAAGTATAGAGACGATACCATTATTGAGCCTGATCCCAATCTTGATTGGGGAGCAAATTTTGCCCATATGCTTGGCAATGACAATCCAGCTTTTTATGAGCTTATGAGGCTTTATCTGTTCCTTCACTCTGATCATGAGGGTGGAAATGTTTCTGCTCACACAAACTTCCTTGTCAGCTCCGCCCTTTCTGATATTTACTATTCTGTATCTGCTGGTCTTAATGGTTTGGCTGGTCCTTTGCATGGTCTTGCCAACCAAGAGTGTCTCAGATGGATAATGATGCTTTACGAGAAGTTCGGTGGAGTTCCCACAAAAGAGCAGCTTGAGGAGTTCTGCTGGGAGACTCTAAATTCTGGTCAGGTTATTCCTGGTTATGGTCACGCTGTTTTGAGGGTAACCGATCCAAGATATATAGCTCAGAGAGAGTTTGCTCTGAAATATCTGCCTGAAGATGAGCTGTTTAAGATTGTTTCTCTTGCCTACGAAGTTGTTCCTCAGGTTTTGATGAAGCATGGTAAAGCCAAGAATCCATGGCCTAATGTGGACGCCCATTCTGGAGTTCTTCTCTATCACTTTGGCATAAAAGAATTTCCCTTCTATACGGTCTTCTTTGGAGTATCCAGGGCACTTGGTATGACTGCACAGGCTATACTTGCCAGGGGTTATCTCCTTCCCATTGAAAGACCTAAATCCATTACCACAAGGTGGGTCAAAGAGGTGGCTGAATCTCTTCCAGTGTCTGAGGGCTAGTTGAATGGATTTTAAAGGGGAGCGCAAGCTCCCCTTTTTTATTTTAAAAACAGGGAGGTGTTATCATGGGTAGAAGGGCTAAGATTACAGTGGTTGGTGCTGGTCATGTTGGTGAGCATGTGGCTATGTTCTGTGCCATAAAAGAGCTGGGAGACGTGGTTCTTATTGATATTATAGAGGATATGCCTCAGGGAAAAGCCCTCGATATGTATGAGGCTACTCCTCTTGAGGGTTGGGATTCTAAAATTGTGGGAACCAATGATTACAAAGATACTGCTGACTCTGACGTGGTGGTTATAACTGCAGGGCTTCCCAGAAAGCCAGGTATGAGCAGGGATGAGCTTCTTGACAAAAATGCTGGGATTATAAAGTCTGTTACAGAGCAGGTGGTTAAGTATTCTCCTAACTGTATTATAATAATGGTGACCAATCCCCTTGATGCTATGACTCAACTTGCATGGGCTGTTTCTGGATTTCCTAAAAATAGGGTTTTGGGTCAGGCTGGCAATCTTGATTCTGCCAGATTCCGTGCCTTTGTTGCCATGGAATTAGGGGTATCCGTTAAAGAGATATGTGCCATGGTTCTCGGAGGACACGGTGATGACATGGTGCCTCTGCCTAGGTTTACCACCGTAAGCGGCATCCCCATTACAGAGCTTATTCCTCCTGACAGAATTGAAGCCATTGTTCAAAGAACCAGGGTAGGTGGCGGAGAGATAGTCAAGCTTCTTAAAACAGGTTCTGCCTATTATGCTCCTGCATTGGCTACCACAGAGATGGTGGAGGCTATACTCAAAGATCAGAAGAGGATACAGCCCTGTGCCGCTTTATGTGAAGGAGAGTATGGAATAAACGGTGTCTACTGTGGTGTTCCCTGTCTGCTTGGTGCTAACGGAGTAGAGAAGATCATTGAACTCAAACTCACCGATGATGAGCTTAAGGCTCTTCAGGCATCTGCTGGAAGGGTTAAAGGTCTCATAGATAAGCTGAAAGAGTTTGGCTACATCAAATAAAGAAGAGCTATTTGTTCTGACATCAATTAAATTTGCGGGGGATTTGCTCCCCCGCTTCAATTTTTCTCGGAGGTAAAAGCTATGAGGGTGATAGATGTTTCTGAAATTACAGATGCAATAGCGAAGCTCTGTATAGATGCCAATTATAATCTTCCCGATGATGTGTACAATGCCCTTAAGGAGGCTATAGAGAAAGAGAAATCTCCTGTTGGTAAGGCGGTTTTACAGCATATTATAGAAAATGCCGATCTTGCACGGGAGGGGATAGCTCCCATATGCCAAGACTGTGGGCTTGCGGTAATTTTCATGGAGATTGGCCAAGAGGTGAAGTTTGCAGGTGGTAATCTTAAGGATGCTATATTTGAAGGTGTGAGAAAGGGCTACAGGGAAGGATATTTGAGGAAATCTACATGCCATCCCTTTACCCGTGCCAATGTTGGTGATAATACTCCCCCTGTTATTCATTACGATATAGTTCCTGGGGACAGGGTTAGAATTATAGTTGCTCCTAAAGGTGGTGGAAGTGAGAATATGAGTCAAGTAGTTATGCTGAAACCTGCTGACGGTGTTGAAGGAGTGATTGACACTGTGGTTAAAAGGGTTGAAGAAGCTGGTGGAAATCCATGTCCTCCTATTATTGTGGGAGTTGGTGTTGGTGGCACTTTTGAGAGATCTGCTTTTCTTGCCAAGAAGGCCCTTTTAAGGCCTGTGGGAAAACCCAATCCCGATGTGGAAATAGCCAAAATAGAGCAGGAGATTTTGGAAAGAATAAACAAGCTTGGGATTGGCCCTATGGGCTGGGGAGGAACCGTTACTGCCTTAGCTGTTCATTTTGAGATGGAGCCGGTTCACATTGCCAGCCTTCCCTGTGCAGTTAATATTAACTGTCATGTTGCAAGGCATAAGGAAATTATTCTGTAACGGAGGTTTATCATGAGCGATGTTATAAAGTTAACCACTCCTTTAAGCGATGAGGATGTGGAAAAGTTAAAAGCCGGAGATAGAGTGCTCATTTCAGGAGTTATATACACAGG
Organism: bacterium; assembly: GCA_027033775.1. Lineage (GTDB taxonomy): Bacteria > Thermosulfidibacterota > Thermosulfidibacteria > Thermosulfidibacterales > Thermosulfidibacteraceae > JAADEW01. The sequence continues at coordinate 7,520 of JALVKL010000230.1, read as the reverse complement.
AAGGGATGCCGCTCATAAAAGGATGATAGAAGCCCTTGAAAGAGGTGAGCCTTTACCCTTTGATGTTAAGGGACAGGTTATATACTATGTTGGTCCTTCACCGGCTAAGCCGGGAAGACCAATAGGCGCTGCTGGACCTACTACAAGTTATAGAATGAATCCCTATGCTCCAAAGCTGATAGCCTTAGGACTTAAAGGTATGATAGGAAAGGGAAAAATGAGTGAGGAGGTAAGGGAACACTGTATGAAATACAAGGCTGTGTACTTTGGTGCCATTGGGGGGTGTGGAGCACTGCTTTCTCAGAGGATAAAAAAGGCAGAGATTATAGCTTATGAGGATCTGGGTCCTGAAGCTGTCAGAAGGCTTGAAGTTGAAGATTTTCCTGTTATAGTTGTTTACGATACTCATGGGGGTAATCTTGAAGAGATGGGTGTAAAGCAGTATAGAGAGGTTGAATAATTTTCATATTGGGAGGTTGAAGATGTTGCAGAAACCGCCGGTAATCAAGCATTATCGCTGGCATCTGGGGTCTGTTGCTTGGATTCTTCACAGAATTACTGGTTTGCTTTTGGTTTTCTATCTTTTGCTCCATATATGGGTCATTCATAATATTGCTTCTGGTCCTCAAGGGTTCAACAAAGTAATGGGTGTGGTACAGTCTCCTATATTTTTACTTTTAGAGATAGGACTCCTGGGTACTGTTTTGTACCATGCTTTTAACGGATTGAGAATCATAATCGTTGAGTTTGCTGATAATGCTGCTTCTGCTCACAAAGCTATTTTTGGTGCTGTTATGGCTGTTGCTATATTTCTCTTTTTAATAGGTGGGATTCCCATGTTCCTACATTTCCTTCATTCTTTGAGATAAGTGGGGGTGTGTTATGAAAGAGAAAAGAGCGTCTGGTGGTTTTTATGCGTGGCTTTTTCAAAGGGTAACTGGTGTTCTGCTTATAATTCTTCTTTTGGTTCACTTTTGGGTAACCCATGGTCTTCCAAAGCCTGAAGGCGTTACCTATGAGAGAATTGCTCCAAGACTCGCAACCCCAACATGGAAGGTAATAGACATGCTCTTTCTGGCATGTGCCCTTTATCATGGCTTGAATGGTGTCTGGATGGTGATCCAGGACTATGTGCACAGCGAGTTTTGGCAGGGTGTTATTTTCTTCCTCCTGGTCACTTTAGGAGGTATCCTTTTCTTCCTTGGTGCTATTACAGTAATACCGTTTTCTGTTGTTTCATAAATGAGGAGGTGAGGTGCTATGGGCGAGTACAAGGGGATGTTCAAGGTTGGAGAATGTGCCAAATATTATGGAACTGACGATGCAAAGGTTATTCACGAAGAGGTTAAAGGTGTTCCCATTCATAATGTTCATTTACACGATGTTATTATTATAGGGGCTGGTCTTGCTGGTATGTACGCTGCCCTTGAAATAAAGAAGGCTGGATACGATGTCGCTGTTTTAACCAAAGTTTTTCCCACAAGATCCCACTCTGGAGCTGCCCAGGGAGGCATTGCGGCTGCCCTTGCCAATCTCGAGGAGGATCATATTGAGTGGCATTTCTTTGACACCGTTAAGGGTTCTGATTTCTTAGGGGACCAAGATGCCATAGAGATGATGGTTAAAGAGGCTCCTATGATCATTTATGAATACGAGCATATGGGGGTTCCTTTTTCCAGAACTCCAGATGGAAAGATTATGCAGCGTTACTTTGGAGGCCACGTTAAGGACTTTGGGAGGGGAAAACCTGTCTTAAGGGCATGTATGGCAGCAGACAGAACGGGACATGTTCTTCTGCATACCCTTTGGGAGCAGTGTGTTAAATACAATGTGAGGTTCTATTCAGAATATTTTGTGCTCTCTCTTATAGTAAAGGATGGTAAATGCCTTGGAGTTACTGCATGGGATCTTATAAACGGCGGCGTTCATGTATTTCAGGCAAAAGCTACATGTTTTGCCACAGGTGGTTATGGAAGGTGTTATTCAATTACCACCAATTCCCACGCTAATACAGCAGATGGACTTTCTATTTTCTTAAGAGCAGGCTTTCCCATTGAAGATTTAGAGTTTGTTCAGTTTCATCCAACAGGTATAGCCCGCCAGGGTATTCTTATTACAGAAGGAGCAAGAGGAGAAGGTGGATATCTTATAAACAATCTCGGTGAAAGATTTATGGAGAAATACGCTCCTGATAAGATGGAGCTTGCCCCAAGGGATATTATCTCCAGGGCTATGTGGGCGGAGATAGAAGCTGGCAGGGGAATAAATGGAGAGCAGTATCTGTATCTTGATCTGAGGCATCTTGGTGCAGAGAAGATAAAAGAGAGACTGCCACAGATTAGGGAGCTTGCCATAAAGTTTGCTGGCGTAGATCCCATAGAAGAACCTATTCCAGTTCAGCCTACTGCCCACTATTCCATGGGAGGTATCCCTGTTAATATATCCTGTAGAGTTTTGGCTGACGGTAAGGAAAAGTGGCTTGAAGGGTGCTGGGCTGCAGGTGAGTGTGCCTGTGTTTCTGTTCATGGTGCCAACAGATTGGGAACAAATTCCCTATTAGATGCTTCAGTTCATGGCAAACGTGCAGGCAAGGATATAGTGGCTTATCTGTCCACGGAGCCTCCCTTTGATGTTCTTCCTGAGGATGCTGCAGAACCTGCTCTTAAGGAGATTGAATGGCTTCTGAACAGCAACGGTCCTGAGCGCCCATCTGAGTTGAGAAAGATACTCCAAGAGAACATGTATACCCTTTGCGGGGTTTTCAGAGACAAGGAAAAGCTTGAGAAGATGTACGACATCATAAAAGATCTCCAGAAAAGATACAAAAATATTCACATAGAGGATAGAGGGGTGAAATTTAACACCCACCTTATGGAGGCTATTGAACTTGGGCATCTTTTAGAAACAGCGGAAGTTATCGTAGCAAGTGCTATAAACAGAACCGAATCCAGAGGAGCTCATTACAGAACAGATTATCCTAAGAGGGACGATGAGAACTGGCTGAAACACACCCTTGCTTGGAGAACAGAAGAGGGAGTTAAGTTTGATTACAAGCCTGTGGTTATAACCAGATTCAAACCTGAAGAGAGGAAATACTAAGGGGGTGCCAAGATGGCAGAGGTTGTGTTCAAGGTTTTCAGATACGATCCAGAAAAGGATGAAACAGGTAGAGTCCAAGAGTATAGATTTGAACCTGAGCCTGGTTGGACTGTGTTGGACGGTCTTAACCATATAAAGTGGAATCTTGACGGATCATTAGCTTACAGAAGGGCTTGCAGGCATGGTATATGTGGTTCCTGCGGTATGACCATAAATGGTAAGAACAGGCTCGCCTGTGAGACTCAGATTAAAGAACTGGGAACAAATGTTATAACCGTTGAGCCTTTAAGGGGTTTTGCAGTTATAAAGGATCTCATTGTGGATATGGAGCCTTTCTATGATAAGCTTTACGCTGTGAAGCCTTACCTTATAACTAAAACTCCTCCTCCTACTGATAAAGAGCGCCTTCAGAGCCCTGAGGATAGACAAAAACTGGATGGCAAATATGAATGTATTCTCTGTGGGTGCTGTACATCATCCTGTCCCACTTATTGGGCTGACAAAAACTTCCTTGGCCCCAATGCGCTTTTGAAGGCTGCCAGGTTCCTTTTTGATACAAGAGACGAGGGATTTGAGGAGAGATTGAATGCTATTGACGATAAACACGGTGTATGGAGATGTCACACCATATTTAACTGTGTTGAGGCGTGTCCTAAAGAGCTGAATCCCACTCAGGCTATAGTGGATTTGAGAAAGCTCATTCTCAGAGGAAGACTATAATCAGTGAGAAAACTTAAGGGGGCCTTATAAGGTCCCCTTATTTAATTTTGCTTAGAGGAGGTAATCAGATGAAGGTGCATGAATATCAAGCCAAGGAGATATTCAAGCAGTATGGCATTCCTGTTCCAAAGGGTGGTGTGGCGGAGACCCCTGAAGAGGCGAAGAAGATAGCTGAGGAGTTGGGGGCTTCTCTCTTTGTTGTTAAGGCTCAGATACACGCTGGTGGTCGTGGTAAGGCTGGAGGTGTCAAGCTCGCCAAAAGTCCTGATGAGGTCTACGAGATAGCCAAAAAGATGATAGGAATGAAGCTCGTTACACATCAGACTGGTCCTGAGGGGAAAATAGTAAGAAAGGTGTTGGTAGAGGAAGGTCTTAATATAGAAAAAGAGTATTATATGGGAATGGTCATTGATAGATCTACAGAGTGTCCAGTTATGATGGTTTCTTCTGAAGGTGGCGTTGAGATTGAGGAAGTGGCTGCTAAACATCCAGAAAAGATTTTGAAGGCCTTTGTGGATCCAGCTTTGGGCATGATGCCCTTTTATGCCAGAAGGCTTGCCTTTGGTCTTGGTTTTACAGGCGATATTTTGAAAAAAGCTGTGAAATTTATGACAGCCCTTTACAGGGCTTTTATAGAAAAAGACGCTTCATTGGCTGAAATAAATCCCCTTGTTCTCACGAAGGAGGGGGATCTAATAGCCTTAGACGCAAAGATGAACTTTGATGACAATGCTCTTTACAGACATCCTGAAATTGCTGAGATGAGGGATATTTATGAGGAAGATCCGTTAGAAGTTGAGGCTTCCAAATACAATCTAAGTTATATCAAACTGGATGGTAATATTGGCTGTATGGTAAACGGTGCTGGACTGGCTATGGCTACCATGGATATTATAAAGCTTTACGGTGGAGAGCCCGCCAATTTCCTGGATGTTGGTGGTGCTGCTGATGCTGAAAGGGTTAAAAACGCCTTTAGGATTCTAATTAGCGATCCCAATGTTAAGGCCGTTTTCATCAATATATTTGGTGGAATTGTAAGATGCGACAGGGTGGCAGAGGGAGTGACTAAAGCTGCCAGAGAGCTGGAGATAAAAGTTCCTATGGTGGTTAGGCTTGAGGGAACCAATAAGGAAGAGGCAATGGATATTCTAAAGAGTAGTGGTCTTTCCTTTATTCTGGCTGATTCAATGGCTGACGGTGCTGAAAAGGCTGTTAAGGCTGCTAAGGGCGAACTTTAAATAGAGGAGGGAAGAGATGAGCATTCTGGTGGATAAGAACACAAGGGTTGTTGTTCAGGGAATAACTGGTAAAGAGGGAACATTTCATACCAAACAGTGTATAGCTTATGGAACCAATGTGGTAGCTGGAGTTACTCCTGGAAAGGGCGGACAGATGTGGGAAGGCAAAGTTCCCGTTTACAATACAGTGGCTGAGGCTGTTGAAAAAGAAGGAGCCAATGCTTCTTTGATCTTTGTTCCACCTGCTTTTGCTGCCGATGCCATAGCAGAAGCTGTGGATGCTGGGGTGGAGTTTATTGTTACCATTACAGAAGGAATTCCTACCATAGACATGATGAAGGTTAAAAGATCCATGAGGGGCAAAAACGTTAGAATGGTTGGTCCCAACTGTCCTGGTGTTATAACTCCAGAAGAGTGTAAAATGGGTATTATGCCTGGATATATATTCAAAAGGGGGCCTGTAGGTGTCATTTCAAGATCTGGTACCCTCACCTATGAAGCTGTCTGGCAGTGTACTGTAAGAGGGATAGGCCAGTCCACATGTATAGGAATAGGGGGAGATCCTATTGTTGGTTCTACCTTTGTGGATCTTTTAAAGCTCTTCAATGAAGATCCTGAGACTGAGCTTGTGGTCTTAATAGGAGAGATAGGAGGAACCGCTGAAGAGGAAGCGGCTGAGTATATTAAAAGCGAGTTTAAAAAGCCTGTGGTTGCCTTTATAGCTGGAAGAACAGCTCCTCCTGGTAGGAGAATGGGCCATGCTGGTGCCATTATAGCTGGTGGCAAAGGAACCGCTGCGGAGAAGATGGCAGCTTTAAGAGAAGCTGGGGTTTATGTTGTGGAAAGCCCAGCTGAGATAGGCGCAACTGTTGCCAAAGTGCTAGGCAAATAACTTGGAGGGAATGAGAATGGCAGAGGCAAAGACGAAAAAAAAGAAATTCAGAGGCGTTGTTGTTATCAAGCCTGAAAGGTGTAAAGGTTGTGAGATATGTGTTACCTTTTGTCCCACAGGTGCAATAACCATGTCTAAAGAATTCAATGATAAAGGGTATCACTATCCTGAGTTTACCTATCCGGAGAAGTGTACAGGGTGTGGACTTTGTGGTCTTTATTGTCCGGATTTTGCCATTTATGGGTACAGAGAAAAGATAGAGGCGGAGGGTTAAAAGATGGCTAAGATAAAATGGACTACTGCGGATCCTAAAGGTGTGCTTACAGGAGCTCATTATCTTGACGGCAATCACGCAGCTTGCGAAGGGGCTTTGGCAGCAGGGTGTAGATTTGCTGCAGGTTACCCCATAACCCCTTCAACAGAGGTGGTGGAAAGGTTTGCTGCAAGAATTCCTGTGGTTGGAGGGATGTTCATTCAGATGGAGGATGAGATAGCTTCTTCTATTTGCCTTCAAGGAGCTGTATGGGCTGGATTAAAGGCTATGACTGTCACTTCTGGTCCTGGTTTGTCTTTAATGATGGAGCATGTGGGGCTTGCTGCCATGCTGGAAACTCCTTGTGTCTTTGTTGATGTCCAAAGAGGAGGTCCTTCCACAGGTATGCCCACCCTTCCTTCTCAGGCTGATATGATGCAGTGTCGTTGGGGATCTCATGGAGATTATGAGGTGATCGCCCTTTCTCCCAGCTCTCCTCAGGAGTGTTTTGATTTTATAATAGATGCTTTTAATCTTGCCGAAATATACAGGGTTCCTGTCTTCTTCATGATGGATGAGTGTGTGGGACACATGACAGAAAAGGTGATTATACCTGAGCCCGAGAAGATAAAGGTGGTAGAACGTCGCTGGACCGATAAAAAACCGGGTGAGTATTTACCTTATGAGCCTGATCCTGAGGATCTTGTCCCTGCTATGGTTAAAGCGGGAGACGGTTACAGATTCCATGTAACAGGCCTCACCCACGATGAGAGGGGTTATCCTGCTGCTACTGATGTTGAGGTGCAGGATAGGCTTGTGAGAAGGCTCTGTGAGAAAATTTATAAAAATGCTCCTAAGATCTGGAAATGGGAGGAGATGGACACAGAAGGCTGTGATGTCTTGGTTGTTTCTTACGGTATATCTGCAAGGGTTGCCTTGAAAGGAATTGAAATGGCCAGGGAAAAGGGCATAAAAGTGGGTCTTTTGAGACTTATTGTGGTTTGGCCCTTGCCTGAACCAAGGCTTAAAGAGCTTTCTGAGAAGGTAAAAGCCATAGTAATGCCTGAATTAAATATCAGAGCACAGGTTGCAAGAGAGGTGGAAAGGGTAGTGGCTGGTAGATGTCCTGTTATTCCTGTGGGACATGCTGGTGGTACTGTTCATAACCCTGAAGATATTTATAAAGCTATAATGGAGGCGGCAAAATGAGTGTTACTTTGAAAGAGAACCCGGTTGAGCAATTTTTAAGAACTGATCGTATGCCACATATATGGTGTTCTGGATGTGGAATAGGCACCTCTGTCAATTGTTTTGCTAG
>JALVKL010000229.1 GCA_027033775.1 bacterium | reverse complement strand
CGTTACAAGTTGCCCAGCCTGTATGCTGCATCTAAAAAAGGCCGCTATTTCAATGCGAGCCCCAATTGGGATTTATCACCTTCTTGATCTCTTCACCGTTTAAGTTTTTTGCTCTTTTTCCGATACTCATAAGTGAAAAGATAAAGAAAGGGGGTGGTAGATGGTAGGATGATGTGAAGGTTTAAGATTTTTGGGTTTTTGACGATTTTACTTTGTGGGACAGGGAAGTCCCAAGAAAAACTCAACAGGGAGGTTGAGCCATGGCAGGAATTTATGTCAACACTAATTTGATGGCCATTGATGCCCACATTAACTTGGGCAAGGCCCAGGATTCTCTCCAGCTTTCTCTGAAAAGATTGGCTTCTGGTTTGAGAATTAACACTGCGGCGGATGACGCTTCTGGACTTGCCATCAGCGAGAAGATGAGGGCTCAGATCAAAGGTCTTCACAGGGCAACCCTGAACGCCCAGGACGGAATTTCCCTTTTGCAGACGGCTGAGGGAGCTCTTAACGAAGTCCACGGCATTCTTCAGAGAATGAGGGAGCTTGCTGTCCAGGCGTCCAACGGAACGCTTACCGCTACGGATAGGGTGGAGATTCAGAAAGAAGTGCAACAGTTGAAGGAAGAGATTGACAGAATTTCAAGAACCACAGAATTCAATACCAAGAAGTTGCTGAACGGCGATGCTGCTGCTTTGTGGAGCACCGATCATCCAGATAAGCTTGAAGCCATAATAAGAGGTCAGGTCGTTGAGGGCAACTTTAAGCTTGAGGTTTCTGCTACTCCAGGCAAGAACCAGATAATGAAGAGTGATATTTTTACCTTGAGGGATGGAGCGATAGGTATTGAGCTGACCACAGCCACTTCGACTGCAAACATAGAATCTTTGTATGATCCTGAAGATATTATTCAGGGGAATTATCAGATTGATATTAGCACAGCAGGTACTTCTATAACTCAAAGTGCGTCTGCAGTTTCTATGTACTCCCAGGCTGGCTCCAGTTGGAAGGACAACCTGGCTGTAAAAGGAAGTGCTTCTACGACAACAGGGTATATTGCGGTTAGAGTTGGAGAGAGCGGTTATGCTTCTACTGGTTTAACGGTTTACTATACTACAGATGGAGAAACTTGGACTTCTGCTACTTTGACCAATGGTGCTTTGACGGTTGGCGGTGTGGTTATTGATTTCAATGGAACGGCTGATGCTACCAATGTGTATTTGACCGAGGGTGATGTCGTTCTTGTAGCTGCTAACTCAGGCGGTACCACTACTGATGGAGGGGTGCAGATTACTGACACTGCTGGTAATAGTCTGTCTCCTGTGTGGGATGTTGACAATTTGAGTGCTGGCTACACAGAAGTTACTTTTGTTACCCTTGATACAGATAGCGGTAATTTGCATTGGGGTTCTTTCAAGATTGATTGGCAGGACTCAGTGGTTGATAACGGTTCAATCGCTACTCCTGAAAGTAATATTAATATCCAGGTGAGAGGTTCCGGTGGAGTTGCGACCTCTACAACAAGACTTAAGGATATTGCGAAGTTCTATGATCCAGATGGCAACTTCATATTATCAACCCCACAAAAACTGACTATCTGGAACGGGCCCAATTACTACGATATCTATTTGGATGGTGATGATACCATAGCTGAAGTTGCTGAAAAGATCAGGAATGCTATAGTCAACGGGCTTGGTCTCAAGGTAGACGATGCAGAGGTCAATAATCACGTTGCTGAGTATATTACCGATGGTAACGTGGCTACAACAGGTGAAGCTGCGGTCAAAGGAACGATTGTTATAAGATCTCCACTGGTTGGCGAAAATGGAGAGATCACCATAAGCGGTGATGAGAATCTCATTAAGGCTTTGAGCCTTGAGGTTGTTCAGGAAGCTGTGAATCCTCAGACTACAATTAGTGTTAAGGATGCTCACAATGACAATCCGATAGGTGAAGATACGGTAAGCGATGGTGTATTGAGAGGAGTTATACAGGGAGTGGATGTTAAGATCTCTCAGGAAGTTGGTATAAATGTTTCCTGGGATGCGGCTAATAAGACCTTTAACTTTACTTCTGGCTCTCAGGAAGTATTTTATCTTCATGTAGTAGATGCCTCCGTAAACTTCCACATTGGTGCTAATCAGAATCAGGTTATGAACACTACTATCGGTAGAATGGACACCGTGGCTCTTGGAGTGGCTGATGTGTTGGTGGTGGATATGAAGCATGCTGAAGCTGCGATAACCAAGATAGATCACGCTATACAGTTGGTCTCCTCTGAGCGTGGTAAGCTTGGAGCGATTATAAACAGGCTGCAGAAGACCATATCCAACCTCAATATCCAGAGAGAGAACATGGTGGCTTCCGAGTCCCGTATTAGAGATCTTGATATGGCAGCAGAAAC
>JALVKL010000228.1 GCA_027033775.1 bacterium | reverse complement strand
GAAAGGGATGACCGTCTCAGTCAAAGGGTGATAAGCGAGGCAGATTTAGTGTCGCCCGCTCTTGCTGAGATTATAGAGGCAATAGATGAAAATATAAGACAGAGCAATTGGGAAGAGGTATGGTCTCTCCTGCCAGAGATTGAGAGGGAAATGATAAAGAAGGGCGTATTTGTCCATGCGGTGGAACTAAAGGTGGATGGAGTAAGGGGCAGCTATATCTATATGCGGGCAAACAGAGCAGAGAGGATAGAGGACTTGAAGCATATATTTGGCGAAGATGCCCTTAGATCAATGGGGATAGATGGGGACATAACAGATGCCATTGGAGGATGCCCTGTCCTGTTGGTAAAGGGTTACGACATGGCCTCTCCAGGTGCGCTTTCGTTTTTTGACAACATTGCAGCAGTGGTATTGAAGGAACCAATGGAGAATCAGGTAGCAAAGCTGATAGATGAGTTAGGCATTGATGAAAAAGCTGCAAGGAAAGAATATATCAGGACTACCCTTGCACATGAGGTATTAGGTCATTATCTAGATGAGGTATTGTATCCCGAACTCCCGGGAAATGTAGAGATAAATTCTATGCTTACCCCATTGATAGTGGCAGACTATCCGTTTCACTATCTCGAGAGACTGGCCGGTTATTTAGACAGGAAAGAGGAAGACGCATATCGAGAGGCGGTGGATGCGATATTCAGGGCATTGTATGAGGAGGTGAATAAAAGCGAGGACATGGCCAAGGCGTGGGACTTGGATAAGAATAGGGCATTGGAATTTGTAGAGGCATTGAAGAAAAAAGGTATGACTGCCAAGGGCTTAAATGAACTGGCAGGTAAGATTTATAGAAAGAGGTTGCACTGGAAGTATGCAAGGGATGGGTATTATTTGCGGTATGTGGAAATTGTAGAAACGGGTGGAGGTAAAGGTGGGATAATTAGTAAGGCAATAACAGCACCCAGCAGGCATAGGGTGAGGGTGAAGGTAAGAGCAAGGCGGAGACAGAGCCGCATCCTTGAAGGCCGAAGCACACCAATAACCGACCTACCAGATGGTATAAGCCCCAGGAATGATGAAGGGGTTATAGAGGAGATAGAGATGACAGGTAAAAGGGTGAGTTTGCCGGAGGCGGATAGTGAATTAGTGAAACAGTTTCTAAATGTCGTAGGGCAACAGAGCAGGAGTGAGTGGAGATATGGACAGGACGGCAGTGAGATAGATGTAAATAAATTGGTAAAAGGCAGACTTGATCAGGCCTTTAGAAAGCGCATGCCTAACCGAGCAGGGGGAGGAACCCTTGATGTATATCTTACAGTGGATATAAGCCAATCTACAGGAGAGATAGCTAAACAATTAAGGGAGGCGCTTATAGGTATAGTAAGCATAATGGCTGCTGCCAACCAGATGAATGATAAAATAAACCTATATCTTTCATGTTTTGGAAATAACTTTTATCCTATGGGTTCTCTAACGGATGAACTTGGAGACAAAGAAAAACTAGAGCAGGTAGTAGGTAATGTCATAGCAAAAATAGGTACAGAAGGAACAAATATAGCCAATGCGGTGAAGGCCATAAAAGAGCAGGCAAAGGAGAGCAATGCAGAGAGAAAGATAGCGATAGTGTTGACCGATGGCGGAGACTTTTCAGGTTTGGATGCGCAAGGGTGGAGAGAGCTTTTGGAGGCGGCTGAAAGAGAAGGCCTGTCGGTTGTGATGTGGGGTTTTGGAGGAGAGTCGCTCTTTGAGATGGAAAGATTTGATTACAAGCACTATATAGTGCAGAAGGAAGATATAAAACCGAAGGATATCATAGAAGGGTTTATGGAATTGATGCTGGCCCTTAAAGATAAAAATACATTGCCAGAAGGTGATATAGGCAAAGAAGTAAACATACCAAAGGCGTTAAGGAATGAGAATGGTCATAAAGAAAGTTACACAACACTCGAGACTGGTCTACCAATGATGTCTGTGTTGGAGAATGAGTTGGGGGACAAAGGGCCTTTACAAGTGGAAAAAATCCTTAAGAGATTAAAGAGAAAGTTGGGAGAAGAAAGGCAGGAAGTATTATTTGAGATAAATAAGGCAGTTGGATATGTAGGCGATGTAGAAGTCAATAGGATATTAAATAGGGATTACCACGGCCCCGGGGAACTCTTTAAGGAATTGAGCCAACATGAACTATCAGATGCATTTGAAGAAACAGATGTGTATAGACTGCTTAATTTACTTTTGCCAGAGGATATTGACAATAGAGATGAGATAATAGAAGAGGTAGCTGTTGAGTTAGATGGAAAACAAAGTTGGGAGCTGACAGCGGCAATAGCCAGGGAGTTAGCCAGAAGGAACCTGACCTATGAGCTGGTTAAAGATGATAAAGATGAAACATCCTTATTGAAAGACCGCCTGAGTG
>JALVKL010000227.1 GCA_027033775.1 bacterium | reverse complement strand
GATGCATTAAAGGATCTGATTCCAGAAAAAATTCTTTCTGTTAACATAAAGGCTTTTGAAATGGGAAGAAAAAGTGTTGAAGGAGAAGTATCATGAAGCTGGATTTTTCCCACACAAATATAAAAGATGAAGAGCTGACAAAAATAAAAGACATTTTGAACCATGCATTAAAGTGGCTTTGGAATCTTTCAGAAAGAAAGGTTATAGGCTTTCTTGAGCTTCCCTTTAGAGATACAGAACATATAAAAAGGCTTGTTGCTGACAAGAGAAAAGAATTAGATACACTTATCCTTATAGGAATAGGTGGATCCTCTTTAGGAGCTGAATGTCTTATAAAAGCTTTAAAGGGAAGTTATGAGAAATTTTTTGTTTTAGACAATGTGGATCCTATTAAGCTAAAGGAGATTCTTCCCAGAATTGACCCAGAGAAATGCTGCTTTAATGTTGTCTCGAAATCGGGATCAACAGCTGAAACCATAGCAAATTTTATAGCCTTGGTATCTGCTTTGAAGGAAAAACTGGGCTGGGAAAAGATAAAAGAGAGACTGGTTATAACCACAGATCCTGAAAAGGGCAGTTTAAGGGAACTTGCAAGAAAAGAGAATATAGCCTCTTTAGAGGTTCCGCCAAATGTGGCTGGGAGATACTCGGTTTTATCGGATGTAGGTCTTTTCCCAGCAGCCTTTACAGGAATTGACATAGACAAAGTTTTGCTTGGCGCTAAAACGGCCTATAAGGAACTTGACCTTGATGTGTTGGAGAGCAAACCCCTTATACTCTCAGGGATATACTGGCTTTCCTACTTAAAGGGAAAGAGGATCTCTGTGATGATGACTTACAGTGAAAGGCTGGAAAAATTCTCGGACTGGTATCGGCAGCTTTGGGCAGAAAGTCTTGGAAAGGGGGAGAAGGGCCAGACCCCAGTAAAGGCTATAGGGACAGTGGATCAGCACTCCCAGATACAGCTTTACAACGATGGGCCAAAGGACAAAATAATCACTCTTCTACATGCGGAAGAGCTTGAAGGAGATTTTTGCTTGGAAGAGATCCCAGCATTCAGTGAACTTGAGAGTTTCAAATATCTTTTTGGCCACTCCTTAGGAGAGCTGTTCAAGGCAGAACTCTTAGGAACCATGGGGGCTTTTATAAAATACAGGGTTCCCTTTTTGAGATTGACCCTTGATAGGATAAACGAGGAAAATATGGGATGGCTATTTTTTACATATCAAGTCGCAACTGCTATAAATGGATATCTTTACGGAGTTAATCCCTTTGACCAGCCTGCAGTGGAAGAGGGCAAAAGATTTGCCTATGGCATTTTGGGAAGGCAGGGATTTGAAGAGAAAAGGAAAGAGTTGACTAAATTGCTTCAGTTTGATTTTCTTGAGAGCCCATCCTGATTGTACAAGGCCTTAAATAGAGCTTCCCTTACAGCCTTTGCCATAAGCTCACCCAGCTTTGTGTGTCCCCCAGCAGAACCTATCTTCGGCAACTCAGTTCCCGACACGACAATAACATTATCCGTTCCTGTCCCAGTGGCTATAACTCCAGGAGTATAGGAACTCTCCACATTTAATTCCTGCAATACAGCAGATTTCGCCTCTGTAATCCTGATTATGGACTGTACAAGGGCGCTATCAGAAAGTTTTTTGTTTACAAAAAGTATAATATTTATTGTTCCCACATGAACCCATTTTCCATTCTCTTTTAACCACTCTCCTTTGTCTATTCCTGATCTCACAGCATTTCCCAAAACCCCAGCTGTAACAGCAGCCCAAACGGTTATATCCTTAAATTTCTTTACAGAAAAAGAAATGGTATCAATATCTGCACCGGTAAACAGAAAAAAGCCTTTTTCAGGATCAAGGTTAAAGTGGGAAGCCACACTTTTATTCAGATACTCCAAAGAGTGAGATTTTCTCCAAAAATAAGGATAAAGATACACATTTCCCGCATAGGTTATATCATATATGCCGTGAAGGGATGATATTGCCCTTCTTTTATCGAAAAGGGCAAGAAAAACCTTTCTGGGATATCCTGAAACTCTATACCTGTATATCCCAGATTTTATTCCTTTTATAGGAGAATTTATAGGAGTATAAGCATTTTTGTAATCTATCTGAGAGAGTCTATAAAGCCACCAGCCCCTTGGAGAAACATCAGCTTCGTCTATACAGGGAAATCTTTTTGCCGCATAAAATAGATATTTTAACATCTCATCTGCATCTGAACTTACCGAACCAGCCCAAAGGCCTAAACATAAAAAGTCATTTACACATCTTGCCTTTATGAGAGAGCCTGTGAATCCACTGTGAACAAAAAGGGAAAAGAGCTCTTTAGGAAAAAACACTATATCTGGGGAGAGTTTCGCCATAATTTTTAATGAATCTGCGTTTTTATAAGGATTTCCATAATAACAGTAAAGCTTCCATCCTTTCTTAACTTCAATAGATCTTTCAAAATGACGGCATAAACAAGAGCTTCCATAGGCAAAAATCAATCCCTTTGCTAAAAGCAATGTGGGAAAAAACAGTAAAAGCAAAAATAAACCGAATATCCGCTTCATATATTCTGTCTCCTAATACCCATAATAAGGATTACAATTAAAGAAAAAGAAAAAAGCATTATCATCCACGGCATACCAGATGAAGACTCCGATCTTACTTTTTCTTCCTGTTTAAGTTCCACCCCTTTAATAATCCTTTTTACGTCAAGGGCCAATTTTTTAATTACCTTTTCTCTTTTCTTTACAGCCACCTCTATCCTTTGGCCAGTGGCCTTTTCTATCCTGTTCTTAAATTGATGGATGAGATCAAGGGATACAAGACCAGGAATAGATAAAATCTGAACCACAAACTGATTCAAAAAGGGATTGTTGCATGTATGCTCGCAACAGGCTACACCCTTTGATACCACACTCTTCATATAAGATCTAGCAAGATCTATCTTTATTTTTTCAGGTGCTTTCCAGTAGCCTTTTCTTATGGCTTCCAGCATCCACGCCAGCATGGACTGATAAGCCCAAGGATTGTTCTTGTTAAAAAACTCCTTTAATCCAAGGCTGTATTTGTCTTTAACATACACATTGTATGCCTCAAGCCACTGATAATTCTTAACAGCAAAAGGCGTGGTTACCTGCCATCCCCAAAGATACTCCAAAAATTTGGACATCTCCCTTGCCCCAGCGTATCCCTCCTTTTTCATGCCCCTTATCCATTTAGGATTGAAATATCTTGCCCTCATCTCGTCAGATAGGGTCTCTTCCAACTCTTCACTCCATACAGTTCTGCCATTGCTTCTTGCCACCTTTACCTCGGGAAATTTACCTGTTAAGGCTTCAACCGCTATAGCTACACCTCCCAAATACTGAAAGACATCATCGTTATCTAAAGCCCTGTAAAGATTGGAAGATATAGAATGAACAGCAATCTTTACTTGGGATAAATTATACCTATATACATCCCCCATGTATTTGCCCCAAGTTTTATTCCCATAAATAAACCCTGTCTTTCTCAAAAAGACTTGAGCTATCTGGGAAGGGCTATTCCAAAATCCTGTATTTGCTGTGAGCAAAGAAACCCCAGTTCCGTAATCCCCTACCTTTTCAGAAAAAACCCTTGAAAGGGAAAGGGCTTTAGCCTCTTTCTCATTTAGACCCTGTTTTACAAGGGTTTTTTCAATCAATAGGGCATTCTCTGAAATAAAGTTCTCCACATCCTTCAAGAGAGCTGCCCTTTTTATAGCGGTATCCAAAAACTTAAGCTTATCAGGAAACATATCCCTGTATAGACCGCTTGCATGCACCAAAACATCTATCCTTGGTCTTCCAAGATCAGCCCCAGAGATGGGTTTTATCCCTACCACTTTACCGTTTTTATCCCAAATAGGCTTCATACCAATAAGCCAGAGTATCTGGGCCTCATTTATCCCTTCATTTCTCACAGTTTCAGTAGCCCAGAGAACCACTGAAACTTTCTTGGGATATCTATGATGCTTCTTCAAATAGTCAGAAAGCATCCCATCAACAAGCTTTTTCGCAGAACGCCATGCCTGTGGACTTGGTATTTTATTTGGGTCAAAGGAATAGAAGTTATATCCCGTAGGGATAGAGGAAGGATTCACCAAAGGGTCGTTGCCGCAAGAGGGAGGAACATATCCACCAGAAAGGGCTTTCAACAGGTATTTCATCTCCTGAGGACCTGATTTCATGAGCTTTTTAAAAGCATCCTTCGCTTCTATTAAAGATGCCATCTTTCTTGCATGAACAGGAGAAGGGGACAATCCAAAGGTATGGAGACCAAAAGGGATTAGGTCCTCTTTTAGCTTGATAAGTTTATGTTCAAGGTGTTCTATAAAAGCCTTATCTATGGCTATACTGGTGTCATTGGGAATAAGGTGCAATTTTTTAGCCTTTGCAACAATATCCTTTAACTTTTCTTTTTTTATGTCCTCAGAATAAGCTGTTTTATACTGACTTATTAAGGCGAAAAGTTTTGAATAATCACCGTAAAGATTTGCCTTTTCAATGGGAGGAGTGAGATGATCTATAATTACAGCCCAACCCCGCCTTTTAGCCTGTATGCCTTCCCCCACATCGTCCACCACATAAGGATATATATCCACCATATCCTGTATCAAAACATGAGGAGGATCATCTGAATCCAAGCCCACCTCCTTTCCAGGAAGCCACTCCAAAGTGCCATGGGTTCCCAAATGTATAACAGCGTCTGCCTTGAACGCTTTATTCAACCAAAGATAAAAGGCTATGTACTGGTGATGAGGGTAAACGGATCTGGAATGGTACAACTTCCATGCATCTCCTGCCACTCCCCTTTGAGGTTGAGGAGCCACTATGACATTCCCCAGCTTTATAACAGGAAAGACAAAATATCCATTGTAAACCATTATGCTGGCATTCTCTGCATTGCCCCATTGCTTCTCAACCCCTTTTCTAAATCCAATGGGAAGGGTCTTATACCAAGTTTCATACGTCTTTATGGGAAGAAGCACTGCTTTGCCTTTAGAAACAAGCTCTTTAAGCTCTCCTGGTGCCCAAAAACCTATATTTCTGCCATAAAGGAGGATAAGCTCTTTCAAGGTTTTATAAGTTATATTTCCATCAACCTTATACCCTTCAGCCTTCAATCTCTTTAATATTAGCTGCAGGCTCTTAAACACATTGAGATAACTTGCACCTATATTCTGCTTTCCTGGAGCATGGTTATAATAAAGTATTGCTATGCGTTTTTTACTGTTGAGTTTATGCCTTAAAGAGATCCAGGTTTTGACACGGGACACCAAAAATTTAAGCTCCTCATCAACAACGGTATAAAAATCAGCCTTTTCAGATATTCTGCCAGCCAAAACTGTAGGTTCTATCAGCCCCGAAAGCTCAGGTATGCCCACCTGCCAAGAGACTTCGAAGGAAGAAAGCCCTATTTCTGAATATCTCCACTCTTTTATACTTTCAGAAAAGAGGTTAATGGCTGATATAACAGGAACATCCAGCATCTTTAAATATCTTTTTGTTTTTTCGTTTGAGGAGGCGCTCATTTTGAAGGAAAAAGATATAAGAACCTCTATGGGAACTTTTTCTTTTACCAAAAACTCTATCCCTTTATAGGCAGGCCAACAGTAAAAAGGAAAAACCTTAAAACCGGACTCTTCAAGCTTTTCTATGATCTTATCAAGAAAGACCCTGCTTAAGGGATCAAGGTAAGCTTGATAAAATAAGAGTCCCACCCAGTAGCCTGATTTTTTGTAATGGGAATACCACAAATTGTACTCTTTAAAGTGAGTAAAAACCTTTGGAGCGTTGGGATGATATATGCCAATTTTAGGAAGCTTTATAGGATTTTTGAAATGCGTCTTTTCCCCAGAAAGATAAAGGGCGTATAAAAACATATTTTTATAATTTTCAGCTAAAGGATTGGCATAATAATCCCTAAGCTTTGGATCAAAGATAAATCCGAGCTTTTTCAACTTTTCGTCGTTTCTAGACGAATTTACACAATAAATCCTTGCCTTTGGTTTAAGGGCTTCGACCTTTTTCACAAGGGAATCCATCATAACGTCAAGAACAACAATTCTGGAGTTCAGTATACAATTCCTTACTTTTTCTTCAGGATCCCTTTCATCTACTATGCACAACTTCTTTGATATTTCCTTTTCCCTTAACACCCATTCTAAACTTTTGGATCTATAACTTCCCACAACAAAGGCAACTTCAAAGGCAAAAAGAGACCTAAAAATGCAAAATGTAAAAATGAGGACCAAACTACTCCGGAACATAGACTATTCTGCCATCTTTTAATCTGTAAGCAGTTCCTATTTTCTCTCCCTCAATCCCCTCTATGCTTTGTCCAGAACTTTTATACACCTTTATCTCTCTTCCTTTCTTCACTATTATCTCTATCCTGCCTTTGTTCTTCTTGAATATAGTAATTTCACTTTTTGGATTTATCACATCGGTAAGCTTAAAGGCAGAAAGAAAAGCAAGCATCAGACCCACAACCATAACAAGGGCAAGATCAAAAAGATTTGCAACTCCAAGTAAAGGATCTTCATCCTCAAACTTTCTTCTTCTCTTCATAAACCTTGCCATCTCCCAAAACCCTCTCCGCAACATACTCCATAAATGTAATATCCTCGTAAAACCACCTATTCTTTGCAGTAGCCAGAATATAGGCAATAACAGCCACAGCTAATCCTACAACAGTTGTGGTAAAAGCAATTATCATACTGGAGGTGAGTTTCTCTATCTGCCCTTTGGAGAGAGCAGCAAGACCAACCCCCATTGGAATAAGTGTTCCCATGAGTCCTAAACTGGGACCTATCCTCACCAACATGCGCAATTTGTCTAAAGGAGCACTCATCTCCTTTTCAAAGCGCCTAAGGAGATTTTCTATCTCTACATCATCACAACCAGATTTTACCAATTCATCAAGCTGAATTTTAAAAGCCTCCACAAAAGCTC
Source organism: bacterium (assembly GCA_027033775.1). Lineage (GTDB taxonomy): Bacteria > Thermosulfidibacterota > Thermosulfidibacteria > Thermosulfidibacterales > Thermosulfidibacteraceae > JAADEW01. The sequence goes on along the minus strand of JALVKL010000227.1, from coordinate 13,137 downwards.
TTTTTCCCCTTCTTCGAGAAAGAAACTCTCCCACAACAATTCCGGACAAATATACTGTATAAAAGAACAACAACACCAATGAAACTATAACAGGGACAAACAGAACCGAGGATATAAGATAAAGCACAGCCTGGAAGAAAGATATCACCTTAACCATATTCTATATCCTCTTATAATCCCCACTACAAAAATGGCAAAAACAGCACAAGCAATCCATAATGATTTCAAAGATATCAAAAGCCCATTATTTATGGACAATTTGTAAACATCCATAGTCTCTCTGTAATAACGAGAACACAAAAGTATAACGAGATAGTAAAGGCCTGAAGCGAACATAACCTCCCAGACAGTAACCTTTAAAATCTTCCCCAAGCAGGAAAACATCAACAAAAGCAGAACAAAAATGATGTAAAATACTATAACAAGCTTAAAGATAGAGATAGATAAAATTTTTGAAGCGTAAAATATAGAAAGAAATAGGGTTAATAGACAAAAAGGACAGGGCAAAAGAAGAATATAGGAGGATTTTTCTTTACTTTGCCTTTTCCAGCTTATCAAAGACCACAAAAGCAACCCAAAAGCCACTAAAAAGTGTAGCACCACACCATAACCAGCCAATTTAGAAAAACTGTGTCTATTTACTAAGTTCACTCCTAAACCTGAAAGGGCAAAGACCAGTGAATATCCCAAAAAGGCGTAGATGTGCTCTTTGAGGCCCATATTTGAAAGGGTAAGACCTACTCTTGCCGCATAGCTTAAAAGAGCAAAAATTAAAGCTATAAATATATACTTTTCCATATCAGAATCTAACTTTAACCCCTGCCTTCCAGGTTCTTCCTGGCATAGGGTAATAGTCTACAAATGAATAATTTTTATCAAAGAGGTTATCAACCCCTAAGAAGAGCTCGGCATATTTGCAAGGATGCCAGACGATTTTGGTATTAAAAACGGTAAAACCGCCTTTATTTTTTGCCTTTTCATAATTTGGCTTCATCCAGTTCCACTCCTGCACTTTCTGTTTACCCACATAATAAAAGGAAAAAGAAGCTGTTAGTTTTTCGGGAATACCAATATTCAATCCGCCTGTAATGTTCCAACGTGAGATATAAAGAACATCATCGCTTCCAAGCTCTTTAGCGTATTTTGAGTCTTTTATTTCGTATTCTATATACTTTGTCCCATTAATGTACGGAGAAACCTCAAAGGGAAGGTTAAACAACTCCCCTAAATCGTATGAAAAATAGAACTCTATCCCTTCAATTACAGCCCCATCCACATTTTTAAAGGTTTTCCAAGTACAATCACCATCTACACAGGTGGTATATCCATTAGAAATTCTATCATCATAGTATGTAAAGAAGTAATCCAATCCAGCCTTCAGCGATCTTTTTTGAATATCAGCTCCCACCTCATAGGTTATAGAGGTTTCAGGATCAAGATCTGGGTTTCCAACTATCTTGGCAAAAGGACTTTCAACACGGCCCGACAACTCATCGGCAGTGGGAGTCCTAAAAGCGGTTCCAACAGCGCCTCTTAGCTTAAGCCATGGAAGAAGTTGATAGGAAGCCCCTATTCTCCAAGTTATGTGATCGTAATCCTCAGACGATGTTTTTAGCACCATGCCTTTTGTAGGACGAAGCTCCTCATTGAAATAATCGTATCTTAAACCAGCAATAACATAAAGCTTATTTAAAGAGAGTTCTGCCTGAAGATAACCTGCATAATTGTCATAAGCAGCATTGGGACTCCAAGGAGTCCCTGTGGGATACTTTGCGTTTTTCACCCTTATGGAATCCCAATCAATTCCCAAAGTAATCCTTGTTATACCAAAATTGTAAATTGCACGAGCCCTTGCTCCTTGGGTATTGGTCAAGGTCTTCGTTTGAAAATAACCCCAAACCCTTGAAGGGTCATGCCATTCATTGGAATCCTGCACATAGTAATAGCTCATATGAGCTTTAAGGGTATCTGAAAAATTCCCCTCATAGGCAAAGGATATATACTTTCTTCTCACATCCTTATAGTCGTCTTTATCTGGATTGTAAGTAGGGCCTGGATTACCCACACGCCAGAATTCAGTAAATTGTCCAACTGCACTGATTTCATGTCCCTTATAGGGTTCTAATCCTAACCTGAAAGAGGCAAATCTTGCGTGATAATCTGTATTATCTATTTCATCACCATTGCCATCCTCGTAATCGTTCTTCTGCTCTTCAGATAGAGAAAAGGAGAAATTAAACTTTTTGATCTTTCCTAATGCACCTACATACTGCCTATTGTAGTCCCAGCTACCGTATTCCAAACCTGCATAAGCCTGTGGTTTGCCCTTTCCTTTTCTGGTTATTATATTTATCACCCCTCCCATAGCTGCGGAACCATAGATGACAGAAGCAGGGCCTCTAACGATCTCTATCCTTTCAACATTATCCAAAGGTATCTCCGCTACATTACCGGTTCCAGCTCTATGCCCGTCTATTAAAATCAGAACCCTTCCTTTAATATCAGTTCCATGAGTATCCGTTCTGAATCCCCTTATACCAACAGAGGCAAGAACCCCTGGATATTTGTGAATATGTCCAGGATTTGTTTCAGCAAGAAGATCGGAAAGAGTAGTAGCGGTAGATCTTTCTATATCCTCCCTTGTTATCACCTGAACATTCACAGGAAGCCTCTTCACTGAAACTTCAGTGGATGTAGCAGTCACCACAACCTCTGGAAGCTTTTCAACAAGATGAAAATCTTGAGAAAAGGAAAAGCCGAAAAATAGAAGGATTAAAAATACAGATAATACAAAATTCCTCATGCCAACCCCCCTGTTAAAAAATTAAAAAGCCCTGACCCTCCAAGGAGAATCAGGGCTTATATAATACCACCCTTCAGCCCACAGCCCCTCTCCTCGAGGGCCTTTCCAGCATAGAAGCTGGGCGAGCCTACTCCCCGAGCCGGTCTCCTGGCTTCCGGATCAGCCTACTCGCCTGCGCCTTCCCAGGGCTTTCGAACCGATTTAAGTCCTCCAGCCCCAGTGGCCTGTCATCCTGCTCAAAGCAGGACCTAGCAGGCTTTCGTCCCCGGTCACAGTTGCGGGCCAGCGCCGGATTCTCACCGGACTTCCCGTTCACCCGAGGATTACTTATAAATATTTAAAATACCCGCCTAATTTTAAGGACTTTTAACAAATCCACTTAGCTTTGTCCAGAAAGTCTAAATACAACTGGCACCTCTACCCAATACTCTACAGGAGCTCCAGCTATCCTGGCAGGAGAGAATCTCCAGTTTTTAAGAGCCTTCAAAGCGGATCTATCCAACACCTTGTATCCGCTTGATTTTACTAAAAATAACCTTTTTACCCTTCCATCCTTACCAATAAGAAGCCTAACAATAACCTTCCCTTCATATCCCCTCTTTCTGGCTATATAGGGATATTCCGGTTTAACAGAAAAGATGGCTTTTGGAGGTATCACTGTTGCAATAGGAAGACTCTTTTTCACAAATTCAATTTTAGATACACTCTTTTTCTGTGTTTTACCCTGTTTGACAACAACCTCTGTGGTTCTCTTTTTTGTCCCTTTTTTTATCTTTTTAACTTTGGCTTGTGTTTTAAGACCTTTAACTTTTCTGTGTTGATGTTTCATTTTATTTATTTTACTGGTTTTCTTTGCTTCTATAAGATTCACCTTTATGAAATCGAAATTTCTGTGGCTCATCAAACCACTAGGATAAGAAAGGGGAAGGAAAAATAGGACAATGTGGAAAAGAACAGAAATCAAATAAAAGATCCTCTTTTTAAATAAACTCGTATGGATCCACATCTTTATAGATTCTAACATTTCTGTAAGATTGGGGTATACTGTCAAGAGCTTTTTGTATGGTGGTTCTCTTTACAGATCTCAATATAATATGCCATCTAAATTTGTTCTTTATTTTCCTTATACCAGAAGGGGAAGGCCCAATGATTTCGAGATCGCCTTTTAGAAGATCTTTTACATAGTATGACGCCTCTTTTACCCTCTCCTCATTGGAGCCCACAAAGATAAGCCTTGCCATGAAGGAAAAAGGGGGGAAATTCAGATCTTTTCTGTTAGCAAGCTCTATTTTCATAAAAGAATCAAGATCGCAGGAAGCTCCAAATTTAATGGCGTAATACTCAGGATTGAAAGTCTGTATCACAACGCTACCCTTTTTGCTGCCCCTCCCGCATCTTCCCGCCATTTGGCAGATGAGTTGGTAAATCCTCTCGGAAGCTCTGAAATCTGGTATATTAAGTCCAATATCTGCAAGTAAAAGGGCAGAAAGGATAACGTTGGGAAAATGATGACCTTTAGCTATCATCTGGGTTCCTATAAGGATATCTATCTTTCCCTTTTCCATTTCATCAAGTATCTTCCAATAAGCGTACTTGGTATTCACTGTATCTTTGTCCATCCTATAAATTACTTTATCAGGAAACAGACTTTTTAGTTTTTCTTGTACCCTCTGAAGTCCATAGCCTACCATGATAAGGGATTCTCTTTTACAAAAAGGACAGACTGAGAAAGCCTTAACTGTATACCCACACCAGTGGCATACATAAAAAAAACCTTGGTCATCTTTGTGGGGAGTAACAATAACATCACAATTGGGACAGCAAAGATGAGAACCACAATGTTTACACAAAACACTTCTTGAATACCCCTTTTTATTTAAAAGAAGCATTATACAGCCTCTCTCATCTAAAGCATCTTTAATTTTTGATATCAGAAGCTCTGAAAAAATGTTTTTTTCGCTCTTCATATCCACTATAAAAACATCTGGAGGTGGAGCATCTGAAATTCTTTTTGGAAGGCTGAGAAAATGAAACTTTCCCCTTTTTATATTGAAATAAGATTCTACTGAAGGAGTGGCAGATCCAAGAACCACGGGACAATTCTCAATTTTTGCCCTAACTATAGCCACATCTCTGGCATTATATCGGGGAGAATCCATCTGCTTATAAGATACATCATGCTCTTCGTCCACCACAATAAGGCCACAGTCTTTAATGGGAGAAAAGATGGCAGATCTTGTCCCTACAACTATTAAGGCTTTGCCCTCTCTTATCCTTTTCCACTGATAGGCTCTCTCCTTAGGGCTAAGGCCACTATGGAGAACAGACAGCTTGTCCTTAAAGACACTTATGAATCTCTTTATGTAATGGGGGGTAAGGGCAATTTCAGGAACAAGAATGATGGCTCCCTTCCCATAAGAGATGATAACCTCCGCACACCGCTTATAAACCTCAGTTTTACCAGAACCTGTGACACCGTAAAGATACATTCTACAGAATCTGCCCATGTTAGTTGTTATCTCTTCTATGGACTTTTTCTGATAGCTGTTGAGCACAATGTCTTCGGTAAAGCCTGAAAAATCATTGGCTTCCTTTGGGACAAGTTTTATATCCACAAGTCCTTTGTCTTTCAGTGCATAAACTACTGATCTGCTTATTCCCCACACCCTTTCTATCTCTGATAGAAAAAGATTTTTTTTCTCCACTAAGAGATTCAGAAGATCCTTTTGCCTTCTTGTAAGCTTTATCTCAGGGGAAACTGTTTTATCTTTTAAGAACACTGCTAGGTTCCCCCAAGATATGTCATCGACAGATTTACCCTGACGAATATAAGGGGGTAAAGCAGTTGAAAATACTATACCCAAAGGTTCCTTGTAGTAAAAAGAAATCCACTTTAGCAATTCTATAAGTTTTTCTGGAATTAAAGGGGACTCATCCAAAACTTCTTTGATCTCTTTGAGCTCAAATTGGGTATCACAATCCTCTCTAACAGATACCACAAAGCCCATCCTGTCCTTGCCTTTAAGGGAGGCCAAGACTCTTACACCAGGAGTTAATTTTGATCTTTCAGGTATAAAATAAAAGAATGTTCCTGGATGGGCTAAAGGAAAGACAACTTCAGCTATCATTTAGCATATTTATACCACTGTTCCTCTATCTCATCCGAGATACTTGCAAGTTTACTGTCAATGGAAAATCCTTTGGCTTCAAGAAGCGCTTTTCTCACCCTTATAAGGGACTTATTAACAGCTTCTGGCAATATTTTATAGACAAAAACATACTCCACAGGGTGATCTGGACAGTAAGAGGCAAATCTATCCATCTGATTACTGTTATAAACGCCCCAAGCTACTGATGAGCAATCATAAACCTTTCCTTCAATTTCGGCTTCACACTTTAACGCAACCTTTACCAAATAATTGCTTCTAAACACCAACCCTCCTTGCAACTTTGCATAAAACTTTGGCTCAAAGGTTAGCTTAACGGTAGGGCTTTCAGTGGAAAAACCGATATCAAAATCTGGAAAATACCTTTTTATATTTTCCTCAACAATAAAAGAGGTATCAGGAGAAACACATTTAAAGGAGAGTTTCTGTTTTAATACAGTCACTTTTTCGTAATAATACTGTCCATCCTTAACATTAATATCAAAGGTCACCCTTCCTTTATAGGTATCCGATGAAGGAACAAAAGTGATTTTAGGTTCTTCTCTCACCCTCGAACAGGAAACAAAAAAGAGAATCAATATAAACAACAAAGCCCTTTTCATCTTATATCCTCCCAGAGAACTTTTAATCTATAACTCCCACAGTGGCAAGATATATAACCGACTCCGTTATACCATCCAAATTCAAAATCTTATTTACCTCATCGTCAAAGAAGGCTCCAATGGCACAACAGCCAAGACCTAAGGCGGTGCAAGCAAGATAAAGATTTTGGCACACATGAGCCACATCCATAAAGATATACCTAAAAGCACGCTCCCCGTATTTTATACGACACCTGTCTATAACAGCGCTCCAGATAAACACAACTGAAGCGGTTGAGAGCATAGGCTGATCAAGACACGCCCTCTGAAGAGGAAAGGAATAATCACCACTAAATAAAAACTCAAGGCAAAAATCGGGAATATTGAGATGATATATACCTTCAGATAATCCTTCCACCCTCCTTACATACAGATAGGTTTCATAAGGAAAGAGTGCGCCTGCTGAGGGAGCTGTACGCAACAAATAATGGCCAACCCTTGCTGTTATTCCTTGGGTAGCCCATAAAAGCTGAGATAAGGTTTCTCTTTTTATGTTCGCATGACTGTTATAGCTTCTCTTGGATCTTCTATTCTTCAAAACCTTCCATATAGATGGACCTTCTAATATTTGAGGTTCTGGCAAATAAAAAATGGGCACCCCTTGATAAATCTTATAGGGTTTGGGCTTCTCCCTTATTAAAGAGTCAGGAAGGGCTTTGCCCCTTTTATACTTGGTTTCCTGAAAGAACCTTTCCCCAACAGAAAACATAGCCAACCTCCCTTTCTTGAAGTGAAAAAATCTTTAATATATTTTTACCTCATGAAAGAGGTGTTGCAATTAAAAAGAATAGAAAATCTTCTAAAAAGAGGAAAGTTTTCCCAGTTAGAGGAATATCTTTTGAGGCTTTCCAAAGAAAAACCCTATTTTCTTCAGCATCTCGTGTGGTTTTACATAGAAACGAGAAAATACGAGAAAGCACTGTGTTATGCGAAAAGACTTATTGTCTATGAAGATAAGCCCTTTAACAGATATGCATACTACAAGATTTTAAAGCTTTTTTGTCCCGAAAAATTGGAGGAAGAAAAAGCAAGGCTTAAACAATGGTTCTCCAATCCTCTCACCAGAAACTACTACCTCCTATATTCTGGATTTATTAATCTTATGGAAGAAAAAGACACTTTGGCATTTAAAAGATTTACAGAATGTACCAAAAGTGGATTAAAGCTTGGAGAATGGGGAAGAGCCCAAATCTTATATAAAAAGGGATATAAAGAGAAGGCTTTGAACTCGCTGAAAAAGTGTGAAAAACAATCCAAAGATTTTCCCCTCATCCTACTTGACATGGGAAGAATCCACTCAGAGCTGGGGAACAAATACAAAGCTGTATTTTATCTCAACAGGTTCAACAGGATATTTCCCATAAATACTGAAGGGCATTACGAGCTTGGAATTAATCTAATGGAATGCTCTTTGAAGTTCCCACTAATAGGAAGAATATTGAAAAACATGGCCATAAGAGAGCTTATGATAAAAGCCTTTATAGAACCTCCAAAAGCGGAAAATCTTTGGATTTATAGAATTCTGTCCCACTATTTTGCTCAAAAGGGGAACTATAATTTCTCTGCAAAATGGATACTCATTGAACAGCAAGTTTTGTATCAGGTGATTAACCTTATTGAGAGCAAGATCAAAAACAAAAAAGAGAAAGAGATGGAAGATCTTTCAGACCTTACAAATACCCTAAGAAAACTGTTAATAGAAAAAGAGCTATTCACAGAAGATGAGTTTGCAAAGGTATATTCTGAAATTAGGGAAACCAGAATACTGGAGGAGATGCTCAAACTATCCGAAAATCAAGACAAAAAAAGCAACCAACAGAAGATAGAGTGAAAAAAATCTGAACTTCTTCTCCTTCAAAAATCTTACAAAAACATGAATAGCAAAAATCCCTGACAGAAAAGCAGCCACCATGGGAAAAATATAGTAGGATTTAAAACAAAAAGGAGCCTTCACGATCTCTATAAAAGTGGCACCAGCAACAGCAGGAATAGCCATTATAAAAGAAAAGGAAGCAGCATCTGCTCTATCCAGTCCCATGAAAAGAAGAGAAAACACAGTAGAACCCGACCGTGATATTCCTGGAATTACAGCTAAACCCTGAAATACCCCTGCCACAATGGCCTCTTTAGTGCCCATCTCACTCAGGTTATAGCCCCTCTCCTTTAAAAGATCGCATAACCAAACAATAGCCGCTGTCACAAGCAAAAATAGAGCCACTAATTTAGGATGATAGGCCAGTCCCTCAACAAAATCTTTTAGCCCCAAACCTATGAAAGCTGTAGGAATAGAGGCGACTACAATAAGCAGCAATAACCGTTTTGATCTAATATAGTTTATTATATCCCTTCTGAAATACACAATCACAGAAAGAAGAGTGGCAAAATGTAACATAACATCAAAAAATAACCTGTCCCCTTTAAATTTAAAAAAATGCTGAAGAATAACCAAATGGGCAGAGCTGGAGACAGGCAAAAATTCGGTTATCCCTTGGACAACTCCCAAGAACAACAGAACAAGAAGATTCATAAGAAGTTGTAGCCTTCCTCAAAGGCTTTGAGATTCAAAGATGCAATATCGGCATTTTTTGATTTTGATTCTATGATCTCTTTAATAGAATCAGGAGAAACCACCCTCAATTTTTTAAGCAGCACCCCTAAGAGCACCATATTGGTAACCCTTTCTGTACCCAATGAGACAGCTATCTCTGTTGCAGGAACTTTTATGACCTCTGCGTTGATATTATTTACCTCCACTATGGAAGAGTTAATAATCAAAAGCCCCCCTTCCTTCAATTTATGATTGTATTTATCCCACATCCTCTGATGCATTATCACCATATTGTTAACCTTATCTAAAACTGGGGAACCTATCTCCTCATCTGATATGATAACAGTGACAGTGGCATCACCACCTCTTTTCTCAACTCCATATATAGGAACCCATGTGGTATTAAAACCCTCTTTTATAGCAGCTTCAGACAAGATCTGCCCAATAAGAAGAGAGCCTTGTCCCCCTATCCCCGCTATGAATACATCCACCTCTTTAGCCAACTTAAACCCCCTTGTCCCTCAATACACCTATTGGATAGTAACTCTCCATCTCTTCATCTATCCACTTACAAGCCTCCACAGGAGAAAGCCTCCAGCCTGTAGGACACGCAGAGAGAACCTCAACCATAGAGAAACCCACTTCATTAAGCTGTGCCTCAAAGGCCTTCTTTATCATCCTTCTTGCCTGTTTTACCGCTTTAGGGGAATTCAATTTAACCCTAGCCAGAAAAGCGGGGGCCTCCAAAGTATTTAAAACCTCCACCATCCTCATAGGAAACCCAGAATTTCTGGGATCTCTTCCATATGGGCAGGTGGAAGCCTTCTGTCCTAAAACCGTTGTAGGAGCCATTTGCCCCCCTGTCATACCATAAACAGCGTTATTTATATAAATCACAGTGATATTTTCTCCTCTGCTTGCAGCATGGATGATCTCCGCTGTTCCTATAGCGGTTATCTCGCCGTCCCCCTGATAACAGAAAACAACCCTGTCAGGAAGGCATCTTTTTATCCCTGTGGCTACGGCAGGAGCCCTTCCATGAGGAGACTCTGTAACGTCCAAATTGAAATAATTGTAAAGGAACACAGCACAACCAACAGGAGCAACACCTATGGTCCTCTCCCTAATGCCTAAATCATCTATAACTTCCGCCACTAACCTGTGAGCTATGCCATGATGACATCCTGGACAAAAATGAAACCTTTCTTCCTTTAAGGTTTCCGGTCTTTTGAATACCACCCGCATAATCTCCTCCGCACATTTCATATATCTTTTCAATGGGAACCACCACTATGCCCTTCTTCTCAAGCTCAGGCAGTTTTTCCTTCAATGCCAGATAAGTGGTTATATGGGGATGACCTATGGCAATGGCATATCCCCTTTTCATGGCTATCCTTGCCAACTCGTCCAACTGATGCTTTATGTAATTAACATCCCGTGAATTATCAAGAAATATGTCCCTCTTTAAGACCACAATTCCCATCTCTTTCCCTACCCTTGTCCCAAGGCTGTAAGCTACAGTTCTGCTGTCCAAGAAAAAAAGACCGTTTTTAGTTAGCTCATCCAAGACAACCCTCATACCTTTTTTAAACCTCGTGAATTTAGAACCCATATGGTTATTGGCACCTACTGCATAGGGAACCCTTTTTATCTCCTCTTTCAGCAAAGCTCTTATCTGCTTTTCCGTCATCTTTGTGCTGAGCATTCCTTTAGTCTTTCTCTCCAGCTTTTCTATCTTCTCTCCACTTGAGTTGGGTTCCATTGGAATGTGGAGCATAACAGATTTTCCAAACTTTATGGCCTCCTGTGCACTATACTTCTCATAAGGGGTAAAGGGTATTATGGAAACGGATATGGGATAGGGAAGCTTTTTAAATCTGTCTATATCAGTCTTTCTATATCCAAAATCATCTATTACTATAGCCACTAGGCCTTTTGCTTTAACTTTGGGTAATTTTTCTTTCCCTTTTTTACCAGAAACAGCAGAAGGTGTCCTTTTCACTGCCTGCCTTTGCAAAGGCACCTCTTTGGGCTTTTCCCCAACAGATATACTCACAGATCTTCTTCCCACAAAATAGCCTATTAGAATGCCCATAATAAACAGGGAAATTACACTTATAGAAACTATCAGATAGGTTTTATCCTTCTTTCTTCTCGTTGATCTTCTTCTGGAAGATTTAGTGCTTCGCCGAGATCTTTTCATTAGAGAAATTTCCCATCTCTATCCAGAGCTTCAGGAACCCTTCAGCAAATTTTAGCTGATAGTCTATCTCTTCCTGTGATTTTTTCTTCTTTATCTTTGGCAACACCTTCTCTTTTTTCAACTGTGTAAGTTCTTTTTCCCTTATTACTGGATGGGATGGAGCCTTTTCCACAAGATTCTCAGGGATTACAAAATCAGGCTCAATTCCCTTTCCCTCTATACATATATTGTCAGGAGTGTAGTAATACGCAGTGGTGAGTTTAAGAGCAGAACCATCAGAAAGAGGAAACACTGTCTGAACAGAACCTTTGCCAAAGGTTCTCTCCCCCATCACAACTGCTCTTTTATGAGCCTTTAAAGCCCCTGTCACTATTTCAGAAGCACTGGCAGAACCTGCATTAACAAGAATAACAAGGGGAACATAAGGATAAGTGCCAACATCATGGGACATAAATTTAAGATTTTCGGTGCTTCCTTTGCCTTTAACATAGACTATAAGCTTTCCTCCCTTCAAAAACCTATCGGATACAGATACAGCTTGAGAAAGGAGACCCCCTGGATTATTGCGCAAATCCAATACCAAACCTTTTAGCCCATCCTTATATAAAGTATTAAAGGCAGAGTCCAACTCTTTAGTGGTATTCTCCTGAAAACTTCTTATCTTTATGTAGCCAATACCTGCTTTTTTATCCAGCCACTTATACTTTACACTTTTTATCTTTATGATATCCCTCACAATGGTCACATCAAAGGGCTTATCCACCCCTTCTCTCATTATTGTAATGGTAACTTTGGTCCCTTTAGGACCCCTCAACTTTTTAACAGCGTCCATAAGGGTCATACCCCGAGTTGGTTGGCCGTTTATTTTTATAATCTTATCTCCTGCCTTTAAGCCAGCCTTCCAAGCCGGTGTTCCTTCTATGGGAGAAACAATGGTGAGCACTCCGTTTTTCATTGTTATCTCTATACCCAACCCGCCAAATTCTCCCTTTGTTTCTACCCTCATCTCTTTATACATATCAGGGGTTAGGAAAACAGAATGGGGATCCAGATCCGATGTTATACCCTTTATGGCACTGTATATAAGATCCTTAGGATCAACATCCTTAACATAATTGCTCTCAATGTAATGTATAGCCTCTGAGAAAACCTTTAAATATTTGAATAGAGACTCTTCTTTTTGCTTTTTCTTCGCACAAGCTACATCAGCAAAAAGAAGAATGGAAAAACCTAAAATAAAAATTGCCAATCTATTAAAGAATCTTTTCCTCACCTCAACCCTCCTGTTCGCTCCACCTAGGGTAGGAGCCAAGAATCTTCACAAAAACACACCTTCTCTTAAGGCATTCCAAAGCATCCCTTACATTTTCATCGCTTAAATGCCCAAGAAAATCAACATAAAAAATATAATCCCAAGGTTTTTTTCTTGAAGGACGAGATTCTATTTTTGTAAGGTTTATGCCTCTATCTGAAAAACAAGCAAGTATATTTTTCAAAGCTCCCACCTCATCTGAAATACTGAACATAACAGAGGTCTTATCTGAACCTGTAGGAGATACAGATTCCCTACCTATTATGAGAAATCTGGTATAGTTATCCTTAATGTCCTCAATATCCCTTACAGCCACTTTGAGACCGTAAAAGGTGGCAGCCATCTCACTGGCTATAGCCCCAGCATCGTCCCTTTCTGCTGCCATTTTGGCAGCCTCTGCCGTGCTTGTAACATACACCACTGGCACCTCAGGTAATACAGAGGCAAGCCATCTTTTACATTG
>JALVKL010000226.1 GCA_027033775.1 bacterium | reverse complement strand
TGAAGGTTTTCCAAGCCTTCCATAAGGGTTATGGCAGAGCCAAATAGCTTTCCCTCTTCTGTGAATACAGCTTGTCCTTTTACCTTAACATTTACTCCAGAAAATTTTGTCTCTTTTTTAGATGACAGTGTCAAGGGTGTGCCGTCAGATACAGGTATTACATTGTCTTTTCCTTTTATTTTGAATGTTAAGGACAAGGTTGCCTTGTGGAGATGGTTAAATTCTGGGATTATTTCACAGGGTATATTTTTTTCTAAGGCAAACCCTACAATTCCTGGATTTCTGTGGTGAAATGTTCCCATGGCATTGAAAATATGGGTAAAAAGAGAGACTTTTTCTTCATATTTTAAGCAGAGCTCGTATTCTGCTTCTGAATGGCCAAAGGCCAACTTTATCCCATTTTTACAAAGGGCATCTATTATGTAGTCGGCATTTTCCACCTCTGGAGCCACTGTTACCATCTTGATGGTATCGTTAAATCTTTCAATGAGTTTTATGAATTTCTTAGGCGTCCATGTCTGAAAGAACTCTTTTTTCATGGCGCCTCTTTTTTTTATGTTTATAAAGGGACCTTCTATGTAAGCACCAAGTATCTCAGGGGATTCTTTCTGTACTTCTTTTAAAGCCTCTAAAGCCTTATTCATTCTTTCAGGGGGCAGTGTTATTAAGGTTGCCAGAATGAATCTTGTACCTGCTTGTTTTAAGGCATTGTATGCTTTTAATATCTCTTCAACGCTTCCTTCGGCAAAGGATTTTCCATCTGCTCCATGAACATGTATATCTGTTAATCCGGTTATCACAAGACCATCTTCAATATCTATAACTTTTAGAGATTTTTCCTCTGGGGTTTTTACTTTTTCTGGGATGATACTTTTTATTTTCCCGTTTTCCACAAGGATATTAACCCTTTTAAGGGAAAAATTTTTATCTATAATCTTGCAATTTTTGTAAAGTCTCATTTTATATAATAAGCCATAGTTTGTTGGGGGATTTCAATTATGTTTGAGGCTGAGAGGGAATATTTGGAAGAAATTAAAGATAAGCTGAATAAATTAAGGGGGTTTCTTTGACATAGAAGGCAAAAGAAAAAGACTGTCATCCCTTGAAGCCCAAATATCCTCCTCTGATTTCTGGATGGATTCAAAAAAGGCTGCTCAAATCCTCAAAGAGAAAAAGAGGATAGAGGATCTGCTTAAGGAGTGGAACAGTATTATGAGTAAAATAGAAGACCTTGAAGTTCTTTTTGAGCTTGCCGAAGAAGAGGGAGAGATTTCACTTGAGAAGGATATAAAAGAAGAGCTTTCTCTGTTGTCAAAAAAGATCAAAGATATGGAGATAAAAACCCTTCTTTCAGGGGAAAAGGACGCCAACAACGCCATCGTCTCTATAAATCCAGGAGCTGGTGGAACCGAGGCTCAGGATTGGGCTGAAATGCTATTCAGAATGTATACAAAATGGGCTAAAGAAAAGGGCTTTGATGTTGAGATAATGGACTATCAGCCTGCAGAAGATGCTGGTATAAAAAGTGTAACCTTTATGGTGAAAGGCCCCTATGCTTACGGTTATCTTAAAGGGGAGACAGGGGTTCACAGATTGGTTAGAATCTCCCCCTTTGACGCTAACAGAAGAAGGCATACCTCTTTTGCTTCTGTGTTTGTTTATCCTGAAATAGAAGAGGATATAGAGGTGGAGATTAGGCCAGAGGATCTTAAGATTGAAACCTTTCGTGCTTCAGGTCCTGGCGGTCAGCATGTTAACGTGACCGATTCCGCTGTGAGAATAACCCATATACCAACAGGTATAGTTGTCCAATGTCAGAACGAGAGATCCCAGCACAGAAACAGAGAGATGGCAATGAAGATTCTTAGAGCAAGGCTTTACGAGCTTAAGAGAAAGGAGCTTGAGAAAGAAAAGGAAGAGCTTGAAAAAAGTAAAAAAGAGATCGCTTGGGGCAACCAGATACGCTCTTATGTGCTTCATCCTTTTAAACTTGTTAAGGATTTAAGAACAGGGGTGGAAAAAAACGATGTTGCTGCTTTGAATGTTCTTGACGGAGATATAGATGATTTTATAGAAGCATATCTGTTTGCTAACAAAAATATAACACACGCTCCGGACCTGCCGGGGGGTGCCCTCTCGGGTTCCCGGGGGGATGAAGGGGCGGAGGAAAAACCAAAAAGGAGGTAGGTATGGCTGTAGTAACTATGAAGCAGTTGCTTGAAGCTGGAGTGCATTTTGGTCATCAGACCAGGCGTTGGAACCCCAAGATGAAGCCCTACATCTACACTGCAAGAAACGGCATATACATCATTGACCTTCAGAAAACCTTGCAATTGTTTGAGCAGGCTTACCAGTTTGTCAGGGATAGGGTTTCAGAGGGGGCAAAGGTTCTCTTTGTTGGCACCAAGAAGCAGGCAAAGGATGCCATTGAGGAAGAGGCGAAAAGGTGTGGTATGTATTATGTGAATCACAGATGGATAGGAGGAACCCTCACCAATTTTAAGGTTATAAGAAGGAGTATAGAGAAGTGGAAAGAACTTGAGAGAATGAGAGATGAAGGTTTTTTGGAAAACTACACCAAAAAAGAGAGGATGCGAATATTAAGAAAGATAGAGAAGCTTGAGAGAAACTATAGAGGAATAAGAGATATGGAGCAGCTTCCTGATATTGTTTATATAGTAGATCCTAAAAAAGAGCATAATGCTGTAAGGGAAGCCAGAAAGGTTGGTATTCCCATTGTGGCCATAGTGGATACAAACTGTGATCCTGACGAGATAGACGTGATTATACCGGGCAATGACGATGCCATAAGGGCTATAAGGCTTATAACATCAAAAATAGCGGATGCTGTAATAGAGGGTCAGCATGTCTTCAGGGAGAAGTTTGGCATAGAGGAGGAGGTTCCAGAAGAGGCTGAAGTTTACACTATGGAAGAGGCTTTGGAGCAGATGCCCTTTGAAGAAGGATATGAGGAATATGAAGAGTATTATGAAGACGAAGAGTGAGGAGGTGGCTTTATGATAACTTCTGACATGGTTAAGGAACTGAGGGAAAAGACTGGCGCAGGTATAATGGATTGTAAGAGGGCCCTTCAGGAAGCAGGGGGTGATATGGAAAAGGCTTTAGATATATTGAAGAAAAAAGGCATTGCCAAAGCGGAGAAAAAAGCCGCAAGGGAGGCTAAAGAGGGTCTTATAGGTTCATATATCCATATGGGCGGAAAGATAGGCGTTCTTGTGGAGGTTAATTGTGAAACAGACTTTGTGGCAAGGACTCAAGAATTTCAGCAGTTGGTAAAGGATATAGCTATGCAGATTGCAGCTATGAGTCCTCTTTATGTATCTAAAGAGGATGTTCCCCAGGAGGTGATAGAAAGGGAAAAGGCCATATATAGGGAGCAGGCTCTGGAAGCCGGAAAACCTGAGCATGTTGTAGAGAAAATAGTGGAAGGAAAGCTTAACAAGTTTTTTGAAGATGTCTGTCTGCTTGAGCAGCCCTTTATAAAGGATGATTCCAAGAAGGTGAAGGATCTTATAACTGAGGCTATAGCTAAGCTGGGAGAGAATATTAAAGTTTCAAGATTTGTGAGATTTCAGGTTGGCGTTGAGTAGTTATGGATGATAAAAGGCCCCGCTTTAAAAGGGTTTTAATAAAGCTATCCGGTGAGATATTGGCTGGCGAGGGTGGTTATGGAATTGACAGCGGGGCTCTTTTGAGGATAGCCAAGGAACTAAAGGAAGTATGGAAGCTTGGAGTTGAGATTGCAGTGGTTATAGGCGGTGGCAACATCTTCAGAGGCATTTCAGGAGTGGACACAGGAATTGATAGAGCTACTGGGGATTATATGGGTATGCTTGCCACTCTTATAAATGCCCTTGCCTTGCAGAGCGTTTTGGAAAAAGAGGGGGTTCCCACAAGAGTTATGACACCCTTTGAAATAAGGCAACTTGCTGAGCCTTATATAAGAAGAAGAGCTGTTAGGCATTTGGAAAAGGGAAGGCTTGTTATCTTTGCTGGGGGAACGGGAAATCCTTTTTTTACAACAGATACAGCCGCTGCTTTAAGAGCTGCTGAGATAAACGCAGATGCCATTCTTAAGGCTACCAAAGTGGACGGTGTTTATGATAGGGATCCTAAAAGGTTTTCTAATGCTGTTAAGTTTGAAAAAATAGAGTATATAGAAGTTCTGGAAAAAGGGCTTAAGGTTATGGACTCAACAGCTATATCCTTGTGTATGGACAACTCCATTCCTATAATTGTCTTTTCTGTTCTTGAACCTGGTAATATAAAGCGGGTGGTTATGGGGGAGAAGGTGGGAACAACGGTGGGGGAGGTAAAGCCATGCTGAAGGATCTTTACGATGATTTAAGAAGGAGAATGAAAAAATCTGTGGATAAATGTGAGAAGGAGCTTATAGGTATAAGAACCGGAAGGGCTTCCACTGCTTTACTTGAGGAGATAAAGGTTTCCTATTATGGTGTAGCAACCCCTCTAAAGCAGCTGGCTACATTAACTGTTCCTGAGCCGAGGATGGTGTTGATTCAGCCTTGGGATAAAAGTGTTATAAAGGATATAGAGAAGGCTATATCCAGTTCCGATCTTGGTTTAAATCCCACCAATGACGGTAATGTTATCAGAGTGAGCTTTCCTCCTCTTACTGAGGAAAGGAGAAGACAGCTTGTGAAGCTCGTCAGAAAGATAGCCGAAGAGTATAAGATAGCTATAAGGAATATAAGAAGGGAAGGGAACGAAGAGGTAAAGGAGATGGAAAAGGAGAAGATGATCTCCGAAGATGAAGCTAAAAGGGCTTTAAAAGAGATACAAAAAATCACCGATGAATTCATTAAACTTATTGACGAACTGGTTGAAAGGAAGGAAAAAGAGATAATGGAGTTTTAAATCAAAAGGGAGGTGTAGCTATGGCTCACAAAATCACAGACGAATGTGTGGCCTGTGGTGCTTGTAAGGATGTGTGTCCCGCCGATGCTATAATTGAAGGGGAGGAGAAGTACGAGATTGATCCTGAGAAGTGTACGGATTGTGGAGCTTGTGTCGAAGTTTGTCCTTCTGATGCCATTTTAGGTCCTGAAGAGTAAGGATATTTTTTATTTGATAAGGGGAAGCCTTATATTTAAGGCTTCCCCTTATTTTTGTCAGTTTAAGGTGAGAGGATGTTATGCTGGATATGAAGGATATTCCTGTTCACGTTGCCATCATAATGGACGGAAATGGTAGATGGGCTAAAAAACGGAATCTGCCAAGGATTGAGGGGCACAGGGTGGGTGTTGAGAGGGCGGAAGAGATTATCACGGCTTCCAAAGATTTAGGTATAAAATATCTTACCCTCTTTGCTTTTTCTACAGAAAATTGGCAAAGACCAAAAGAGGAGGTCTCTTTTTTGATGGCTCTTTTAAAGAGTTATCTTGAGGCAAAGGAAAGAGAGTTAATTGAGAATAATATAAAGTTTAATGTAATCGGCAGGGTAAATCTTTTACCCCAAGAGGTAAAAACTGTTATCGAGAGGGTGGTTAAATCCACCCAAAAGTGTGATTCCCTAAATCTGATTTTGGCTTTAAGTTATGGGGGAAGGGCAGAAATAGTAGATGCAGCTAAAAAAATAGCCTCAAGGGTTATGGCTGGGGATATATCCTTAGAGGATGTAGATGAGGATCTTTTTGTTAACTTTCTTTACGCTCCCTATGTTCCGTATCCCGATCTTCTCATAAGGACAGGGGGAGAGATTAGAATAAGCAATTTTTTGCTTTGGCAGATAGCCTATACAGAGCTTTATTTCACTCCTAAGTTATGGCCTGATTTTACTAAAGATGATTTGATTGCTGCCATAAAGGATTACCAGAAAAGAGAAAGAAGATTTGGAAAAGTCATAGATTGAGTATTTCTGCTATTTTTCTTACTTTATTCACTACTTCGATAGCATTTTTCCCCAATACCCTTATTACAGGTTCTTTGCCAATATCCCCTTCATCATAAATTATATCAGGAACAAAGCCTAACCTTTGACAGACTAAGGATACCCCCCAATCTAGGGTACTGCCTTCTTTCTCCTTTATCTTTTCTGGTTCCTCTTTTCTCGAGAAACTGGCTATTTCAAAGAGCTGACAGGAAGATAATTTTTCTATCCAATCTTTTTTATACTTTAGGTTTATAGCAGATTTTATAGATTTATCGAATCTGTTTGCTGCTAAGACAATTCTGGCAACATGGGATGAGGCTCCGAATTCAGGGTCTTTTATATTTTTTATCTTATCTTTAACTCTGATTATCCTTCCAGGAAATGCCGCCACATCCATAATATTTAAAGGACAGGGTATAGCTTCAGCCAAATTTGTTTGAACTTCTGGGATAAGTTTGTAGATACCAGGTATCTCTTTAAGTAAATCAATGGTTTTCTTTAGCCTTTCTAAAACCTCTATTCTTGCTTTTTCCCTTAGAAGGTATTTTGAAGGATCTACAGGTATTAGTCCTTTTCCTATTTCATCTGAAAGGGTCAGGCAAATTTTAACGAAATCCCTTGCTTTCTCGTAAGCTTCAGTCAAAGGCAGACTTTCTACCAAATAACTTAAAAGGGCTGAGGAGAAAGCACATCCTGTTCCATGGGTTCTTTTATCTAATTTCACTTTTTTATGCTCTTTTTTAAAAATCTCCCCTTCTACTATTAAGATATCCATTATTTTCTCATCCTGAGTATCGGCCCCTGTAATTACGGCATTCTTAATTCCCATATTTTTAAAAGCTTTTAAGGCATCTTCTAAGTCATACTTACCGGTAATCATAAATAGCTCACTATAATTGGGGGTTATAACATCACATGTTCTTAATAGCTCCAACAGAATTTTTATGTCTCCCTTCGTTAGCCTGTATCCTGATGTGGAGCGGATTACAGGATCAAATACTATCGTTCCTTTAAAATCATTTAGAATCTCTGCCAAATCGGCTGCTAATTCAGTATCTCCAAGCATACCGATCTTTATACCATCAATTTCAATATCCTCTAATACAGCTTTTAGTTGCTCTATCACAAAGCTTTTTTCTAAATTTACACTTTTTTTCACTCCTTGAGTGTTCTGAACAGTTAAAGATGTTGGTATAGCCATTCCATAAGCACCTAAAGTGGAGAATACCTT
>JALVKL010000225.1 GCA_027033775.1 bacterium | reverse complement strand
ATGAATTGAAAACCAACGATCCCCTTTTCTATCCTATATACGAGCTGGCGCAGGATCTGGGAATTCCCATCATATTTCACACAGGAAATCAGTTTCATGCTGGAACAAGACTGAAATACTGCCATCCCATAGATTTAGACGATGTGGCTGTGGATTTTCCCAAACTGAAAATAGTGGCTGCCCATTTTGGATGGCCATGGGTAGGAGACGCAATAGCCATAGCTTTAAGGCACGAAAATCTGTTTTTGAACGTGGCTGGTTGGGCACCTAAACATTATCCAGATATACTAATAAAATACATGAATGGACCTTTAAAGGAGAAGGTTCTTTTTGGCTCTGATTTTCCTTTAATATCAAGAAAAAGAATCATAAAAGAGCTAAAAGAGCTTCCACTTAAAGATGAAACGCTGGAAAACCTTTTAAGCAGAAATCCAAAGAGATTTTTAGGGCTGTAAAACTGAAAAAGGGGGTGGTTTATGTTCTCCAAAATACTCATCGCAAACAGAGGAGAAATAGCTTGTAGGGTAATTAAAGCCTGTAAAGAGCTTGGTATCAAGACTGTGGCTGTGTATTCTGAAGCCGACAGGGAAGCTTTACATGTGAAGATAGCAGACGAAGCCTATCTAATTGGTCCTGCTCAGGCTGCCCAAAGCTATCTTAATATAAAAAAGATCATAGAGGTTGCTGTAGAGAGCAAAGCCGAAGCCATTCATCCTGGATACGGTTTTCTTGCCGAAAATGCCAATTTTATAAGAGAGGTGGAAAAGGCAGGATTAACCTTTATAGGGCCAAATGCTGACGCTGTAGAGGCTATGGGATTTAAGACAAAGGCTAGAAAAACTATGATGGATGCCGGTGTACCTGTAGTTCCTGGAACTACAGAGGGCATAAAGAGCTTAGATGAGGCAAAAAAGATAGCAAATGAGATAGGGTATCCTGTGATGGTAAAAGCATCAGCAGGTGGTGGTGGTATCGGTATGCAGATAGCAAGAAATGAGGCTGAACTTGAGCAAGCCTTCAAGATGTGCGAGATGAGGGCAAAGGCCTATTTTGGTGACCCTACCCTTTATATAGAGAAATACATAGAAAATCCCCGCCATATTGAGATACAGGTATTGGCAGACAAATTTGGAAACATAATACATGTCAACGAAAGGGAATGCTCCATCCAAAGAAGGCACCAAAAAGTCATAGAAGAAGCCCCCTCTGTGGTTGTTATACCCCAACTGAGAGAAAAGATGGGAGAAGCCGCCAAAAGAGCAGCCAAAGCCATAAATTACGATAACGCTGGAACAGTGGAATTTTTAGTGGATACCCAACTCAATTTCTACTTTCTTGAAATGAACACAAGGATACAGGTGGAGCATCCTGTCACAGAGATGATTACAGGTATAGATCTTGTTAAATGGCAGATAAAGATAGCGGCTAAAGAGAAACTTTCTATAAAACAGGAAGACGTTAAAATAAACGGCCATGCCATTGAGTGCAGAATATACGCTGAAGATCCTGATAAAAATTTTATGCCCTCCCCTGGTAAAATAACTAAACTTTCCTTCCCAGAGATGGAAGGTTTGAGGATAGACCATGGTATATACGAAGGCTACACTGTGACACCCTATTACGATCCCCTCTTAGCCAAGATGATAGCTTGGGGCAAAAACAGAGAAGAAGCCAGAAAGAAAATGTTAAAAGCATTAGAACAGACAGTAATTGAAGGGATAAAGACCAACATACCCTTTCATATAAAAGCCCTTTCACATCCCTTGTTCATTGAAGGCAAAACGTATACCAACTTTATAGAAAACCTAAAATAAAGGGAGGTCAAAATGGCAGAGATAACATCCCCAATGGCAGGAGTGGTAGCTGAGATAAAGGTGAATGTGGGAGATAAAGTGGAGCCTGGCCAAGAGCTTTTTATAATTGAATCCATGAAAATGATGATACCTTTAGAAGCCGACAAAGAGGGCGTGGTTAAGGAAATAAAGGTGAATGTTGGAGACTTCATAAACGAAGGGGATGTGGTGATAGTACTGGAGGACTAAAAATGAAGTATATAGCTGTGGAGAAGAGGGAACACATCCTTCTTCTCACTCTTAATCGCCCCGAAGTTATGAATGCACTATGCTATCCTATGCTTTTAGAGATACAAGAAACCCTTAACTCTGTGTGGTTTGACAAAGATATAAGAGCATTAATTGTCACGGGAAGAGGAGAAAAAGCCTTCTGTGCAGGGGCAGACCTTAAAGAAAGGGAGAAGATGTCAGAAAGGGAAGTGAAGATTTTTATAAAGACCATAAGAGATACCTTTTCCATGTTTGAAGATATCCCTAAACCTACCATTGCGGCAATAAATGGATACGCCTTTGGTGGCGGTCTGGAGATGGCACTTGCCTGTGATATAAGAATTGCTTCGGAAAACGCCATTATGGGACTGACAGAGACAAGCCTTGCCATTATTCCAGGAGCAGGGGGAACTCAAAGGTTGCCAAGGATAGTGGGGAAAGCTTGGGCAAAGGAGCTTATTTTCACTGCAAGAAGGATAACAGCAAAGGAAGCTTTAAACATTGGCTTAATCACCCATATGGTTGCCAAAGAAGATTTGCTAAAAGAAGCCCTCAAAATCGCAGAGGAAATATCGGCAAATGGGCCCATTGCAGTGGCTCAGGCTAAATTCGCTATAAACAGGGGAACCGAAGTGGACATAAAAACTGGCCTTGAAATTGAATCCAAAGCCTACGAAGTCGTCATTCCAACTAAAGACAGAGTGGAAGCTTTAAAGGCATTTAAAGAAAAGAGAAAACCAAAATTTACTGGAGAATAAGGAGGTAAGTCATGGCGGATAAAAAAACAAAGGGAGAGATTCTTTATGAATTGAGAGAAAAGCTCAAACAAATGGGACCAGAACGTCATAAAAAGAGAATCAAAGAACAGGGTAAACTCTTATGCAGAGAAAGGCTAAAGATACTTTTGGATCCTGAACCCATAGTGGAGGATGGACTATTTGCCAACTGTCTTGAGGAGGAACTCCCCGCAGATGGAGTTGTTACTGTACTTGGTAAGATAAACGGCAAAGATGTGTGTGTCATGGCGAATGATTTCTCTGTGAAAGCTGGCTCTTGGGGGCCCAGAACAGTTGAAAAGATCATAAGAATTCAAGAAACCGCCATGCGTTTAAGAATACCCATGATATATCTTGTTGATTCAGCTGGTTTGAGAATAGACTATCAGATATACTGCTTCCCTGGAAGAAGACACGCTGGAAGGATATTCCATCTTCAGGCATTAATGTCAGGGATGGTGCCCCAGATATGTCTTTTATCTGGGCCGTCTGCAGCTGGAGGAGCATACATACCCACATTTTGTGATGTGATCATATGCGTGGACAAATTGGGAGCCATGTATTTAGGCTCACCGAGAATGGCTGAAGTGACCATAGGAGAGAAGGTCACCATTGAGGAAATGGGTGGAGCAAAGATGCATTGTGAAATCTCTGGAGTGGGAGATGTGTTTGTAAAAGATGAACACGAAGGCCTACAAAAAATAAAGGATTATCTTTCCTATTTTCCCCAAAACTGCTTTGAAAAACCGCCAACAGCTGAACCGAAAGATCCAGAAAAGGATCCAGCAGATTTGGAAAAGATTATCCCCGAAAATCAAAACATACCCTTTGATATGTATGAAGTTATCTGGAGGATTATAGATGCAGGCTCATGGTTTGAGATGAAGGAATTGTGGGCAAGGGAGATAATCACAGGGTTTGCAAGGATAAATGGAAAACCAGTAGGGATAATAGCGAATCAGCCCAAGGTCAAAGGAGGAGTGCTCTTTGTAGACTCTGCAGATAAAGCCTGTAGATTTATAAGGCTGTGCGATGCCTTCAACATTCCCATCCTTTTCCTTATGGATGTGCCTGGATTTATGATTGGAACCGCTGTGGAAAGGCAAGGAATATTGAGGCACGGATGCAAAATGCTATATGCTGTGTCTGAAGCTACAGTTCCCAAGATTTCGGTTGTTGTCAGAAAAGCCTATGGAGCTGGTCTATACGCCATGTGTGGTCCCTCACACGAACCTGACGCTTGTATAGCCCTTCCCACAGCCCTAATCGCTGTTATGGGACCAGAAGCTGCAGTTAATGCTGTTTTTTATAACAAGATTCAAGAGATTAAAGATCCCAAAGAAAGGCTTCAGTTTGTTAAGCAGAAACAGGACGAATACAGGGATCAGGTGGATATTTATAAGCTCGCCAGCGACCTCATAATAGATGACATGATACCTGCTTGGGAACTGAGAAAAGCCCTTGTTGAAAGGTTTGCATTCTATGAGAACAAACCTGGAGAATTGAGATACCCAAAGAAACACGGGGTGATGCAAGTTTAGTTTTATGAAAATATACTTGACAACATTAAAAGCGAATAATAAAGATGGAAGAAAATAGTCAGGGAGGTTGAGTATGGGAGTTGGTATTGTGGGATGGGGAGTGTATGTTCCCAGATACAGAATTAGGGTGGAAGAGATAGCCAAGCAGTGGGGAGATGATCCAGAAACCATCAAGAATGGACTTTTGCTTTATGAAAAGACTGTTCCCAATATGGATGAAGATACCATAACCATCTCCTATATGGCTGCAAAATACGCCCTTGCCAGAGCAGAGATTGATCCCAAAGAGATAGGAGCACTCTATATAGGATCGGAATCGCACCCTTATGCTGTTAAGCCATCTGGAACTGTGGTGGCTGAAGCCTTAGGCATTACCCCAGATGTCCATATTGCAGATTACGAATTTGCGTGCAAAGCCGGATCTGAAGCGGTATTTGTGGCGTATTCCCATGTGAAATCTGGAAATATGAAATACGCCATGGGTATCGGTGCAGATACATCCCAAGGAGCTCCTGGAGATGCCCTTGAGTATTCTGCAGCTGCTGGCGGGTCCGCTTTTATTATAGGAGCGGAAAATGTGGTGGCTGAGATTCTTTACACCTACTCCTTCACCACTGACACCCCAGATTTCTGGAGAAGAGAGCATGAAATGTATCCCCAGCATGGGGGGCGTTTCACTGGAGAGCCTGCATATTTCAGGCATGTGATATCCTGTGGAAAGAAACTTTTAGAGATGTCAGGGCTTAAACCTTCAGATTTTTCTTATGCCATATTCCATATGCCCAACGGAAAGTTCCCCTTAAGAGCTGGAAAGATCTTGGGCTTTAAGAAAGAGCAGATAGAGCCTGGATGGGTTGTTCCATGGCAGGGTAACACTTATTCAGGTTCTTCACTAAATGGACTTTCTGCCACCCTTGATGTGGCTAAACCTGGTGAGCTTATCTTTATGGTGTCCTTTGGATCTGGAGCTGGCTCTGACGGATTCATCTTTAAGGTGACAGAAAGGATTGAAGAGGTAAGGGACAAGGCTCCTAAATTCAAAGAGCTGATAAACGCCAATAAGATCTATCTCGACTACGGACTTTACGCCAAATTCCGTGGAAAAATTATTCTTAATCCCCAAATTTAAGGAGGTGTTATAATGAGAGAGGTTGCCGTTATCGGTATTGGGATCACCAAATTCGGAGAGCTCTGGAACAAAAACTTGAGAGAGCTTTTCGTAGAAGCAGCCTTGAAAGCAATAAAGGACGCAGGAGTGGATCACATAGATTCCATGTATGTTGGCTGTATGACGAGCGGGTTATTTGCTCAACAGGAGCACCTTGGAGCCTTGATGGCGGACTATCTTGGCCAGAATCCTATACCTGCCGTAAGGGTTGAATCGGCCTGTGCATCTGGTGGGTATGCATTTAGGCTTGGATTCTTTGAGGTGGCATCTGGTGCAAGTGATATTGTTCTTGTGGGTGGAGTTGAAAAGATGCACACAGGAGCTGATGCCACAGCTGCACTGGCTGCTGCCGCTGATGCAGAGTATGAGTCCTTTATAGGCGCAACCTTCCCTGGTCTTTATGCCATGATGGCTGTAGCTTATAAGGAAAAGTATAACATCCCCGATGATGTGTTCAGAAGACAGCTTGCCATGGTGGCCGTTAAAAACCATGAAAATGGCTCAAAGAATCCAAACGCCCAGTTTAGATCCAAGATAACAGTGGATACTGTGATAAACTCCACTTTAGTGGCGGATCCTTTGAGGCTCTTTGACTGCTCTCCTGTAACAGATGGAGCAGCAGCTGTTATTCTGTGTCCTGTAGAACTTGCCAAGAAATACACAGACACCATTATAAAGATATCTGCATCTGGAGCTGCAACCAGCACAATACAGCTTGCACAAAGAAAGGATATGGTTTGGCTTGATGTGGTGGAAAACGCGGCAAAGGCTGCATACAAAATGGCAAATGTGGAGCCTAAAGATATAGACTTTGCCGAAGTACACGACTGCTTCACCATAGCAGAAGTTTGCGTTATAGAAGCACTTGGGTTCTTTAACCCTGGAGAGGGAATAAAAGCGGCAGAGGAAGGAAAAACAGCCCTTGATGGAGAAATACCTGTCAACACAAGTGGAGGCCTAAAGTCTAAAGGCCATCCTGTAGGAGCCACAGGTGTTGCTCAGATAGTGGAGCTGGTGGAACAGTTAAGGGGTACTGCAGGAGAACGCCAGGTTAAGAATGCAAGACGTGGATTGGCCCAGAACATGGGCGGATCCGGTGCCAGCTGTACAGTCCATATACTGGAGGTGGTCTAATGCTTACACCAAGGGTTTACAAAGAGATTCCGCAAAGATACAGACTTGAAGCAAATAAATGTAAAAAGTGTGGAAAGGTACACTTTCCACCAAGGCTTGTGTGCCCTTGTGGATCTGAAGATCTTGAATTTTACAGGCTTCCCACAAAAGGAAAGATTGCCACATACACCGTTGTGAGAACACCTCCTAAGGACTTCTCTTTGCAAAAACCTATTGTGATAGCCATTGTTGAGCTTGAAGATGGAACACGGATTATGGCTCAAGTGACAGACCTTCCCCCAAATGCCAACTATAATGAGTTGGTAAAGGTGGGAGCTCCTGTGGAATTGATATTTAGAAAACTCTTCTCTGAAGGAGAAGCTGGCATTCACGTATACGGATATAAGTGTAGACTTCTTTAGAAAATCCCCCGCTTTATGCGGGGGGCTCAAATTCCATGATTAAAGTTGTAACCTTTGATGTTTGGGATACTCTTTTAAAAGTAAATTTTATGTTTGAAGGCATCTCTGAAGAACTGTCTGAACTATCCGGTATAAATCTTGAGATTGTAAAAGAAGCCTTTGATAAAGCTAAAAACAGGGCTAAAGAGTTGCGCTATTCAGGAAAACTTCCTGCTAAAGAAGCGGTTTTTATATGTCAGAGTATGGTGGCGAATATTTTAGGCGTTGATGTGGATTATGTGAGAAGAGCCACAGCCAAAGCCACAATAAAAATGAGAGAAGATATTATTATACCGGAGACACTGGAGGTTTTAAAATTTGTAAAGGGGGAAGGGTTAAAAACAGCGTGTATAGGAAATGTACAATTCTGGAGCTCAAATTACACAAGGATCTTTTTGGAAAGATTTGGTATCTCAGATTATCTGGACAGACACTTCTTTTCAGACGAAGTTGGAATATTTAAGCCTAATAGGGAGATATTTACAGTTGTTGCCAATTTTTTCCGTGTAAAACCTAATGAAATGCTTCATATAGGAGACAAGAAAAAGGAGGATTTTGAAGGAGCAAAACAGGCAGGATTAAAAGCCATACTTTTAAAAGAAAACACCCCTCTTAAACAAGAACTGGTAAATCTTCTTGCTTAATGAGACTTAAATTTTTTTGATTCTACCCGATTTATATCTTGACAGAGTTGGTAAATATTTAAAATTTTTAAATATAGAGGATCAGATGAGCCTGAGGATCAAAATCTTAGGTAGTATGCTTATTGTTATACTGCTCAGTTTAATAGCCTCCCTTATTTCTATAAAAAACATATCTTCCATGAGAAAAACAGCAGCAAATATTAAAGACTTTCAACAAAAAGTAATAAGAAACATTGAGAAGAGCAATTCAAATATATATCATGCAAGAATAAAAATTCTTCTTTCCCTTATTACAAAAAATAAAGATGAAGCTCAAAGAGCCTTAAATTTAATAAAGGAAACCGAAAAAGAGTTAAGGGAGCTTGAAGATTTTATAAAAAATACAAAAGATTCTCAAGGAAGAAAGATAATAGAAATACTAAATTCCATAGAAAATTTTAAGAACACCATTAATTATGCTCTGAATAACTTTGGGAAGGTTAATCTCTCATCAAATCAAATAAAGATTATAAATGGAATAGATACAGAAGGAAATGCTATATCAGATTCTTTGAGAAAATTAAGGGAAACCCTCACAAAGCGTTTAGATAGCAAACTTATCCACCAAGCTCAAGAGGGAAGCAAGATATCCAGAATTACCATTATAATAATGATGATAAACCTTATAATTGGACTTGCCCTTGCCTGGAGCGTATCAAACAGAGTTGTAACAGTATCCAAAAACTTGTCTAATGGCTTAAAAGAAATAGCCCAAGGGCAGGGAGATCTCAGAATGAGAATGAAGGTGGAAAGTTCCGATGAGCTTGGAGAGGCTGTAGGATGGTTTAACAAATTTATGGATACGTTATCTGTGATGATAAAAAACGTTAAAGAAGCCACAGATGCAGTTGAAGAAAGCATAACCAAGACATCAGCTGCAGCTGAAGAGCTTTCAGCCACTGTAGAGGAAACATCACAAACCACATCAAATATAGCAGCTGCTGCTGAGGAGTTAGAAAAGACAGCTACTGAACTTGAAGAATCTGCAAAAAGTGTAGCAGAGAAAGCCGAAAGCAATGAAAAAGCAGCCACTCAGGGCTATGAATACATAAGAAATCTCACAGAACAAATTTTGAAAATAAAAGGGGAATTTGAAAGAATGGCTATCCAAATAAGAAAATTGAGAGAAGGAGCAGAATCCATCAAAGAGGTGGTCTCTGTGATAAACGATATCGCCGATCAGACAAATCTTTTAGCTCTAAACGCTGCTATAGAAGCTGCAAGGGCTGGGGAGCATGGAAGAGGATTTGCTGTAGTTGCCGATGAGGTAAGGAAACTTGCAGAAAAGACCACAACGCAAACCAGAAATATAGAAGAGATTATAAATAGAATAAGTAAAGATATTGAGGGGTATGTCTCCTTGGTAGAGGAGAATACAGATAAAATTTTAGATGTATCAAAGTTTGCTGAGGAGACCATAGAGATACTCAATGAAGTGCAAAAAGAAAGCAGAGAAGCAAGAGAGCAGGTAGAAGCTATACACCAAGCTTTGAAGGAACAGAAAATAGCAACAACGCAAGTATCGGAAGGACTGGCTGAAATAAATATAGCTGTGGAGGAAGCTTCAAAAGCTTTAGTAGACATAACGGAAAGCATAAAAGGTGTGGTGGATAAGGTGGAAAAACTAAAAGAGCTAACCGATGGCTTCACAGTTTAAAATTAGGAATTTCATAAACTTTCTTACCTCAGAGACAATAAAAGATAACCTTCATAGAGGAGAACCTGTTAGTATTTTAGATTCTATATTGGAATTCCTAAGAAAAGCCACAGAAGCAGAGTATATAGCAATTACAGTTTGGGATACAGAAAAGGATATCCCTTATCTTCATAGATTTATATGTGATGACTTTTACCTTCCCCCAGCAAAACCTGGAAGAGGACCATTGGGAGTGTGTATGCTTGAGAAAAGGGCTGTTTACGGTTCTTATAGTGATTTTCCTAAAGGCTCAAAGGAGCTATCAGAAAGAATTGGACCGGTTCTTTGCATTCCAATAGAGATACCGCAAAAGAACCTACTGGGAGCAATAGGAGTTGGGAGAAAGAAGAAGAGCCCGCCCTTTTCCCGTTTTGAGGACATAACCCTAAAAATGGCAAGCAATATAGCATCTATTATCATAAGCATTGTGGTGCTTCGGGATCTTCTTGAAAAGGAAAGAAAAATTAGCCAAAGCCTATTTAAAATTTTATCAGAAACGGTGAATCTTTCACCCCACGAAAGAATAGTGGCTATAGTAAAACAGATAAAGGATATATTTGAAGCAACCTTTGCGGTTCTTGGAGAAATTGACAAGAAAAACAAAAGAATAAAGATAGTGTTTTCCGAAGGAATTGATGTAAAGGGTGAAATAGAGTTTGGCAAAGGTGTGCTTGGTATCATAGCCCTTTCTGGCAAACCCCATCTATTCAAAAACTATCCGTATGAAATGGCTCCTGAAAGTTATAAAGAAGAGGTATTAAAAGTGGGATCTGTTCTGACCTCTCCCATATATGTAGAGCAAAACCCAAAGTACATAATTGCTATAGGTAAGAAAAGGGAAGAGAAGCCCTTCTCCCAGGAAGATCTCTATCTTTTCAGCATGTTTGAAAAGGTCTTCAGCTTTATATTTGAGCTGACAGAATCCGAAATTGAGAGGGAAAAACTGAGAAAACTGAAGGAAAGAACCGCTAAAATAGAATCTTTGGGTTTGCTTGCAGGTGGAATAGCCCATGATTTTAATAACATACTGAACATAATAATGGGATACGCACAGTTAGGTTTAGAAAATACAAAGGAAAAAGACACTAAGGAATTACTTCAACTTATATTCAACCAGTGCAAATTAGCAGCAAACCTTACCTCTCAGATACTTTTAATAGGAAGAACAGATACAGCTCAGTTTCACATAATAAATGTAAAGCCCTTAATAAAAGGGATTGTGAAGATGTTAATCAGAACCATGCCAGAAAATATAAAGGTTGAATACAGCGATGATGGACACCAAGAATACTATATTTGGGGAAACCCATCCCACATTCAAACCATTATACTAAATCTTGCAAGTAATGCTAAGGACGCCATGCCAGAGGGAGGGATCTTAAAAATCTCCTTGAAAAAGATAAGAAAACCGCCCATGTTTGATATGGATTCCGAAAATTGCATAGTGATTGAGGTTGAAGATACAGGAAAAGGGATACCTAAAGAGATAATAGACAAAATTTTTGATCCATTTTTCACCACCAAGGAGATAGGAAAGGGAACAGGATTGGGGCTTTCTCAGGTGCATTCAAGCGTAACAAGCCTTAAAGGACTGATAGATGTGACAAGCACTGTGGGTAAAGGAACTAAATTCACAATTTATCTTCCAGAAGCAAAGAGAGAAGAAATTCCTGATGTTAAAATGGATGAACACAAGAGAAAAACTATGGAATCCAAAGGGATACTTCTGGTGGAGGATAATATTGAACTTTTAAAGGTTATTGAAAAAATGCTTAATAAGCTTTCTGCAAAAACCTTTTCCGCTTCAAATTACGAAGAGGCAAAAAAGCTCTTTCACAAGCATAAGGATGAAATAGATATTCTAATAACGGATGTGGTTTTACCTGATGTATCAGGCATTAAGCTGGCGGAAGAATTAAAGAAAGAAAACGACAGACTCAAAATAATATTTATAACAGGTTATTCTGATAAGGTTTCACAACTCACAGAATTCGCTAAGAAAAACCATGCACACATTATCCTTAAACCCTTCTCCTTATTCGATTTAACAGAAGCTTTAAGAAATATCTCATAAAAATTAGCGGAATAATCTTTTGAATATACTCTCCTTATTCTTTATTATAAAAGAGGTATCAGGCACAACCAAAGGAGAATTCAAGTTTCCTGTAAGCTTAACTTTAACAAGGGTCCAGTTGTTCTCTTTGGGTAGATATCTGGCAAAGGAGACCCTTTCTATCAGCTTTTTGGATAAAGAGGGAGAAAGCCTTACAAGAACTGGTAAATTCAAAGAGCCATCAAGACCAACAAAACCCTTTGCCTTAAGTTTAATATCCTTTGAAGATAAAGAGCTGCTCAGTAATATTTTGCCGTTTTTCACCCTAACATTTCCCTTTAATTCATCAAAGGAAAGATCTTTGAACTCTTCTAACTTTAGAACATCTGAAATAGCATTTATTGCTTTAAAGTTAAGAAACCTTCCGTTTTTTAGGAGAAAGTCACCATTTGCAGAAAGATGCCTTTTGGCCAAATTCCATTCAAAATATTTTCCATAAAAATTGAAGTTTAGATCAAGAAATCCTGTGACTATACCTGCCGTTCTGTTAAATACAACAGGGGTCAAAGCTCCCATATCTATTTTTTGAGTTTTTAAAAGACCACTGTATGTTTTGCCCAAAAGAGCAAGTTTAAAAGAGGTAAAAACTTTACCATTACCAAAAAGGGCATCTAAATCGGAAAGATCAAATATTCCGTCTTTGAATATATAAGATCCTTTAACATCAGTGGCTTTGAGCTTTCTGTAAACAAGCTCCTTTAGATAGATTTTACCCTTAACAACAGCGGAAATATTATTAGAACCACTGCTTCTGGAAGAAGCTGTTTTCTTACCTTTTCCTTTGAGATTTTCAAGGATTTTTTGAATCTCACCAACATCCACCTGAGGTGAAAAGATGTTGAGAACAAGGTCAGGTTTTTTCATATAATTGGAGAGAACTCCTTTAAAATCCACTTCTTCTTTTCCTAATTTGGCAGATATACTGTACTTTACAGAGCTGGGATCAAACAAAAGATCTCCTGAAGCCAAAAGCTTTATAGAGCTGTAATTGGCTGTTAAATTAAAATTGGCCTTTCCTTTAAAGTAGATCTCTTTGCCTTTAGATGAAGAAAGGGAAACAACACTGTTAAAATCCAAATCTAAACTTGGGATTTCGCCTAATTCATCCCTAAAGGCTATATGTCCTTCTTTTACCGTTATTGATTTGGCTATGATACTTAAAGGAAGCTCAGAAGATTTTTTGGATTCTTTTTTTACTTTTTTGGAGAAAAAGGGAAGGGTTTCATAATTGAATCTTCCTTGTCTATCCCTGTAGATGTTTAAGACAGGCTTTAAAATTAAAATCTTTGATATAACAATCCTTTTGTGCAACAATGGTAATAAATCATACCGTAAGACAAGTTCTTTTACTTTAAAAAAGTCTTTATTCTTATTCTTTTCTTTAATGCTAAACTCATTAAGGGTGATTCCCTTAAAAAGGGAAACCTCTATCTTTCCAACAGTCACTTTTCTGTCAAGAACAGCCTCCGCCTTTGATTCGACAAATCTTTTAAGTTTTTCACTTTTGAGATAGCTCTTAAGAGCAAGATTGGCAGCAAAAATCAAAACCAACACAAAAACCAGTAAAACAGCTAAAAACTTTAAAAACCTTGACATCTTTTTTCTCCTTTTAAGCTTTAACCTTCTTTAAAATTACGGCGGGGTCTTGTTTGAGAAGAGGGCTTCGTTTTAGGCCTTTTTACAGAACCACCTTGCTTTTCTGTAGAGGTCCTCTCTGGAGGGCCACCTTCAAGACCCCTTCTCGTCAATCGAAATCTACCAAGATCGTCTATCTCCATTATCTTTGCCTCCACTTCATCTCCAACCTGAAACTCCTGCTTCAAATCCCTTATTCTTCTATCGGAAATCTGTGAAATATGCAGCAACCCCTCTTTACCAGGAGCAACCTCCACAAAGAGGCCATAATCTTCTATCCTTTTTACCTTACCCTTTACAACCTCTCCTATTTGATACTCATGAGCTATCTTGGAAATTATCTCCAAGGCCTCTTTAGCACCCTCAACACTCTCAGCAGAAACGGTGACCAATCCATTCTCGTCAATATATATTTTGGCTCCAGTTTTCTCTATTATAGCCCTTATAGTTCTGCCGCCTGGACCTATCACATCTCTTATGAATTCAGGCTTTATCTGCATGCAAACTATCCTGGGAGCCTTGGGGGATATTTCTGGTCTGGGAGAAGGAAGGGTCTCCTTCATTTTATCAAGTATATACAGCCTTCCCTCTCTGGCCTGTTCCAGAGCCTCTGCCATTATATCCCAGGATATTCCCGAAACCTTTATGTCCATCTGAAGAGCTGTTACCCCAGCATCTGTTCCCGCCACCTTGAAATCCATATCCCCCAAATGATCTTCCATACCGAGGATATCAGACAAAATGGCGTATTTGCCTGTTTCCTCATCCATAACCAATCCCATGGCTATACCCGCCACAGGCTTTTTTATAGGAACTCCCGCATCCATTAAGGCAAGACTGCCCCCACAGACTGTAGCCATGGAAGAGGAACCGTTAGACTCCAAAATATCAGATACCACTCTAACAATATATGGAAACTCCGCACTTTTGGCAGGAACAACAGCTTTAAGAGCCCTTTCAGCAAGGGCTCCATGCCCTATCTCTCTGCGGGATGGACCTCTGAGGGGTCTAACTTCACCCACAGAAAATGGGGGAAAATTATAGTGAACCATAAAGGTTTTTGAACCTTCACCGAAAAGCTCATCCAAAATCTGCTCATCCTCACCAGGCATTCCCAAGGTAACAGCTACAAGAGCCTGTGTCTCACCACGGGTAAAGAGCGCCGAACCGTGTGCACACGGCAAAACCCCAACCTCACATGTTATAGGCCTTATATCCTTTAAGCCCCTGCCATCTGCTCTAATGCCTTCGTATAAGATGAGCCTTCTCATCTCCTTCTTTTCAACATTATCAAAGGCTAAAGCAACAAGGGGCTGTTCCTCCTCCGGATACTGAGAAACTATACTCTCTTTTAAAGACTTCAAAGCCTTTTCCCTTTCCTTTTTTTTCTCAATTCTCATAGCCATCAAAAGGGCGTTAAGATGGCTCTCTCTTATCTGTCTTTCAAACTCCTCTGTGGAGGGAGGAGGTTCAAAGGAAATCTTCTCTTTTCCAACTGCTTCTATTAACTCTTCTTCTATCTCTATTATCTTCTTTATCTCTTCATGGGCAAGGACAAGAGCATCTATCAAAACAGACTCGGAAACCTCAACAGCACCTGCTTCCACCATCACTATGGCATCCTTCGTGCCAGCAACCACCATATTTAAAGCGCCTTCCTCTATCTGATCCATGGTGGGGTTCACAACAAGAGCCCCTTCTACCATCCCTATTCTTACAGCAGCTACAGGGCCGTTAAAGGGTATATCCGATATGGAAAGGGCTGAAGAAGCCCCTATTATAGCTGGAACATCCGCTGGATTTTTTTCATCTGCCGAAATTACAATGGCCATTACCTGGACCTCGTTCCTGAAACCATCAGGAAAGAGAGGTCTTATAGGTCTGTCAATTAAACGGGAAACCAAGATCTCATTTTCCATGGGTTTTCCTTCCCTTTTTATGAAACCACCAGGAATCTTACCAGCAGCATAGGCTCTTTCTCTGTATTCCACTGTTAATGGGAAAAAGTCTATCCCTTCAATGGGCTCTTCGGTACAGCATGCGGTTACAAGAACCATGGTATCACCATACCTTACAACAACAGACCCATTTGCCTGTTTGGCAACCTTTCCTGTTTCTATGATAAGTTTTCGGCCTGCTATTTCCCTTTCCACCACCTTAACATCCATATTATTTCCTCAATCCAAGTTTGGCTATGAGGTTTTTGTAGCTTTCAGGATTGGTCCTTGCCAAATATTTTAAGAGCTTCCTTCTTCTTCCCACCAAAGAGAGCAAACCCCTCTTTGAATTGGTATCATGTTTGTGCTTTTCAAAGTGTTCAATCAACCTGTTTATTCTCTCTGTCAAAATGGCTATCTGCACCTCTACAGAACCTGTATCATTTTCATGAATCCTGAACTGCTCAATCAACTCCCTCTTCCTTTCTTTAGTTATGCTCACAGCTTCCACCTCCACTCATATTTAGTCTGCCTATTTATATCTATATTTAAGCTGTGTAAAGCACCTTATCAGGATGGCAAAGCCACCGACCATCAGATGTCCTCTTTATAACACCCAATGCAACAAAATCATTATTTTCATCAACTATCTTAACATACTCCCCCTCTTTTAATTCATCAACCCCCAACTCCTTTGGGGTAATAACCACAGAATTGCCCACAATAATCCACCATCTAAGCCTTCCCACCACTTTAAGAACAGGTAAATCGGTTAGTGTATCAGAAAGGGGTATTACCAACTTTCTCCTTTCCTCCAACTCCATGCCTTCAAGCTCCTCCAATCCCACTGCCTGATCCAGTGTGAAACCACAAGCAGAGGTCCTTACAAGATCCCAAAGTGTTCCCGCTGTCCCTAAAGCCTCCCCTATATCCTTAGCAAGAGCCCTTATATAAACCCCTTTGCCAGCCCTTATATAGAGCTTAATGAAAGGAGGATGAAAATCTATGAGCCTTATCTCTTCGACAAACACCTTTTTGGGCTGCCTTTCCACTTCCTTTCCTTCCCTTGCAAGTTGGTATAATCTCTTGCCTTTGTATCTCTTTGCCGAATACATGGGCGGGATCTGCTCTATCTCTCCTTCAAAGCTCTTTAGTACCTCTGAGATTTTCTCCTCTGATAGAGGGGGAATAGGTTTTTCGTCAATAATCTTTCCCTCCCTGTCATAGGTATCAGTTAATATTCCAAGCTTTATTCTGCCCACATACTCCTTGGATCTTTCCATAAAAACAGAAGAGAGCTTAGTGGCACGGCCTACAGCTATGGGAAGAACACCTGTAGCCATGGGATCAAGAGTTCCTAAATGCCCTGCCTTTTTTACCTTAAGGAGCTTTCTAACCTTCTCCACCACCTTGGTGGAGGTGATCCCCTCGGGCTTATTTATAACAATGACGCCAGTTATATCCTCCATTATAACCCCTTTTAGCTTGTAAAGTGATAAGAATATTGCTAAATCCCATTAGCAAATATTAAGGGGTGAGGCAATGGTTGACCTTCACACACATACAATTTTTAGCGATGGAGTCCTGATACCCTACGAACTTGCAAGAAGGGCTTTAGTTAAAGGCATTCAGTTTCTTGCCTTTACCGATCACGGGGATTTTTCCAATATGGAGATAATTATAAACTCTATAAAGAAAGCAACGGAAAGGATAAACTCCTTAGAGCTTGGAATTAAAGTGATAGCGGGGATAGAGCTAACACATATACCTCCAGATGAGATGAAGGACGCGGTTTTATATGCCAAAAGGTTAGGGGCAGAGCTTATAGTGGTACACGGGGAAACAGTTGTGGAGCCTGTAGCCCCAGGAACAAACAGAGCTGCCATTCTGGCAGGAGCTGATATACTTGCACATCCTGGACTTATCACAGAGGAGGATGTAAAGCTTGCCGCTGAAATGGGAGTATTTTTAGAGATATCTGGCAGGAAAGGCCATTCCTTTACCAATGGACATGTGGCATCCCTATCAAAAATTTATGGCGCTCAACTGGTCTTTAATACAGACTCACATGCTCCTAGCGATTTAATGGATAGAGAAATGGCTCTAAAAGTGATAAAAGGCAGCGGATTAAGCGAGGAAGAGGCTTTTAAGGTTATCAATAATGGATTTCACTTAGCAGAAAGTATAGTAGGGGGAACGTTATGAAGAGGGAAAAGACAAAAGAAAAAAGAGAGTTTGCGGATATAGTTTATGAAAACCGTTACGCAATAATAGGTATAATCGTAGCTTTGGTGATACTGATATTGGGTATGGGATTTTATAAACATTCAAGGACAAAAAGAGCTCAAAAAGCGTCCCTTTACTATTCTCAGGGTATTAAAAGTTATTTGAAAGCTCAAAAAGCAAATGCCACTGAAAGACAAGAAAAATTGGAAAAAGCGATAAAATACCTGAAAGTGGCAGAAGAGTTAAAGGCCGGCAGAATATCCACTTTAGCCCAACTTATGGAAGGAAGAGTCCTTATTGAAATGGGAAAGACAAAAGAGGGAAAGGTTAAAATTAAAAAGGCTTTAGATAAACTTCCCAATAAAAGCCTTATGAAACCTGTTTTTGCCTCCACCGCTGAAGATCCAAGACTGCTTGAAAACATCTTATCGGAAAATAGTCCATTCTTAGAGGCTTATGTGAGATACACCTACGCCATATCTCTGATAAAATTGGGAAAAAAAGAAGAGGCAAAAA
Source organism: bacterium (assembly GCA_027033775.1). Taxonomy (GTDB): domain Bacteria; phylum Thermosulfidibacterota; class Thermosulfidibacteria; order Thermosulfidibacterales; family Thermosulfidibacteraceae; genus JAADEW01. The sequence continues at coordinate 2,404 of JALVKL010000225.1, read as the reverse complement.
GGGAGCTTGAGCAACTCAAAGGAAAATTTCCCAATTCCCCCTTTGCCATGGACGCCAAAAGGATTTTGGAGGTTTTAGAATGAAAAGGCTTCTTTCTGGAAATGAGGCTGTGGCAAGGGGAGCATGGGAAGCGGGTGTATATTTTGCCTCCTCCTATCCTGGCACGCCGGCAACGGAAATTTTAGAAAATCTTATCTCTTATAAAGAGGTATATGCTGAATGGGCACCAAATGAAAAGGTGGCTTTGGAATCGGCTATAGGAGCAAGTCTTGCAGGGAAAAGAGCTATTGCATCCATGAAGCATGTGGGATTAAATGTGGCAGCTGATCCCTTCATGACCTTATCCTATACAGGGGTGAATGCAGGATTGGTTATTGCAGTGGCTGATGATCCTGGCCTTTACAGCTCCCAAAACGAGCAGGACACAAGACATTATGTAAGGGCAGCAAGGATACCCTGTCTTGAACCTTCAGACTCACAAGAAGCCTTAGACTACACCAAAATGGGATACCACCTATCGGAGGAATTTGACACCCCAGTACTTATTAGGCTTACCACAAGAATCTCCCACACAAAAACTGCGGTAACAGTGGGAAACAGAGAAGAAAAGTCAAAAGTTGTTCAGATTGATGTTAAGAAATGGGTGATGCTACCAGCCTTCGCCAGAGAAAGACACCCTATGGTAATAGAGCGAATAAAAAGGCTTTCCCAGCTGGCGGAGGAGCTGGAAATAAACAGCGTAGAGATCCATGAGAAAAGAGTAGGGTTCATAACATCGGGAGTGGTTTATCAATACGTAAAAGAGGCCTTTCCAGAAGCTTCCGTGTTGAAATTGGGAATGGTTTATCCCCTTCCCTTTGAACTTATAAGAAGGTTTGTTGAAAAACACGAGATAGTTTATGTGGTTGAGGAGCTTGACCCATTTTTAGAAACGGAAATAAAGGCAAAAGGCATAAAGGTAAAGGGCAAAGAGGTATTTCCTGAAACAGGAGAGTTTAACCCAGATATAGTCAAGAAAGCTATTGAGAAGGATTATAAACCAAAGACGATAAGCTTTCCCGATATCCCTGAAAGACCACCAACACTTTGTCCTGGTTGTCCTCACAGAGGTGTATTTGTTGCCCTTAGAAAGGCTAAAATAACAGCCCTTGGAGATATAGGCTGCTACACTTTAGGAGCCATACCGCCGCTATCTTCTTTACACTCCTGCATCTGTATGGGCGCAGGTGTTTCCATGGAGCACGGAGCCACAGTTAGCGGAATGAAAGCGGTGGCCCTCATAGGAGATTCCACATTTTTCCACAGCGGAATAGCCCCCTTAATGAATATAGCCTACAACAGATCACCTTCCACAGTGATCATACTGGATAACAGAACCACGGCTATGACAGGAAAACAGCCACATCCAGGAACAGGAAAGACAGCCAAAGGAGAAAAGGCAAAAGCCATAATGCCAGAGGAACTGGCAAAGGTTATAGGTATAGAAAGGGTAAAGGTTGTAGATCCTTACAATGTGGAAGAGTTTATTAAAATTCTCCAAGAAGAGACAGAAAATCCTGAACCATCCCTTATAATTTCAAGAAGAGCATGCACCCTAATATCTGAAAGAACCGATAAAATATGGGAAGTAAAAGAGGATCTCTGTATAGGCTGCAAAAGGTGTCTTTCTGTGGGATGCATAGCGTTAAGTTTTAGAAATGAAAAGGCCTATATAGAACCCTTGCTCTGCTTCGGATGTGGTATCTGTGCCTTTGAATGCCCTGTTGATGCCATAAAAGAGGTGAAAACATGAAAATGGATATAGTGTTGTGTGGCGTGGGCGGGCAAGGGGTGCTACTTGCTTCCGAGATACTCTCCGTTGTAGCCCTTAAGGCTGGTTATGATGTAAAGAAAAGTGAAATACACGGTATGGCTCAAAGGGGAGGCAGTGTCTTTTCCTTTGTGAGAATTTCAGAAAAGGTTTATTCACCCATAATCCCAGAGGGAAAGGCTGATTTTCTATTGGCCTTTGAAGAGCTGGAAGCTTTAAGATACGCGAGATATCTTTGTAATTCAGGAAAGATAATAGTTAACACTCAAAAGATAAGCCCCATAACAGTTTTAAGCGGAGAAGCCGTTTACCCTGAAAATGTCATTGAAACCTTAAAAGAACATTTTGAAGTTTACAGCTTAGACGGGATAGAACTTGCTCAAAAGGCGGGAAACATAAAAGCAGTTAATACTGTTATAATGGGAGCTTTTTCTGTATTCTCACCCTTTTCAAAAGAGCTGTGGCTGGATGCATTAAAGGATCTGATTCCAGAAAAAATTCTTTCTGTTAACATAAAGGCTTTTGAAATGGGAAGAAAAAGTGTTGAAGGAGAAGTATCATGAAGCTGGATTTTTCCCACACAAATATAAAAGA
>JALVKL010000224.1 GCA_027033775.1 bacterium | reverse complement strand
TGTGCTCAAGAAGATGAGAAATACCGGTTTTCCCAAATTCCTCATTCCGAGATCCCACCTTATACCACACCTGAAATGTGGCAGTGGGAGTAGAATGATCCTCAACAACTATCACTTTAAGACCATTATCCAACACCTTCTCTTTAGCTTCGATACTCAACTGCTTTCCCCCTACATGCTTGCTTAATAATATTAAAAACAGTAAAAAAACTTTTTTCTTCAGCTTTTCCTCCCAAAGTATAAAATTTCAACCCATTATATTGCAAAAAATATGAAAAATAGCAAATGAAAATGATACATCGCTTGACCCGATCCAATTCATAGATTACTTTAATTAAAATTAAAGGAGGAAGTAGTGAAAAGTAAAATCACGTTCTCTGTATTAGTTTTACTTATCCCTTTAACATTAAATGCACAAATGACAAATTTCTGTGCAACTCCTCCCTTTATAACCCAAAATGTCAAGCCCAATATAATTATTATTTTAGACAATTCTAACAGTATGGATGAAGATTTTTATGGAAACGCTGTTGGGTCATATGCTTCTAATAGCAAATCAGTGGTAGCTAAAAAAGCTTTGAGAAATTTAATATCTCTTTATAAAGACAAACTGCGTGTTGGGCTTGTTACATATAGATTGTCATCGGATGTACGAAGATACAATATTCATAATTCCTTTTATTTTGTATCCTACGATCCTAAATCTTACTGCCCTGATCCTCATCCAGAATGTGTCAACTACTGCCAAACAGGCAACACCACAGCCAGAGAAATATGTGAAACAGATTGCCAGGTCAAAAATCCGGATTTTGACGTGAATTATTTTGACGAAATTATAATAAATTATCCTATCGGAAGTGAACAAAGAGATAGATACTGCCGGTTAGTGTATCCAAAAACACAAAGAGTCGTTAATCCTAGTGATTCTAGCCATTATTTATATTTTAAACATGCCTTACCATATTACTCTCCTACAAATGATGGAATTGCTTTTTGCTACTCACTCACATATGATCCTGATGAAGGATCTCCATACGATTATTATAAATGTTATTATAATAAAGTAGGAACCTCTGACGATTACATAGGATATTCAAATCACTGGTTCGATGCGAGATTTGTTCCCACCGACACGGATTTTGCATTAGGCTATTACGACTTTGGAAGAAGGCTATCTTGGGAATATGTTGGAAGAACTTGGTTTTCTAATACCTCTCCTGGGGATGGATACATCCATGTAGAAGTTGGTGATCTAGTAACTGATTCTGGAGGCAACAGTGCTATATTTATATCTTTATGGAACAAACTGGACCCAAAAGAAAACGACGAAGATGGTTATATGAGCTGTAATAGCTATAATAAAAACTTTTGCCCCTATATAATAAATGCAGGATTGACTCCCACAGCTGGAACTCTCCAAACAGTTATTAATTACTTAGAAGGGGAAGACACTCCTATACAATACCGATGCCAAAAGACTTTCGTCATCTATGTTACTGACGGTCTTCCAAGTGTAGATGAAAATGGAAATACAGGCAATGCAGATGAACTTATGCCGGCTGTACTAGATAAGATAAGCACATTGAGAAACTTATCAGTGACTATAAATGGCGATACATACAATATGGATATAAAAACTTACATTCTAGGAGTAGGATTAACTGAAGAAGCCAAAGAAAAATTGGACGAAATGGCAAAGGAAGGTGGTACAGATGTTGATGGACATGCTTATTATGCGGACAATCCCGAAGAACTATACAGAGGATTACGAACCATATTTTTAGAAATTCTGAAACAAACCTCATCCGGCACATCAGTATCCGTTTTATCGGAAAGGACAGAAAAAGGAGCTAATATGATTCAAGCTGTGTTCCACCCCAAAAAAGAATTTCCCTCTGGAGATAGTGTATCCTGGATTGGCTTCTTAAATAACTTCTGGCTCATAAGAGGAGAAACCCCAGAAACCATAACCTTAAGGGAAGATACAGATGAGGATAAGGCTTTATCCCCCAGTGAAGACATGATAATGCGATTTGATTACCAAGAAAACAATCTTGTTATAAATTTATACCGGGATGAAGACAGAGACGGAGTCTGTGATAACAAAGATGTAAACGGAACATGTATTGCAGATGCCACAGCTGACTTTGACACAGTCAAGAAAATATGGGAAGCGGGCGAACTGCTAAAAGAAGAAAATGTGTCTGACAGGAAAATATGGGCTGGAACAGATCTTAACGGAGACAATGAAACAGATATAGACGACTTAGTTGACAACACTACAGCTGTTACCCTCAAGCCATATCTACTCGTATCAAACGACACAGAAGCTATAAACATTATGAATTACGTTAAAGGTGTGGATATTCCTGGCACAAGAAGTAGAACGGTAAACGGCAAAGTATGGAAGCTGGGAGATATTATATACTCCACTCCCCAAGTGGTGGATTACGAAGATACCAGCAATCCTGCCAAAACCTACTCTGTAGTCTATGTCGGAGCCAACGATGGAATGTTGCATGCCTTTAAATTAGGGAAGCTGAGTTTTAAGAATTTAACTGGCGATCACATAGCTAAATTATGTGATAACAACAATGTGTGTGCCACAGTGGAAATAGGAAAAGAGCTATGGGCGTTTATTCCAAAAAATTCTCTGCCGTATCTAAAATACCTGATGAATCCTGACTACTGTCACCTTTATTATGTAGATCTCACCCCCTTTGTGTTTGAAGCAGGAGACAGAAAAGTACTTATTGGCGGCATGAGGCTGGGCGGTGCATGTGGATGTACATCCACAAACTGTGTGCATCCACCTCCTTATTACTGCAAAGATGCGAGTAACAACACAATAAGCTGTGATGAGCCTGGAGCAATACCATATTGTGTTTACGAAGATGGAACTGTTGATAAATGCGATAAAGACGAAAATGGAACTTATGACGAAGGAGTGGTGGGTTACTCCTCTTATTTTGCTTTAGATATTACAGATCCCGAAAATCCGAAACTTTTATGGGAATTTTCCGATCCAAAGCTTGGCTTCTCTTATTCAGGCCCCGCTGTTATGAAGATAAACGGACATTACTACGTAGCCTTTGCCTCAGGTCCCACAAACTATGAAGGAAAAAGCGATCAGAACCTGACAGTTTTTGTGTTGAAGCTGGATGATGACTTTGAGTTAGAAAACATAAGCATGGTTGACAAAGTTGAATATGGAGATAGCGTAATATCCCTCAACCACACATTTTCTGGAAGAATTTTTACATATAAAGAAGATGTTAACCCCGACAACCCAATTTTCTTTGGTTATGTTCAGGAAGGAAGTTGGAAAGGTGGTGTGCTTAAACTCTATCCCACACTGGATGGAGAGGGCAATCCTTCATCCTGGAACCTAAAGTTTGTTTTAAAAGACATAGGTCCTGTAACTGCAAGAGTGGTAGAGACTGAAGTAGCTGGAGAAAAATGGCTTGTATTTGGCGAAGGAAGGTACTTTACTGGAGCAAATGACGATCCCGATGCTATTAGAAGAATCTATGGAGTGAAAGCTACATGCGAGGATTGCTTTAGCGAGCTTGAAGATGTAACTAATGAAGAAAGTGGCTCCACATCATCCTGGGGATGGTACATAAGACTTGATGGACCAGTTTCAGACTATACCGCAGAAAGAATGATAACAGATCCTGTAGCAGTTGATACAGGCTACGAAAATGTCTCCTTTTATGTAACCTTCCAGCCCACGTCAGACATCTGCGGATACGGAGGAAGAACCTTTGTATGGGCTGTAACTACAACTGGTGGTGGGATAATCTCTAACCCACTTGGAGGCAAATTGTTCGTTCAGCTTTCAACAGGCCAACTTGCCGAAATCACGGAAGCTTCTGGCAGAAAAACAGGACCTTTCACAGGTGTGCCTTCGGAAACCGCTCCTGCCTTTGTCAGGAAATTTTCAGCTGTTGTCTATAAGGGCAAAATTATCCACATCATAGAAAAGTGAAAGGTGTAACCCTCATAGAACTGATCATTGTTCTTCTTATAATAGTGATACTTGCCGGGATAGGTTACACTGGCTTTTCAAGCTGGGCTTTGAAGAACAAGGTTGAAAAGGATACAAGAGCTATCTATTCTGAACTTACACACATCAGAATGGTAGCTTTTACAGAAAAAAGAGTATGTGGCGTTTACTGGGAAAGCGAACCCTTCAACACACTTCATATAAGATGCGATAATGACTCTGACAGCGATATTAAAACAGGATATGAAGAGCTGGGTTTGGTGAAACTGCAAACGGATTTTGTAATACCGTCTGGCCTTATTAAAACCCGCCAGACAATAAGATTTGCAACAGAAGGATATGCCATGGAATCTGGCACTGTAAAATCAAATGAAAATGCTAATCCAGAGTACAATTGCGTAGTTGTTTCATTAAACAGGATAGCTTTGGGACATTGGAATGGAACAGACTGTGAGATTAGATAACCATAGCAAAAATGGCTTTACCCTCATAGAGGTTCTTATTAGTATTTTGCTGCTTTTAATTATATCTTTAGCTCTTTTACAAGCGATGGGTTATTTCGTAATAAAGAGCACAGAAAACAATTTAAGAAACGAAGCAATCAAAATAGCCCAAGAGTGTGCAGAAAAAATAAGACATCTGGATCAATGCATTCCTGGTGCCACTGGCAATCCTGTTAATGGAACTATAACCAGGAAAATAGGAAACGCAAATTACAGTTTCACCGTAATTTACACCAATCCCAATAGTTTCAATTCCGGCAATAATCATGTATCAATAATTGTAAAATACAATTACAGAGGGAAAGAACATAATTACAATATTGTAACCACGGTGTATAAAGAATGAACAGCAAAAAGGGAATGACACTAATAGAAATAATTATTGTTGTTATGATCCTTTTAATAGTGCTTCTTATTATCTACAAAAGCTACACAATCGTTTACAACAAATATAAAACCCAAACCAAAATAACAGAAATGGACACAGAAAAACTCATATCCTTAGAAATCCTAAGAAAAGACATAGAAATGGCTGGATTTGGTATACCATGGGGAGATAACGGGACACTACCTATCAGTTACTCTGAATCTACTGCGAGCCTTCCCTGTGATGATGAACCCAACGGAGAACCAAGGGCTGTGTGTAACAGTGACAACACAGAACCTAACAATTCTGATTATTTGGTCATCAAGTCCTCAATGGCCTGGATAACAAATCCTGCAACTAAAAAAATAGCTTATTTATTTTACAACAGCACCCAGTGGCAGGAAAGATATATAAGCAAAAATACATTCAACAGCACTGATTATTTTATAATACTGGAAGCAACGGGAAGAAAAATACAACTGGTGAACGGCGACTGGTTTCTTAACCTACCAAGCGGGAAGACCTTAGAAAGATTCATAAATGACAGCTACAATTTTACCGGAAATGACAATCAGGACACTGTGTATATAGCTTACGGTATTATAGAAACCAATAATTCTACAAGCTATCCCAAACCTTTTAACAGAGTGGATTATTACCTAAAAGCACCTTCTGAAAGACCTGCACGTTGCTGTAACTGTACTTATACTTTATATAGGGCTAATGTGAATCACACAAACGGAGCAAGGCATGCTGTCCCTTTTATGGATTGTGTATTGGACTTCCAGACAGCCTTTGGATTTGATACAGACAACGACACAAAAATAGATACTTGGGCAACTGATATATCCGATAGCAGTATTTACCCAGCCTCATATTTGAGAGATCATCTAAAACAGGTGGAAGTCTTTATCGTTTACCAAGAAGGGCAAAAAGCCAAAAACCCTGTATTTAACACTTCCACAATACAGCTTAAACTTCCTGACAATTCCACACTGAAAACCATAAATCTCACCCCTTATCCTGATTATCAATACTACAGGTGGAGAGTTATTAAGTTAGGGGTTGACACCATAAACCTTAAACCGCAGGAAAGGTGAAATGAAAAACAAACAAGAAGGAATAGCTTTATTCACTACGCTGATTTTGGCGCTATTAAGTTTAATCATAATATTTGCCATAATGTACATCACAACAGTTGGCATAAGATTATCAGGAGCAGTGGTGAGATATACCACAGCTTTAGAGGCGGCAAAAGGTGGGGCAGAAGATATATTGCATGACATAAAAGCTGTCTTAGTAGGCTCTCCCCTTATAGGAGCGTGGAAACCAGGTAGCACATCAAAACTTGATAGTGAGTTCTCCACATCTCCTCCCACCACTCCAGAGGATGTTATAAACAATTACGACTGGCATAAAGAATACGGCGATTATGATGTTTATGGATTCATAGTGTCCACACACAAAAAGGTGCTAGGTGTAGGCAAATTAAGATACTTTTACGATTTTGAAATAGTGGCAATAAACACCACCTCTAAGGAAAAAGCTTGGCTTTCTGTGTTCTATCAGCTTGATAAAAGCTAAAAGAGCTTCTTCAATACGCCAGATCCCTTAACCTGTATAGGTTTACAGGAACCCACAGGAGAAGTGGAATTACAGCTCATGTTCCACTCTATCTGCCATTTCGGATCGGTGGTGGTGTTTCTTACCACCACCTTGTAATAGGTGCAGTTGGTGCTTGAGTCCACACTCACCACAAGCTTTCTTCTTGGATCTTTGTCATCGTGAATGGTAAAACTGTTATCCTTGCTACCATCATCAAAACCAGACAGATCCTCTATGTTCGTGGCGTAACATCCGTGATCGGCATAATACTGTTCCTGAGCAGATCCTGCCTGAAGAAGAACGGAAACCGGATCAACTTCAAAGCCAGTCTTTATAAAGGAGTTATAAATACCGATAGCAACAGCAGCAAGTATGGCCAGTATGGCAATAACAATCATAATTTCTATTAGAGTAAAACCACCATCTTTTGTTCTAAATTCCATTTTCTCACCTCCATCAAAACACTTTGATGATTATAAATTAATAAAAATCTATTTTCTACCAAGAAATAAAAATTGTGGAGTTTTAAATCTTACTATTCTGTTATAAAGCCAAATGTAAATCAAAACAAACAAAATTGAAAAAAGTACTAACCAAAAAGTGTGTCTCCAAAAAGCGACTCCCACAGCAACACACAAAAATTCCAATACCCAAAGATATAAAGAAGTAAATGGATTCGCCACAGTATCTGAACGAGAATTAAAGATTTCCTTTACCACTCTTTTAAATATCAAGCTATGAATATGAAGTGCGTCAGCCCTTTCAGGAGACAGACTCTTTAAAAACTTTCTTCTATAAATAGAAAATACTGTTTCCCACACTGGATAAAGAACAAGAATTAGAGGAAACCAAGCAGATACAACTTTGTGCTGTTTCACCAAAAGAACTCCTATAACAGCGGAAGAAAATCCTAAAAAATAAGCTCCCCCATCCCCTAAAAATATCAGTCCAAAAGGGTAATTCCATATAAAAAAAGCAAAAACAGAAAAAAATAAGACTAAAGAAAGATAAAGTAAAAACATATCCTTTACCATAAATGCCACATAAGCATACGCACCAAAGACCATAGCTGAAACACCAGAGCACAAGCCGTTGAAACCATCTATTATATTAAAGGCATGAGAGACACCAGCCACAGCAAAACAGGTGAAAACAAAAGAGAAAAAGGACAATCTAACCAAAGGATCAAGGAAAAACATATCCAACCTCTGGATTTTGGCGTCTAACAGAAAGTAAGCAATACCTGCAGAAACAAAAGCAGCCATTAACCGCCATCTTGGAGGTACCTTCTTGGTGATATCCTCAAAAAAACCCGCCAAAAATGCAGGGCAAGCTGAAAGCAAAAATAAAAAATACCTTAATGAAAAATCCTTGCCAGCAAAGAGAAAAGCTACACCAACAAAAAAACAAGCCATAAAAATGGCAAGTCCTCCTGCTCTTGGAACAGGTTTGGTGTGAAATTTCTGAACACCCTCAGGATAATCATGAAAAGAGCTCAGATTGAAAAACCTTACAATAAGAGCACACACCAGAAAACTGACTATAAAAGCTAAAATAAGATACTTCAAATATCCACCCTTACAACTTTATATCCTTTACCCAACTCCAATTTTCTTTAAACCATTCAACTGTCAAAGAGATACCCTCTTCTAAAGAAACCTTTGGTTTCCAATTAAGCAATTTTTTTGCCTTCTCTATATTCGCCCAAGTGGCTTTTAAATCAGCTTTGTGAAATTCTTTCCTGACTATATTTGCTCTTTTCCCTGTATATTTTTCTATAAGACCAACCACATCCATCAATTTGTGAGGATTATTGTTTCCCAAATTTATTATTTCATACCCTCTTATATTTAAGGCTTTTACAGTGCCAATGGCTACATCATCCACAAAGGTGAAATCCCTGCTCTGAGACCCGTCCCCGAATATCTCAATGGGTTCATCCTTCATCATCCAATATATAAACCGAAAAATACTCATATCTGGTCTTCCAGCAGGCCCATAAACGGTAAAATACCTGAGAACAGCAACATCAATTCCATAAAGGTAATGGTAAGTGTAGGCAAGCATCTCAGCAGCCTTTTTAGAGGCAGCATACGGAGATATAGGCTCATTAACAGGAAGATCCTCGGAAAAAGGCATTTTTTGCCCCGCATAAAGAGAAGAGGTAGATGCCAGAACAAATTTTTCAATAGCAAAATCCTTTGCAAGCTCTAAAAGATTAAGTGTGCCCTTGACATTTGTGCTCAGATATATCCAAGGATCTTCAAGGGAGTATCTAACACCAGCTCTTGCTGCTTCATTTATGATGGCACTAAACTTGCGTTCTCTAAATAGCTTTTTTAATCCCTCATAATCCTCTATATCTAAATGATGAAACTCAAAGTTGGAAAATTTCTTTAAGTTATTCAGTCTCCAATACTTTAACCTTACATCGTAATAACGGTTAAGATTGTCAATTCCTACAACCGTAAATCCATCATTTAGAAGCCTTTCACAAACCTTCCATCCGATAAAGCCTGCACATCCAGTGACAAGTATATTCATCTAACTTTCAGAATCTCCTGTTTAATTCCCAATTCCACGCAGTTCTCACTATAAAATCAAGATCATCATATAAAGGCACCCAAGAAAGTTCAGCTTTCAGTTTTGTGGGATCAGCTATAAGAACAGCTGGATCACCTGGTCTTCTAGCAGTCTCCTCAACAGGAAAATCAACATTTGTAACCCTCTTAACCGCCTCTATCACCTCTTTGACAGAATATCTCTTGCCATAACCACAGTTAAAAACAGCACTTTTTCCAGAAGATAAAAGATACTCAAGGGCAAGGACATGAGCAGAAGCAAGATCATCAACGTGAATATAATCCCTTATACATGTGCCGTCAGGAGTGGGATAATCGGTGCCAAAAATATAAAGCTTTTCAAACTCCCCTTTGGCAACCTTCAAAGCTCTTGTTATAAGATGAGTGGCCTTTCTGTAGCTTTGACCTATCCTGCCCTCAGGATCTGCACCAGCAGCGTTAAAATATCTCAATGATATATAGCTAAAATCACTACTTTCACTCAGATCTTTGATAATATGCTCAACAAACATCTTGGATCTTCCGTAAGGATTTATAGGATTTAAAGGATCTTCCTCCCTAATAGGCACTCTTTTTGGATCCCCATATACAGCAGCCGTAGAGGAAAATATAAATTTATTCACGTTATGCTTTATCATAGATTTGATCACCTTCAGTGTATTACAGGTGTTATTCTCGTAATACTTTAAAGGATCCCTCACAGATTCTTCAACCTCAATGTAAGCGGCAAAATGCATAACAGCATCAGGTTTAAAATCAGAAAAAACTCTATCCAAAAGCTCACTGTCGGCTGTGCTTCCAACTACAAGGTTTCCGTATAATACCGCCTCTTTATGACCAGAAGAAAGATCGTCTAAAACTAAGATATTATAACCCTTTTCCCCTAAAGCCTTTACCACATGAGATCCTATGTACCCTGCTCCTCCTGTAACCAAAACTTTTACCAAGACTCTCCCTTGTGCTTGAAGCAACAAGTTGAAATTTAAATAAAATGGCGCGCCCGGCAGGAGTCGAACCCGCAACCCCGGGATCCGTAGTCCCGTGCTCTATCCAGTTGAGCTACGGGCGCATCCAAAATTTGCAATAATATCAAGCAACTGCATTGTCAAGCTCACTATTGACACCAAAGAACAGGTGATTTATCTAAATTACTACCACCGGCTACGGAGGGGTGGCCGAGTGGACGAAGGCGGGTGACTTGAAATCACCTGAGGGGCGAAGAGCCCCTCCGGGGGTTCGAATCCCTCCCCCTCCGCCAGAGGGAAATAGCGAGCGCTTGCTTTGCGGAGAGGTGGCCGAGTGGACGAAGGCGCTCGCCTGCTAAGCGAGAGTCCGGGTAAAACCGGACCGCGGGTTCGAATCCCGCCCTCTCCGCCATTTAATCAAAAAACCTCCCAATATCCATTCAATATATTCCTAAACAAAAAGAAGCATTTTAAAAGAAAAACAAAGAGGGGTTGGGCGCCCAGAAGGCAACCCTGAACCCCTAGTGAGGGAGGGGGGGAAGACTTTTAATCTTTTCTACTTTCTTTTGCCGGCTTGTAAGGAACAGGAATGTATTGAACAGAAGACTGTAAGTTCATTGGCTGTTCATAAAGATCCATTAATGCATAAACTTCCTTTGGAACAGCAGTACTTACATTCAAACCTAAAGCCTCAAGATCTCTTTTCATAAGAGGATAATCGTGTGTCCACTTGCCCTGTGAAAGTATTTCTGCAACCTTCAAGGCTTTTTCCTCACTCCATCCTTTAGCTAAAAGTATATCTTTAACCGTATTTCTCATCTGGTCAAGGGCCTTCTTCGCCACATCCGCAAGAATCAAAGTGTTATCTTCTACCTTCTCTAAAGGCTTTTCCGAAGCAGCTTTTACTATGGAAGCCGCTGGCAAACCACCAAGCTGAGGATCCACAGGTCCCAAAACAGCATTTTCGTCCATTATAATCTCATCGGCAGCAAGAGCAATCAATGTACCTCCACTCATGGCAAAATGGGGAACAAAAACAGTAACCTTAGCAGGATGATTGAGAAGAGCATGGGCAATCTGATTGGCAGCAAGAACAAGCCCACCTGGTGTGTGTATAATCAAATCTATGGGAGTCTCCTTTGGAGTCATCCTGATTGCTCTTAAAATCTTTTCAGAATCCTCCATGTCAATAAACTTCATAATGGGAATGCCTAAAATACTTCTTGATTCCTGTCTATGTATCATGGTTATAACGCGAGAACCCCTCTTTTGTTCAATTTTTCTCATCATGCGAAATCTAGCCGACTCAAGCATTTTCTGCTTCATAAGGGGAACTAAAGAGACAATTATTAAGAAAAGCCAAAACAGATCAAAAATACTGAAAGTATAGTGATAATTGGGCATCATAACCTCCTTGTTGTGTTGTTATACCAGCTTTATAATATAATTCAATTTTAGTAAAATTACCAGTCAGGTATGATGAACCAGAAAAATTCAGAAGGAGTTCCCGTTTTATCTTCACAAAAAAGCCCTATTCTTTCACCTTCCGTTGATTTAAGAGAGATCTCTTTTTTTAAAAAAACAAATCCCTGTTTTCTAAAAGCATTAAGCCATCCAATTTCTGTAATGTAGATTTTACATCTTTTATAACTGCCATCCTCTATTTTTGCCTTGATTTTTACTCTACGAGAACAAAAGCCTATATCAGGAGAAAACTCTCTAACCGGAAGTGGAGAGATAGAAAGCACTTTCTTAAAATGAGACAAAGAAGACCAGCTTCCCACAATGGCTCTTCTAGGTATGAAATATCTGAATGAATGTACTCCGACACTACCTGGATCTTGAGAAAAAGCCGCTATGTATCCTCTTTTCCTCAAAATCTTTACAAATAATCTACTATACTCCCCGTAAGGATAGGCATAAATTTTGGGAGTGTATCCTACAAGCTTTCTGAATCTTTCTTCGCTTTTCTTTAAATCTTCCTTTAGGAAATCCTCAAACTGATCTTCCTTAAAACCTTTAAGTTTGGACAATCTAAAATGTGAATAAGAATGATTCCCAAAGGTAACAAGCCCAGATTTCTTCAAGGTTTCAATATCACTTTTGGTCAAGAAATCCCGATAAGAACCCACTGCTTTAGTGTATAAGAAAACGGTGAAAGGAAATTTAAATTTTTTTAAGATTTTAAAAGCCTTCATAGTGCTTTTGTATCCATCATCTATGGTTATAACTGCTGTTTTAGGAGGAATATAGCCTTTTTTCATCATGTGAATAAGCTCTAAAACAGTCACAACTTTGTAATGGTGATTCTTCAAATATTCCATCTGTTTCTCAAAATCTTCTAAAGACACAGAAGTAGAGGGGTATCTGGGATCATCAAATCTGTGATAGAGAAAGACTGTGGCGTAACCGGAAAAGCTATCTGCGCTCAATAGAAACAGAAAGCTTAATATAGCGAGAAGCAATCTTGCAGTCATCGTAAGTGTCCAGCTTGTTTTTCTCAATAATGCTTTTAACCCGAGAAATATATTCTTTCCCTAATATAGAGTACTTCTCAAGATACTCAACAAGAAGAAGCGATGACTTTGTGCGTCTTCTTGCCATCCTAAAACCTTCATAAGCCCAACCAGCGTTGAGATTATAAAAGTAATCCCTCACAGAATCCAAAATAGTAGGAAATTTTTTAAGCACTACATGGGAGTTTCTTGCTTTCACTCCCCTTCCTCTACCAAAAAGCCACCTTCCAAAAACATTATTGGCTTCACTAAAAAATCGGGAGCTGCCCCACCCGCTCTCAATGGCAGCCTGAGCAAGAGCAAGCCCCACAGGAATAACATCTATCTTAAATAAAAGATCGTCTATGGTGGAAGCTTTATAGTTACGGCATAGCTTTTTTAAAAACATAATCTCCTTATCTGATAAATCCCCCTTTTCCATTTTTTTCCTCAAATAAACGAGCTTAGATCTTAACCTTTTTATTCTAAAGTTCTCTATGAGAATAGAGGGTAAAACAATTGAAATAAAAAGCCTTTTTCTTACTTTTATAGGAACATTTCTCAAGGAAGGAACCTTGGAATAAACTATGGGAGCAACCTTCTCGCAATGCACGAGTTTTACCTGCTCAGGTTTTTCCGCGCTTATATAGATAATTTTGAGCTTTTTATCCAAGCTTAAGCGAAACGAAGAAAAGAATAGAATTGCAAAAACACAAAAAAACACAAAAATTAAAAAAGAAAAAGCGACAATATCCCTTTTAAATTGCAATTTCATGAACAAAGGTTATATTCTAAAGAAAGTTGATTTTCAAACAAGGAAAAACTATAGGGTATAGTATGGAAGGGAAAATGAACAATCTACAATGTCTTGTGTTAAACAGGAGTTTTCTGCCCTTTGATATAATAAACTGGCAGAAAGCTATTACTTTAGAGTTTTTGGGCAGATGCCTTACCCTGGAATACCATCCTTTTAAAAAAATAAAAAGCGCTAAAAAGGAGTGGAATCTGCCCATTGTGGTTAAAGTAAATTCTATAAAATCCACGTTGGTTACCGGTAGTCCCACAAGAATGATGATATACTATAGAGATGACTTTAGATGCGCTTATTGTGGTAAAATATTGAGAGATAGTGAGCTCACCATAGACCATGTAATACCCAAATCCAAAGGTGGGAAGTGGAAATGGGATAACTTGGTTACCTGCTGCAGAGAATGTAATGCTAAGAAGAAAGAAGAGATATGGGTTCCTAAATTCGTAACCCCTGCAAAACCAAAGTTCTTGTTCCCTAAGTATATAAAGGCAAAAAGAAGTGTAGAACCTGAAGTACTCAACATATGGAACAAATATATTCCTCCCAGCACCACAAAGCTAATTGTTATAAAATGAATGAGTTCTCCAGCATAAACGATATTATAGTTAAACTCTTACAGGAAAAGGGCTGGGATAAACTGGTAGACATACTAAAGATCAGAAAAAAATGGAGAGAGTGTGTAGGTGAGTATGTAGCGCTCAACAGCCAACCGGTTAAGCTAAAGGGAAGGACATTATTTATAGCTGTAAAAAATAGTGCATTAACAGCTGAATTAAAAATCAACGAGGATTTGATAAAAAACAATATAAAAAGAGAAACCGGTATAAAGATAGACAATATAAAGTTTTTCATAAAAAGAGAAAGAGAAAAGAAAGAAAACAAAACCAAAATCCCTTCTATTGGAAAACCCGAAGCTGAAAAGCTAAAGAAAACAACCAACAAGGTCAAAGATGAAGAACTGAAGTCCCTTTTTCTCAGAATAATAGATCAATTGGAGGCAAAAGATGCTTAACCACAAAAAAATTCTTTATGTAATTGTTGCGGGGCTTTTTATTTTCTCTTGTGCAAAAAATACAAAGCCTTACAGAGCCCCTTATTTTGAATGTAAAGGCATAGACGGTAAAACATATACATTATACAATTATAAAGGCAAAAGATTACTACTTATATTTTGGGCAACCTGGTGTCCCACATGTAAGAAAGAGCTGTCAAGAGTTATTGCCAACTTGAACAAACTTAGAGAAAATAAGATAGAAATACTTGCTGTATCTTTAGACACAAATCTGGATTCTGTTAAAAAAAGCGTTATTGAACACGGCCTAACTGGAATACCTGTTGCTATTGTATCCAAGCAGATGACCATGGACTACCAAGGGGTAAGGTTTCTGCCTACCGCTTTCCTTATAAACGAGAAGGGTTACATAGTTAAAAAACTTGTGGGAGAGCTGGATCCGGAAGAGATAATAAAAGCATTTAAGGCAAAACCTAAGAAGTCTTAAACTTCTCCCTTAATTTAGCCTCTACATTGGCGGGAACCAAACAGCTAACCGATCCTCCATACGAAGCTATCTCTTTTACAATCCTTGAACTGACATAAGTGTATTGCTCATTTGGCATCATAAAAAGTGTCTCCACAGCAGGATAAAGCTTTCTGTTCATTAAAGCCATCTGAAACTCGTATTCAAAATCTGAAATGGCACGAAGCCCTCTTATTATAACCTTAGCGCCCTTGTTCTTTGCATACTCTATAAGAAGGGTATCAAAGGTATCCACTTCCACATTCTTAAGTTTATACTCCAAGATACACTCTTTAATAAGTTCCACCCTCTCTTCCAAAGAAAAGAGGGGTCCCTTCCTCTCATTGTTGGCTACAGCTATAATAACTTTATCAAAAATCTTTGAAGCCCTTTCAAGAATATCCAAATGGCCATAGGTTATGGGATCAAAGGTTCCAGGATAAATGGCTATTCTTTCCCCCATTCACTTCCCCCTGTGATAAAAAGTGAGCTGATTTTCCCCTATCCTCTTTACTTTTACATCAAAACCACTAACAAAATCAAATAAACTTTTATGATGATGCTGTATAACCAATACTCCTTCCTGTGAAAGCAAAGGAAGATAAAGGGAGGGAAGAATTTCTATCCTTTTGAGGCTATAAGGGGGACCAAGGTAAATAACATCAAAGGGAGAAAAATCCTTGAGTTTATCAACCACCTTAAAAGCATCTCCCTTTATCAAAACTGCTCTCTCTTCGTATCCCAAAAGCTTCACATTTTCTCTCAGCACTTTTAAAACTTCCCCGTCCCTCTCCACAAAAAAGACCCTTTTCGCACCCCTGCTTAAAGCTTCAAGGCCAACAGTTCCAACTCCTGCAAAGACATCCAAAAAATTGGCTTCATAAATGATGGAGCCCAGAGTATCAAAAAGAACCTTTCTTATAGAAGAGTGTATAGGTCTCACTTTAGATGTTTTAGGGCTTTTTATTTTTCTCCCTTTATCCCTTCCCCCTATTATTCTTAGCATTCAATCCATCCTGCTATGGTTTCTATCAGTTTTTCTTTTTCCTGAGGAATAATAAAGAATTCAAATCCTTCCTTTTTAAACCAACTTATCTGTCTTTTAGCATAATCCCACGTTCTTTTTTTTATAAGCTCAACAGCATCGTCCAAAGAGATTTCCCCTTCCAGATAACTTAACAACTCCCTGTATCCTAAAGTGCTTTTAAGAACAGGATTCTCTCGTCCATATTTATCTGCAAGCCTCTTCACCTCTTCCAGAAAGCCCTTTTTCATCATCTCATCAACTCTTTTATAAATTCTGTCCTTCAGTTCCTCTCTATTACGCATAATAGCAATCTTTAAAGCATCAAACCTCTCCTCTTTCCCAAAACCAAAGGATGATGGCTTTTTTCCCGTAACAAAATATATCTCCAAGGCCCTTATTATCCTCTTTCTATCGTGGGGGTGTATCTTTCTTGCTCTCTCAATATCAACCTCTTTAAGCATACGATAAAGTTTTTCCGTAGAATAAAAAGAGAGTCTATCCCTCAAGACAGCGTCTTTTTTGGCCTCCTGAGGCACACCCTCTAAAAGTCCCTTTATATAAAATCCGCTTCCACCAACTAAAATGGGAAGCTTTCTCTTTTCTGCAACCTGATGAATGACCTTAAAGGCCTCTGTTTCGTAGCGTTTAACATCCCAAGGAAAAGATATATCCGCCACATCAAAAAGATGATGAAGTATCCTTTCCCTTATATGCTGTGGAGGTTTTGCCGTTCCTATATCCATTTCCTTGTAAATCTGAACAGAATCAGCATTGATAATCTCCGCGTCAAAGGCCTCAGCAAGCTCTAAAGCCAAATCGGTTTTCCCGGATCCAGTAGGTCCTCCTATAACCAAAAGCTTTACTTTTTCTGCCATTTAGATTTATTTATCTTAACGCAAAAGAAAAAAGAAGACCTCAAAGGGGGAGATAATGAAACAATACAATCCTCAGGAAATAGAAAAAAAGTGGCAAAAGAGATGGGAAGAGGAAAAGATCTTTAGAGTAAAAGAAGACCCTCAAAAACCAAAATATTACTGTTTAGAGATGTTCCCCTATCCTTCAGGAAGGATACATATGGGCCATGTAAGAAACTACTCCATAGGGGATGTGGTAGCAAGATATAAAAAGATGAAGGGATTTAATGTACTGCACCCTATGGGGTGGGACTCCTTTGGTCTTCCTGCGGAAAACGCCGCTATAAAACATGGAGTTCATCCTGCAAAATGGACTGAGGAGAACATTAATTTCATGAAAAAGCAGCTTAAAAGACTGGGATTTTCTTACGATTGGGAAAGGGAAATCTCAACATGCGAACCTGAATATTACAGATGGGAACAGAAGATCTTTGTAGAAATGTTTAAAAAGGGACTTGCCTACAAGAAAAAAGCTCCTGTTAACTGGTGTGAGAACTGCCACACTGTGCTGGCAAATGAACAGGTGATAAGCGGAAAGTGCTGGAGATGTGGGGAAGAGGTGACCATAAAGGATTTAGAACAGTGGTTCTTTAAAATAACCGCATATGCAGAAGAGCTTCTTGAAGGCTTAAAAAAACTGAAAGGCAAATGGCCTGATAGAGTACTTGTAATGCAGGAAAACTGGATTGGAAAATCTGAAGGCGCTGAAATAGAATTTGAAGTGGTGGGTATCCCCGAAAAGATAACAGTTTTTACCACAAGACCTGATACTGTGTATGGGATAACCTTCATGAGTGTAGCACCTGAACACCCCATAGTGGAGAAACTCATAAAGAACCATCCCGATTACGAACGAATAAAAGAAGAAGTGGAAAGACTGAAAAAACAACCGAGATCCGTAAGGCTTCTGGAAAGCTTTGAAAAAGAGGGAATTTTTACTGGAAGCTACTGTATAAATCCCTTTACAGGAGAAAAGGTGCCTATTTTTGTTGCAAACTTTGTGCTGTACGAATACGGAACGGGAGCAGTAATGGCAGTTCCCGCTCATGACCAAAGAGACTTTGAATTTGCAAAAAAATACAATCTTCCCATAAAAGTGGTAATCCAACCGCCAGATCAAACCTTAGATGCGGACAAGATGAAAGAGGCATACGAAGGGGAAGGAATACTTGTTAATTCTGGCCCCTTTAGCGGAATGGAAAGCCAAAAGGCAAAAAAGGAGATTATAAAATATATGGAAGAAAAGGGATTTGGAAGAGGAACCGTCTCCTACAGATTGAAGGATTGGCTTATATCAAGGCAAAGATACTGGGGAGCCCCTATTCCCATAGTTTACTGTTCTGAATGTGGAATGGTTCCTGTTCCAGAGGAAAACCTTCCTGTAACCCTTCCTAAGGATGCTCCCTTTTCAGGGGTAGGGAATCCTTTGGAGCAGGTGGAAGAGTTTGTAAACACAACCTGTCTTAACTGTGGCAAACCGGCAAAAAGGGAAACTGACACCATGGACACTTTTGTGGAGTCTTCATGGTATTTCTTCAGATTCTGCTCCCCTAAATACGATAAAGGACCCTTTGACAAAAATTCAGCGGCATACTGGATGCCAGTGGATCAGTACATAGGGGGAATAGAACATGCTGTGCTTCATCTTCTTTACTCCAGATTCTACACCAGAGTGTTAAGGGACCTTGGATATACAAACTTAGATGAACCCTTTTCAGCATTGCTCACCCAAGGGATGGTGATCAAAGATGGAGCAAAGATGTCAAAATCCTTAGGGAATGTAGTGGATCCTGATGATATGATAGAAAAGTATGGAGCAGACACTGTGAGATTGTTTCTTCTTTTTGCAGCCCCTCCAGAAAGGGATCTGGACTGGAGTGATCAGGGAATTGAAGGGTGTTACAGATTCCTCAATAGACTGTGGAGATTCATACAAAATCATATAGAAGAGATTAAAGAATCAAGGGGTGAATTTGATTTTGAAAGCCTTTCTCCTGAAGCCAAGGAACTTGTAAAAAGAACCCATAAACTCATAAAGAAGGTGACAGAGGATATAGAAGATAGATTCCATTTCAATACCGCTATAGCGGCGATTATGGAGTATTTGAATTTCCTTTACGAAATAGAAGACAAAATGCAGCTGGAAAAAGAGGAAAACAGAAAAGCTTTAAGGGATGCCTTTGAAAAATTGGCGCTCTTACTTTCTCCCTTTGTCCCTCATTTCGCAGATGAGATATGGGAAAGTTTGGGAAATGAAGGCTTTACCTTCAATCAGCCATGGCCACAATTCAATCCTGAATGGACAAAAGAGGAAGAGGTCACCATAGTGATTCAGGTAAACGGGAAAGTTAGGGCAAGAATCAGTGCACCTCTTAATCTACCAAAAGAAGAGCTTGAAAAGCTTGCCATCGAAAACCCAAGAATCAAAAAGTGGATAGAAGACAAAGAGATCAAAAAGATCATAGTAGTTCCCAACAAACTGGTAAATATAGTGGTAAAATAAGACTATATCCCCAAATAAGCTTTTCGGATTTCGTCGGATTTGATGAGATCTTTTCCCGATCCTTCCATAACTATTCTTCCCTCTGCCATAACATAAGCATAATCGGTTATAGCAAGGGAAAGATGGACATTTTGTTCCACCAAAAGCATAGTAACACCTTCAGAGCGCAACTTTTCTATAATTTCAAACACCTCCAGCACCAACTTAGGTGCAAGCCCCAAAGAAGGCTCATCCAGTATAAGAAGTTCAGGGCAAGCCATAAGACCTCTGCCTATAGCCAGCATCTGCTGTTCCCCGCCACTCATAGTCCCTGCCTTCTGATCGATTCTCTCTTTCAGCCTTGGGAAAAGGGAAAAAACAAAGTCCATTGATTCCTTCAGTTTGGATCTAGCCCTTTTGGTATAGGCTCCCATCTCCAGATTCTCATAAACTGACATCTCTGGAAAGACCATCCTTCCTTCAGGAACCATCACAAGTCCCCTTTCAGCCCTTTTATAAGCTGGAATATCCGTTATATCCTCTCCTTTAAAGATGACTCTGCCGTTCCACACAGGTAAAACACCTGTGATTGCCTTCAACAAAGTGGTTTTACCAGATCCATTAGATCCGATTATGGTGGTCAATTTGGATTTTTCGGCACGAAGGCTCACACCCCAGAGTATCTGAACCTCTCCGTATCCTGTCTCTAAAGAGTCAACATCAAGGATGAGCTCTTCCATCAGGCTTCCTCCTTCTCCTTAACAAGCTTAAGGGCAAGATCTGGATCTCCAAGATAAGCTTCAATAACACGGGGATCCTTGGAAACTTCCTCAGGGGTTCCTTCGGCTATTTTAGCTCCATAATCCAGAACGATAATCCTATCCGAAACCTTCATTATGGCGTGCATCAAATGCTCTATCATCAAAATGGTGATGCCCTTTTCCCTTATGCCCTCTATAACCTCAAGCATCTCTTCTACCTCTGTGGGATTTAAACCCGCCAACACCTCATCAAGAAGTATCACTTCAGGAAGAGAGGCAAGGGCTCTGGCAAGCTCCAATCTCTTTTTCTCCGGGACATTGAGTTTACCAGCAAGAACATCCTCTTTACCAGAAAGCCCCACCATTTTAATAACATCATGGGCGATATCCGCAGCCTCTTTGAGATTGGCAT
>JALVKL010000223.1:2652-20591 GCA_027033775.1 bacterium | reverse complement strand
ATAATTATCTCGGCGATATAATAATCTGTCCTCAGGTGGTTAAGGAAAATTCAGAAGAGTTTAATACAAGTTTTGAGGATGAGCTTCTTCTTGTTCTTATACATGGTGTTCTGCATTTGTTGGGATATAGTGACTATAGCGACGAAGAAAAAGAAATTATGTACAGTAAACAGGAGGAAGTTTTCTCTTGGGTAAAAGGAGTGTTGTAAAAGGTTACTAAACTGTTTCAAATATAGGAAGAAGGCCTTTTTTCATTATCTCAAAACGTCTTTTTTTAAGGCTTCACGGGAAAAGAGAAGTTGCCTCTTTTCCCTTATGGGGTGCATTAGAGGAGCTCTTTTGCTGAGGGTGATGTTTTTTCTCCAGTTTCATGATGTCTTCAAAGGTTTTTCCCTCTTTCAGCATGGATACAATCTTTTTCATACGGGCAAGCCTCTCAGAAGCAAGGGGGTGATAGGAAAGATAGTTTTTTCTGGCACTTCCCGGAAGCACAGTGGCAAGGCGCAGCCATGTGTCTTCTGCCTTTTCTACATTATACCCTGCTTTGTATGCGTACATCAGTCCAAAGAAGTCTGCTTCTCTTTCTTGGTCCCGAGAGAATTTCATAAAAGCAAAGGAAGCAGCGGCCTTATAAGCCTCATAACCTGGCCTTCCTCCTAAGGAGTTGGCTATAATTCCTAAGATTCCATAGACAAAGGATAGAATCATTCGCTTTTTTAAGTGTCCCCTCTTTAGATGAGCAAGTTCGTGGCCTATAACTATGGCAAGTTCGTCGTCATCGGTGAGTGTTCTGCACATTGCTGTAGTCACATATAAATTGTTGCCAGGCGTAACCCAAGCATTGGCTACCATGCTATCTACGATATGAAATCGTACAGGTTGGGTTTTGATCACTTCGGGTTTCAAGGTTATGGTCTTACCATTGAGGAGGTGCAAGATGAAGGGTTTGCCAACTTTTGGTGTTACGTTCTTCTGTTTAGGATCCAATATTTCAAAGGTCTTTAATCCCTGTTTTCTATAAAATGGAGGAACATATACAAGGAGATACCCCTTTTTGGGGAGAATCACCTTCTCGGCTAGGTAGAAGGCTTCCTTACTATCTTCGTCTAACTTTTCCAGATTCACTACCTTGAAACCTACGTAAGGATATTCTTTGCCAGAGGGGTCTTTAATATGCTCCAAGATTCTAGTCATTATATCTCCCACCCTCTGTTGACAGGAGAGATAACACTTAATCTTGCGCTCTAAAATCTCCAACCGAGCAAGCCGTTGTTCCTCTTTGGAGACAGGAGGACCAGTTACAGTAGCACATCCTATTAAAAAGAGGTAAACAGAGAATATAAATATTACCCCTTTCTTCATGCCTTTAATGCCTATATAATAAAATTACACCTAATCCTTAGAGCTTTAAAGGGTTATTTCAAAGGATTGTGGCCTAGAGCAGGCAATCTCTATGGGAAGATAAATTATGTGGGCAAGCTCTATCTTCAACGTTTATCTCAGTTTCATGCTCATATCCGTCCAAGTTGCATGATGTGTTATAAAGCCTGAAGATATGTAATCCACGCCTGTTTCTGCTATCTCTCTTATATTTTCAGGTGAAACCCCTCCGGATGCTTCAAGAACGGCTTTATTTTCTGCTATGCGCACTGCTTCTTTAATGGTGGATATATCCATATTATCAAGTAGTACAATGTCAGCTTTTGCCTTCAGTGCTTCTTCCAGCTCTTTAAGATTTGACACCTCCACCTCTATCTTGGCAGTAAAAGGTATGGATCTTCTAATTTTTTCAATAGCTTCTTCTATGGATCCTATGGCTTTTATATGGTTGTCCTTTATTAAAACAGCGTCATAAAGTCCCATTCTGTGGTTTTTGGCTCCTCCTATACGGGTGGCATATTTTTCAAAAAATCTCATTCCAGGAGTTGTTTTTCTTGTGTCCACTAAAATTGCTTTGGTATCCTTGATTAGATCGGCCATTTGTCTTGTAAGGGTGGCTATCCCTGATAATCTCTGAAGCAGATTAAGGGCAGTCCTTTCTGCTGTAAGTAGGGCTTTTGTTTTTCCATAGATTCTTACAATTTCTGTACCAGCTTTTATCTTTGTTCCATCTAAAGTACAGTTCACAACCTTTACTTCTGGGTCTAAAATCTTAAATAAAGGTTCTAAAAACACAACTCCTGCTACTGTACAGTTTTCCTTTGCCACTATCACCGCTTCTGATCTTTTAGAGTCTTCTATGAGATACTCTGTGGTTAGATCTGTATAGCCTATATCTTCTTTTAAAAAAAACGTGATGTGTTCATGTAAAGAAGGGGGTATGAGCATTAAAACATCCTTTCTATAGAAATTTTCGCTTTTTCTGATATTTGGGGATCAATCTCTATTTCGTAGATCTCCTCTTCTAAAGCCTTTATAAGCCTTTCAGGTGTTATCATCTTCATTTGATCGCATGTAGGAATCGGATCGGGTAAAAAGAACTCTTTTTCTGGTGCCTCTTTTTTCATCTTAAAAACTGTTCCCTCTTCTGTTCCCACAATAAATCTTTTGGCTTGAGAGTTTTTCACATATCTCACAAGTTGCGAAGTTGACCCTACAAAATCTGCTATCTTTGTAACTTCAGGGGGACACTCAGGATGGACTATTACCAAAGCATTTTTAACCTTTTCCTTTACACGTTTTATACTTTCCAAAGTTATCCTTTGATGAACTGGACAGTATCCATTCCACAGTATAATCTTCTTTTTTGTAAACTGTGAATAATAGGTTCCAAGGTTTTTGTCAGGCAGAAAGATGATTTTATCTGCATCCAGTTTCTCTATAATTTTTCCCGCATTGGCTGATGTGCATATAATATCCGCTTCAGCCTTTATTTCTGCATAGGTGTTGACATAGGCTATCACCTTTGCATCTGGAAACTCCTTTTTCTTTTCCCTTAATTCTCTAACTTCAGCCATATCTGCAAGCAAACAGCCAGCCTTTTTATATGGAATCAAGACCTTTTTATGAGGAGCCAATATCTTGGCTATTTCTGCCATAAAGTATACTCCACAAAATACTATCAGATTGTTTTTTATCTGTGCGGCTTTTTTGCTCAATTCAAGGGAGTCTCCTATGAAATCCGCTACTTCTTGAATTTCATGTCTCTGATAATAATGGGCTATTATGAAGGCATCCTTTTTCTTTTTAAGTTCTTCTATTCTCTCTTTAAAGTCTTTTGTCACCATTGTTGGGTGTCCTTTCTGTAATGACAGCCTCTGCTTTCTCTGTTTCTGAAAGCAGCCCTTGCCACTATAAGTCCAACAAGAATTCCGTTTCTCAATTCTATCAGTTGCTTTGTAAGCTTTGCCTTTCTGTAGAATTCTTCCACTTCCCACCACAAGTGCCTCAAGTCATATATGGCCCTTCTCAATCTTTTTTGGGTTCTGACAAGCCCAACATAGTTCCACATTATGTGCTTCAGTGTAATCCAATCCTGATTAACAAGTGCAGGATCTGGTTCAAATTCTCCTGTGTCTATCCAAGCAACAGGAATCTCTAACTCTTTTTTCAGCTCTTCCCATTTATCTTTTATTCTTACAGCAGCCCTATAACCAAATACCAAACCTTCTAATAGCGAGGTTGAAGCCAGCCTGTTTGCTCCATGAAGTCCTGTACAGGCTACCTCTCCTACTGCAAACAATCTTTTCATATCAGTTTCACTCCACATATTTACCTTTATACCACCGCAAGCGAAATGAACAGCAGGAACTACAGGTATTGGTTCCTTAGTGATATCTATTCCATACTTAAGGCAGGTTTTGTATATATTGGGAAATCTTTCTTTTATTTTTTCGGCATCCATATAGGAAGCGAGATCTAAGAGCACATATTTATAGCCTTTTTCGGTCATTTCTTCGTGTATGGCTCGTGATACTACATCTCTGGGAGCAAGGGATCCTAAAGGATGGTATTTTTTCATAAATTCTTCTCCGTCAGGGGTTTTTAATACAGCTCCTTCTCCTCTTACAGACTCTGAGATAAGAAACCTTTTTGCATCTTTGTGGTACAATGTAGTGGGGTGAAATTGGATATATTCCATATTTATCAGAGGAAGACCCGCTCTATAAGCCATGGCAAATCCATCTCCTGTAGCCCCATCAGGATTGGTGGTATGAAGAAATATCTGACCCAAACCTCCTGTAGCTAAAACTGTTGCCTTTGCTAAAAATCTTTTTACCCTCTTTTCTTCCATTGAATAGGCGTATACTCCAAGGGCTTCAGGCTTTTTATAAACAAATATTGGATTTTTACAATGATGCTGAAGGGTGAGTATGTCTATGGCTATATGTTTAGTGAATATTGTGATATTCTTTAGCTGGGAAACATAGTTTAAAAGACCCCTTTCAATAGCCCTTCCTGTTATGTCATCTGCGTGAAGGATTCTCCTTACAGAATGAGCTCCTTCTTCTGTTAAATCAAATTTTCCATCTTTTCTTCTGTTAAATTTCACCTTTGCCTTATTTATTAAAATCTCTTCAACCAGTTGAGGCCCATACTCTGCCAGTATTCTGGCTGCCTCAGGATTTGAAGCCCCAGCACCCGCTTCAAGGATATCCTTTATTAGAAGTTCTTTAGAGTCCCCTTCTCCTTTGTATACTATACCACCTTGTGCATTGTCTGTGTTTGATTCTTCTGGTCTTGCTCCCTTTGTTATGATATTAACTTTAAAACCTTCTTCAGCTGCTTTTATAGCTGTTGTTAGCCCAGCTATCCCTGTTCCTATTATTAGGACATCTGAGGATATTATATCTTCTGCCATCTGTTCTTCCTTTTCTTTTAGGCAAGAAATATATATAAACCCTGATAACTATTCAACAGGTTACAGGTGTGAGGATACTTGCTTTTGATACAACATTGCCCAAAATCAGTATATGTGTTGCAAACAAAAGTGAGGTTTTAGCTTCCTGCGAGCTTATCTCTAAGAAAGATACTTCCAGTAAGTTGTTTGTGTGGATAGATAAGCTTTTGAATGCTCTCAATATGAGCAGAAAGGATATTAATCTTATTGGAGTTACCAGAGGTCCAGGTTCTTTCACAGGAATAAGAATAGGTCTTGCTGCAGTTAAGGGTTTGGCATATTCTTTGAATGTAAAGGTGACCGCTTTTTCCACATTGGAGGTTATGGCCTTTTCAACTGGGATAAGAGATGCTCTTTTATTTCCCATTATTAACGCAAAAAGGGGAATGTTTTACGGAGCCCTTTTTAGATTTAAAAACAGCACCTTTGAGCGCCTCACACCAGATTCTCTCTTTTTGCCAGACGAGATAAAGGCTATGAAGGACAAGGTGGTTTTTGTGGGGGAGGCTGCTTCTCTTCTTTCTCTTAATTATATACCTGTTGTATGTATTGCCTCTTTTATCCCTAAGCTTTTTGTTGAAAAGGGCAGGATATTAGAACTTAGTGAGTTGACGCCCAATTACTTAAGGGTTTCAGATGCCGAAGAAAAATACGGCATCGTCGTGGATTAAAATAAGGGAAGCCAAACTTACAGATGTGTGGAAGATATCAAAAATAGAAAGAGATTCTTTTGAAAAGCCATGGGGAATAGATGCCTTTATTTATGAGTTTTTTAAAAAACATAGCAGATTGTGGGTAATAGAGTATAATTCAGAGTTGGTAGGATATTCGGTGGTTTGGATTATAAAGGATGAAGCTTATATTGCCAACATTGCAGTGGCGCCTTCCTTCAGAAGGAAAGGCCTTGCCTCTTTTTTAATTAGGCATATAATGAATGAGGCTCAGAATTTGGGGTGTTCTTCTATAGTGCTTGAGGTAAAGAGAAGTAATATAGCTGCTATTAATCTTTATAAAAAGATGGGATTTGAGATAGTGGGTATACGGGAGAAGATGTATTCAGATGGGGAGGATGGACTGATAATGGAAAAGTTGTTATAAATAAAGTTTAAAAATTTTTCTTGGAGGTGTCATATGCCTGACACTGAGATAATTGAAAAATTGATGAGTGTCAATGAGGATTTTAGAAAATTGAAAGAGGAGCATGCAAAGTTGGAGGAAAGATTAGAAGAACTGCAAGGGAAGAAATATATAACCACTGAGGAAGAGATTGAGATTAAAGCTATTAAAAGAAGAAAGCTTGAGCTTAAAGATAAAATGAATGAGTTTATAGTTAAGGTGAAGAAGGGAGAGCTTAAGATCTAAAGGGGGATATAATGAGAAGTGATGAGGTGAAAAAGGGTATAGAAAGAGTTCCACATAGGGCTTTGCTTTACGCTACTGGTGTGCCGAAAAGGGCATGGGATATGCCTTTTATCGGTATAGTGAGTAGTTTTACGGATCTTATTCCTGGTCATGTAGGTATGCGGGATCTTGAGAGGTGGATAGAAAAGGGGATTCATAGCGCTGGAGGTTATGCTTTCATCTTTTCGGTTCCTGGGATATGTGACGGTGTAGCTATGGGCCACTCTGGTATGAAGTATTCTTTGCCCTCGAGGGAGTTGATAGCTGATATGATTGAAGTTGTGGTGGAAGCCCATAAATTAGATGGTCTGGTTATGCTAACCAATTGCGATAAGATAACTCCTGGTATGCTAATGGCAGCGGCAAGGATAAATATCCCTACTGTGGTGGTAACTGCTGGGCCTATGCTTTCTGGAAGAATTGGCAGAAAGAGATTGTCTTTAGTAAGGGATACCTTTGAAGCTGTGGGAAGGTATAAAGCACAAGCCATATCCGAAAGAGAACTTGAGATGTGTGAGATGGAAGCCTGTCCGGGACAGGGTTCATGTCAGGGATTGTACACTGCTAATACCATGGCCTGTGTGACTGAAGCTATCGGTATGTCTCTTCCTGGATGTGCCACTGCTATTGCTGGGCTTGCTAAGAAAAGAAGAATAGCTTTTGAATCAGGATATAGGGTTGTTGAACTTGTTAAGGAAGGGATAAAGCCTTTGGATATTATGACAAAAGAGGCTTTTGAAAATGGAATTAGAATTGATATGGCCTTGGGTGGATCCACCAATGCAGTTCTTCATATATCAGCTATAGCAAGAGAAGCAAAAGTGAATATTACCTTGGATACCTTTGATAAAATAAGCAGAGAAACCCCGCATATATCGAATTTAAGACCGGGGGGAGATTTTATGATGGAGGATTTAGATGCAGCAGGTGGTATACCTGCTGTAATGAAGAGATTAAGGAATCTTTTGAACAATACAGATACTGTAAGCGGTAAAAAGATTTATGACATAGCCGATGAGGCAGAGATTTTTGATGATGAGGTTATAAGGCCTTTGGATAATCCATACCATAAAGAGGGGGGTATAGCTGTTTTGTTCGGCAATTTAGCTCCAGAAGGAGCTGTTATAAAACAGACAGCGGTTAGTGAAAAGATGATGAGATTTGAAGGAAGGGCGAAAATATTTAATTCCGAAGAAGAGGCTATGGAAGCCATTCTTGGTGGAAAAATAAAAGTTGGAGATGTGGTGGTTATAAGGTATGAAGGTCCTAAAGGCGGGCCAGGAATGAGGGAGATGCTTGCTCCTACCTCTGCCATTGTGGGGATGGGACTGTCTGAATCGGTGGCTCTCATCACCGATGGCAGGTTTTCTGGAGGTACGAAGGGTCCTTGTATAGGTCATGTTTCCCCTGAAGCTGCCGAAGGGGGTCCTATAGGTTTGTTAAAAGACGGGGATGTAATAAAGATAGATATTCCTGAGAGGAAACTTGAGGTTCTGCTTTCTGAGGAGGAGATGAACAGAAGACGGTCTGAGTGGAAAGCCCCTGAGCCTAAGATTAAGAGGGGCTATCTTGCAAGATATGCTAAATTTGTAACTTCAGCATCTACCGGTGCTGTTTATAAAGATCTTTTAGAGGGGGAGTGATGAAGTTAAAAGGTGCTGATATTTTTTGGGAGTCTCTTATAAGGGAAGGGGTTGGGGTTGTTTTTGGTCTTCCTGGGGGAGCTGTAATAAATATTTACGATGCTTACCCTAAATACAAGGATAAGATAAAGCACGTTCTTGTAAGGCATGAGCAAGCTGCTGTTCACGCTGCTGACGGATATGCCAGATCCACAGGAAAGCCTGGTGTTGCCCTTGTCACTTCTGGACCTGGTGCTACCAACACAATTACAGGTATAGCAACAGCTTATATGGATTCTTCTCCTGTGATAGTCTTTACGGGACAGGTTCCTACTGCCCTAATAGGAAATGATGCTTTCCAGGAAGCGGATGTGGTTGGTATTACTAGACCATGTACCAAGCACAACTATCTTGTAAAAAGCACCAGTGATCTTGCAAGGGTTATAAAGGAGGCTTTTTACATAGCTTCCACAGGCAGACCAGGCCCCATTCTCATAGATATGCCTAAAGATGTTATAGTGGGTGAGGCGGAGTTTGTGTATCCAGAAAAGGTTTCGAGAAGGGGTTATCATCCCAACATAAAGGGACACCCTGCCCAGGTGAAGAAGGCTGTTGAAGCTATGATACGTGCTGAGAAACCTGTTATTTACGGTGGTGGGGGTCTAAATTGGTCGGGGGCCTTTGAGGAGTTTAGAAAATTTGCAGAAATAACCAATATGCCAGTTACACTAACCCTTATGGGATTAGGAGCTTTTCCTGGGGATCATCCGCTATTTTTGGGTATGTTGGGTATGCATGGAACTTATGTGGCTAATATGGCGGTTACAGAGTGTGATCTTCTCATTGCTATAGGTGCTCGCTTTGATGACAGAGTGACTGGAAAGGTGGAAGATTTCGCTCCTAACGCTGTGAAGATTCATATAGATATTGATCCTGCCTCAATCAGTAAGAATGTGGTTGTTGATATACCCATTGTTGGAGATGCTAAAGTTGTGCTCAACCAGATTTTGGAGCAGTTGAGTAAAGTGGATATAGATTGGCACAAAAAGCATGCCAAATGGCATGAAAAACTCAGAAAATGGAAAGAGGAACATCCACTAACTTATGAAAAAAGCGATGAGGTTATAAAGCCCCAATTTGTAATAGAGACTCTTTATGAGCTTACACAGGGTAAGGCATATATATGCACAGAGGTTGGACAGCATCAGATGTGGGCAGCCCTATTTTACAAACATAAATATCCGAGACATTTCATAACATCTGGCGGATTAGGCACTATGGGATTTGGTTTTCCTGCAGCTATTGGGGTTCAGGTGGCACATCCTGAAGACTTGGTTATAGATATTGCAGGTGATGGCAGTTTTCAGATGTGCATTCAGGAGCTTGCCACTGTGGCTCATTACAATTTGCCTATTAAGGTCATCATCATAAATAACGGATTCCTTGGCATGGTGAGACAGTGGCAGCAACTCTTTTTCGACAGGGTTTATTCTGAAACTGATATATCTTGTCAGCCTGATTTTGTTAAGGTTGCAGAAGCTTATGGGCTGAAGGGAATTAGAGTGCAGAAGCCTTCTGAGCTGAAAAAGGTATTGAAGGAAGCCCTTGATTATAAAGGAGCTGTGATAGTGGATGTGATAGTGGATAGGGAGGAGAACGTATTTCCTATGGTTCCAGCGGGGGCTTCTGTTAGAGACATGATTCTGGATGAGCCTAAGACGGAAAAAAACGGTGAAACTTTGAAGAGATTGAGACCCTTAAATTTCCCGTCTTAATAAAGGAGGAGAGATGGAGGACAAAAAGACAGGTAATGAATGGAAGAAACACACCATTGCTCTTTTGGTTGAGAATCAGCCTGGAGTTCTGGCAAGGATAGCGGGATTATTCAGCGCCAAAGGCTATAATATACTCTCCCTTTCTGTGGGTGAGACAGTGGATCCTGAGGTTTCAAGAATGACCATTGTTACAGAAGGGCACCCTCTCATTATAGAACAGATAGTAAAGCAACTGAGAAAACTCATAGATGTTATAAAAGTTTTGGATTTAACTGCATCTGGTGAGGATTATGTGGAAAGAGAATTGGTATTAGTTAAAGTGAGCGCCAGGGGCGAGGCAAGAGCAGAAGCAATGAGAATAGCGCAGATATTCAGGGGAAGCATTGTGGATGTGAGTCCAGAGACCTTTACCATTGAATTTACAGGTGATGAGGGCAAGATAAACGCTGCAATTTCTGTGCTTAAAGAGTGTGGAATTAGAGAGATAATAAGAACAGGAAAGGTTGCTGCATTAAGGGGACCTAAGAGTTTAAAAATCTCTTGAGGAGGAGAAGATGGCAAAGGTTTATCTCGACGCAGATGCTAACCTTGATGTTTTGAAAGATGAGGTTATAGCTATAATAGGTTATGGTAGCCAAGGGCATGCCCATGCCCTAAATCTTAAAGATTCTGGGCTCAAAGTAGTTGTAGGTTTAAGAGAAGGGGGATCTTCTTGGGAAAGGGCAAAGGCTGATGGTCTTAAAGTTTTACCTGTGGCGGAAGCTGCCAAAGAAGCTTCCATTGTTATGTTCCTTATACCGGATACCATTCAACCTGAAGTCTATCACAATGAAGTAGCACCTTATTTGAAAGAAAGGGATGCTATAGCCTTTGCTCATGGCTTCAATATCCATTTTGGCCAGATTGTTCCTCCTTCTTATATTGATGTTTTTATGGTGGCTCCAAAGGGTCCAGGATATCTGGTGAGGAAGATGTTTGAGGAAGGCAAAGGGGTTCCCTGTCTTCTTGCAGTGGAGCAAAATTACACAGGAAAGGCTTTTGATAGAGCCCTTGCCTACGCCAAAGGTATAGGGGGGACAAGGGCTGGCGTTATAGAGACCTCTTTTAAGGAGGAGACGGAAACTGACCTTTTTGGAGAGCAGGTTATTCTGTGTGGCGGTGTGACCTCTTTGATAAAGGCTGCTTTTGAAATACTTGTAGAAGCTGGTTATCAGCCGGAAGTAGCCTATTTTGAGTGTCTCCATGAGCTTAAATTGATAGTGGATCTCATATACGAGCAGGGAATAAGCGGAATGAGAAAGTGGATAAGTGATACAGCTAAATACGGGGATGTCACCAGAGGACCAAGGGTGATTGACGATTATGTTAGGGAGAATATGTGGGACATACTGGAGGAGATACAAACAGGCAGATTTGCTAAAGAGTGGATTCTTGAAAACAAAGTTGGAAGGCCTGTGTTTAACGCTTTATTGAAGAGGGATAGAGAGCATCTTATAGAGCAGGTGGGAGCAAGACTAAGGGAGATGATGCCTTGGCTGAAGAGGGATTAAATGTAAGACCTGAAGGTAAGAAATTCATATGGGGAGCCTTTATCTGTGGAATCGTTTTGGGCTTGTTGAAACTTTATCTTCTTTCCACTTGCTTCTTTATGCTTGTGCTATTTTTTGTCATGTTTTTTAGGGATCCTGAAAGGGTGGTTTCCTTCTCCCCTGAGTTTGTGCTTTCCCCTGCCGATGGGATAATAAAGGATATATCCTGGGGGGAGAATGTGGTGAAAATTTCTATCTTTATGAGTCTTTTCGATTGTCATATTAACAGATCTCCTCACACTGGAATAGTTAAAGATATAGTTAGGGAAGGAGAGGGCTTTAAAGCTGCCTTTTTAAAAGCCTCTGAAGGCAATGTTAAAAATACCATTTTTCTTGAAACTGTTCATGGTGTCATGAAGATTACCCAGATTACTGGCCTTATAGCAAGGAGAATAGCCTGTTGGGTCAGGGTAGGACAAAAAGTTTTGGCTGGCGAAAGGATAGGGATGATATATTTTGGATCTAGAGTGGATCTGGAGTTGCCAGGTGAATGGGAGCTTTATATTAAAAAAGGCATGAGGGTTAAAGGAGGTAAGACCATTTTAGGCAGGAAGTTATGAAAAGGATATATATCCTTCCTAATCTTTTTACAACAGGAAACCTTTTTTTTGGGTTTTATTCCATAATTTCATCTTTAAAAGGAGACTTTGAGAAAGCATCCTGGGCTGTATTGCTTGCTATGCTCATGGATGTTCTTGATGGTAGCATTGCCAGGGTTGCTAAAGCTACAAGTGAGTTTGGTGTTCAATACGATTCCCTTTCTGATTTGGTTTCCTTTGGCATAGCACCTGCTATTCTTGCTTATGAATGGATTTTAAAGGGTATAGGAAGAATTGGCTGGCTTAGTGCTTTTTTATTTGTTGCCTGTGGAGCATTGAGACTTGCCAGATTCAATGTCACTGTTCATGAAGGAGCTTCCAAAAATTTTACTGGTTTGCCTATACCTGCAGCTGCTGGTCTTATCTCAACCTATTATCTGTTCATATCGGACAATATCTTTCCCATTGATCATAAAATTGTAGGGTTTTTGTTGATTATGCTAATGATATTGGCTGCTTTCTTGATGGTGAGTAAGTTTACATATCTTGCTATAAAAACCACTGTTTCAAGAAAGCAATTCTATTATGCAATCATCTGTTTTATTTTTGTTTTATATATAGTGGCTTACAAACCCAGAGTGTTTCTGTTTTTGGGTTTTTTGGCTTATTTTTTGAGTGGGCCCATATTCAGTTTAAGTTACCCCTTGAGGGAGGTTACCCCTGAAAGACTGGAGGGATAATGGGTTTTAAATGTGGGATAGTGGGTCTTCCCAATGTTGGCAAATCTACCATATTTAATGCCTTAAGTGGGGCTTCTGTTCCAGCAGAGAATTACCCCTTTTGCACAGTGGATCCCAACGTTGGTGTGGTGGAGGTTCCAGACGAAAGGCTCTTTAAGATAAAGGAGATAGTGGGTTCTCCTAAAGCGGTTCCCACATATATTGAGTTTGTGGATATAGCAGGACTTGTTAAGGGAGCCAGCAAAGGTGAAGGTCTTGGAAATCAGTTTTTGTCCCATATAAGAGCTATGGATGCCATTGCCCATGTGGTGAGATGCTTTAGAGATCCTAATGTTAGCCATGTTGATCCTGAATTGGATCCCGAGAAGGATATAAAAGTGATAAATCTTGAACTTATACTTGCCGATCTTGAAGTGGCGGAACGAAACATATCAAAATTGGAAAAAATTGTAAGGTCAGGGGACAAAAAGAGGGAAAAGGAGCTTTTGGCTTTAAGAAAAGCAAGAGAGGCTCTTTTAGGAGAGATTCCATTAAGATTTGTGGATTTTTCTGAAGAAGAAAAAGGTTTACTTAAAGCCTATCAGTTTATAACATTGAAGCCTGTTCTTTATATTGCCAATGTGGATGAGGAAGGCATTTCAGGCAATGAGCTTACAGAGGTGGTAAAAAGGATAGCGGAATCCGAACAGGCTGAGTTTGTTATTATATGTGGTAAGCTTGAAGCAGAACTTTCTCAGCTTTCAGAAGAGGAAAGGAACGAATTTTTAGAAGCTATGGGCATGAAGGAATCTGCCCTTAATAGATTGATAAAGGCAGGTTACAGGATATTAAATCTTATAACCTTTTTTACAGCAAATGAAAACGAGGCCCGAGCTTGGACAGTTAAAAGAGGGACAAAGGTCATTGAAGCAGCTGGCAAAATCCATTCTGATATGCAGAAGGGTTTTATAAAGGCCGAAGTTATAAATTGTGACGATCTTTTTAAGTTTTCTTCCCTTACCGAAGCAAAAGAAGCTGGTGTTGTGAGAATAGAGGGACGAGATTATGAGGTTAAAGATGGTGATTTGATTTACATAAAATTTAAAGCCTGAGTTAGGAGGAGAACAGTGGGTGATCTGTTTGATAAATGTTATAAATTCAAAGATCCAGATTTAGTAAGATCTATGGGAATTTATCCCTATTTCAGACCTATCTCCACCGAGCAGGGGGCTGCTGTTATAATAAATGGTAAGAAGCTGATTATGCTCGGTTCAAATAGCTATTTAGGTCTTACCTCTCATCCCAGGGTTAAAGAGGCGGCAAAGAGGGCCATAGATAAATATGGCACGGGATGTGCTGGTTCAAGGTTTTTAAATGGCACTTTGGATCTGCATATTCAGCTTGAAGAAGAGTTAGCCGATTTCTTAAAAAAAGAGGCGGTTCTTTTATATAGTACAGGCTTTCAAACGAATTTAGGGATAATTTCAACATTGGTGGGAAAAGATGACTATGTTATTATAGATAAGTCTGATCATGCCAGTATAGTTGAAGGATGCAGACTCTCTTACGGAATTATAAAGAGGTTTAGGCATAATGATATGCAGCACTTGAAGAAAATTCTTTCATCTTTAGATGACGAGCACTGTAAGCTCATAATAGTTGATGGGGTTTACAGTATGGAGGGAGACATAGCTCCCCTTCCTGATCTTGTAAAATTGGCCTCAGATTATGGTGCAAGGCTTATGGTGGACGATGCTCATGGTATAGGCGTTTTAGGTGATACAGGTGCAGGTACAGCTGAACACTTTGGTCTTATTGATGAGGTGGATATCATAATGGGTACCTTTAGCAAGTCCTTTGCTTCTTTAGGTGGATTTGTGGCTTCTGAAAGGCCTGTCATAGAGTATTTAAAGCACAAATCAAGGCCTCTGATTTTTAGTGCCAGCATTTCTCCACCTAATACAGCGGCTGCTCTTGAAGCTTTGAGGATAATAAGGGAAGAACCTGAACTTAGGGAGCGTCTGTGGGCTAACACAAAGAGATTGCAAGAGGGATTAAGATCCTTAGGTTTTGATATAGGAAACACTCAGACCCCTGTTATTCCCGTATACATAGGAGACGATTTAAAGACCTTTCAGATTTGTAAGCGTTTGCACGACGAGGGTGTCTTTGTCAATCCTGTTGTTCCTCCTGGTGTGCCGCCTGGGAAATCACTGCTTCGTCTAAGTGTTATGGCCACTCACACCTTTGAGCATATTGATTTTGCTTTAAATAAGCTGGAGAAGGTAGGAAGGGAGTTTGGTATAATATAGAATATGCGTGTGGTTCAGGTTTCTACAAAAAAAGAACTGATTGAATTTATTCGTGTTCCTTGGAGAATATACAGGGGCGATCCTAACTGGGTTCCGCCCATTGTGGCAGATATGTTAACCCTTCTCAATAAAGAGAAAAATCCCTTCTTTAAGCACGCCGATGCTGATTTTTTTTATATAACAGATGATTTGCACAGGCCATTGGGTAGAATAGCTGCCATCTATGACAGAAACCATTTTAAGTTTAGAGGTGAGAATGTAGGCTATTTTGGCTATTTTGAGTGCGTGGATGATGATAGTGTGGCAGAAAAACTATTTGAGTTGGTGCACGATTGGCATATAAAAAGGGGATCAGTTTTTGTAAGAGGGCCTATAAATCTTTCTATGAACAACGAATGTGGACTTTTGATAGAAGGTTTTGATGGGCCTCCTCTTTTTATGATGACTTATAACCCACAATATTATGCTAAACTTATAGAGAATAACAGCTATAAAAAAGTGAAAGACCTTTACGCTTATTGGATAGATACATATTACAATCCTCCAGAGAAGGTCTTCAAATTGGCCAGCAGATTGGAAAAGAGTTCAGATTACACCATAAGAAACCTTAAGATGAAGGAATTTGACGAGGAGTTAAAGAGGTTTCAGAAGATTTATAATGAAGCTTGGAAGGATAACTGGGGTTTTGTTCCCTTAACTGAAGATGAGCTTAAATTTATGGCAAAAAGAATGAAGATGTTGGTATTGCCTGATCTTGTGGCTATAGCTGAAAAAGATGGTAACCCTGTGGGAGTTGCTTTTGCTATGCCTGACTATAACTTTGTTTTCAAGAAGATGAAGGGAAGCCTATTTCCTTTTGGCATCATTAAATTCCTCATTTATAAAGGGCAGATACCAAGGGCAAGGTTTATAGCATTGGGGGTGGTTAAAGAGTACAGATATAAAGGGTTAGAGGTTGCTCTTATTGCTAGACTACTCAAAGCGGGGATGAAGAGGGGTTACATAGGGGCAGAGCTTTCATGGACGTTGGAGGACAATAAAGCCATCAACTCTCTTATTGAAAAGTTTGGCGGTAAATTATACCGTAGATATAGGATTTATGAAAAGAAGATACGATAGAGACTATTCGTGTCCCCCCAGGACAAGACCTAACTGGTTTATTCTCTTTTTTATTATGGTTGCTATCTTCTTTTTCAGTTATTTTGGAAAAAGACTTTCCCAAAACACCTTAAAGGTTGCCTATAATTTTCCTGTGAAGGATGTGTTTACAGGAAGTATAACTTCTATAACCAAATTTAGAGGTAAATATCTTGTTCTCTCATTTGTTATTCTTGATTGTGAACCCTGCGAATGGCAACTCAAGGAGTTGAACAAAATAAGCAACAGTTTCAGAGATGTTAAAGTTGTTGCCGTTTTTCTTGATCCAGATGAAAGATCTGTAAAAGAGTTTGTGGATAACAGGTTTAAATTTAATGTTTTCACAATATTTCATGGCGATGTTGAATTGGTGGTAAGAAAGTATAATCTTAAAAGGGTCCCTACCCTATTTTTAATTGATAAGTTAGGCAGAATAAGAAGGTTTTACGAAAAACCTGTTACAGCTTCAGAGCTTAAAGATGTCATAAAAGTGGTAAGAAGATTCGGAGTATAAGGAGGGCAATTGTGAAGCAAAAGAAGAAATTCTGGGATCTAATAATTGTTGGAGCTGGCCCTGCTGGTTTAACAGCTGGTATTTATGCTGCCAGATCCAGAATGGAAGCCTTTATTATTGAGAGATTTTCTCCCGGTGGACAGATTATGCTTAGCGATTGGGTGGAAAATTATCCTGGGTTTCCTGACGGTGTCTCAGGGGTTGAGCTTATGGACAGGATGAGAAGACAGGCTGAGGGAATGGGAGTTGAGATAGTTCAAGGAGAGGCGAAGGGCCTTGAGGAGTATAGAGACAGGAAAGTGTTGTATGTAGACGCTGACTGGTATCAGGCCAGAACAATTATAATAGCTACAGGAACTCATCCTAAAAATTTGGGAGTGCCGGGAGAGGAGAAGCTTATAGGAAAGGGAGTTTCTTACTGTGCCACCTGTGACGGCCCCTTTTATAAGGGACAGGTTGTGGCAGTTGTAGGAGGGGGTGATACTGCTGTGCAAGAAGCTCTTTTTCTCACCAGATTTGCCAGCAAAGTTTATCTTATCCATAGAAGGGATAAACTGAGAGCTGCTCCTATACTTCAGGAGAGGCTTTTCCAGAATCCTAAAATAGAGGTTATATGGGATACTGTGGTTATGGAGATAAAAGGTGAGACCGCTGTTGATTCTCTGAGATTAAAGAACGTAAAGACAGGCAGGGAGTGGGATCTCAAGGTTTCAGGCGTGTTTATATTCATAGGTGTAAGACCGAATTCTGCTTTTGTGAGGGACGTTGTGGATCTTGATCTGTATGGATTTATAATAACCAATGAGAATTTGGAGACCAATATCCCCGGTGTTTATGCTGCAGGGGATGTGAGAAGAAAGTCGTTAAGACAGGTAGTTACTGCGTGTTCTGATGGAGCTTTGGCAGTTCATCAGGCTCAGAATCACATAAGTAGATTTCATGAGACTGGATAAGTTCCTTAAGGTTACCAGAGTAATAAAGAGAAGATCCGTGGCAAAGGATGCCTGTGATGCGGGAGTGATTAGAGTTAATGGATTAAAAGCCAAAGCTTCCAAGAAGCTCAAGGAGGGGGATATAGTTGAGATAGAAACTCCTGTTTATTATCTAAAATTTGAAGTGTTAAAGATTCCCCATGGAAATGTGAGAAAAGGCGAAACGGTCAATTTGGTAAGGATTATTGAAGAAAAGAGAAGAAAATGGGAAGACCTGGAATAATAGTTATTACCATGGGAGATCCTGCTGGTGTTGGCCCAGAAATAATAATAAAAGGCTTTGAGAGTTTTGATTCTGATTTTATCCCATTGGTTATTGGGGATTGGAATGTTATGACCTTTTATAAGAAACTTCTGAGGATGAATACTCCACTTAATTTGGTCTCTTCTGTTTCTGAGGTAAAAGAAGGGGTAGTTAATGTGTTATCTACCACTGAGCTTGAGCCTGAAAAGGATTTTATCCCTGGTTCAACAAATTCTTTGTGCGGAGAGGCTGTGG
>JALVKL010000223.1:0-2552 GCA_027033775.1 bacterium | reverse complement strand
CTTAATTTGGTCTCTTCTGTTTCTGAGGTAAAAGAAGGGGTAGTTAATGTGTTATCTACCACTGAGCTTGAGCCTGAAAAGGATTTTATCCCTGGTTCAACAAATTCTTTGTGCGGAGAGGCTGTGGTTAATTATATAAAAGTTGCTGTTAGTTTATGTATGGAAAAGAAGGCTGTTGCTATGGTTACAGCGCCTATATCTAAAGAGGCTATTCATAAAGCAGGTTATTCGTATCCCGGACATACAGAGCTACTTGCGGATTTAACGAACACAAAAAAGTATGCCATGATGCTCACCGGTGGTGGTATAAGAGTTGTCCTTGTCACAATCCATGTTGCTTTAAGGGATGTTCCAAAGATGATAACCAAGGACAGATTGAGGGATGTGATAGAACTCACAGCCGTTGAAATTTCAAGACTTTACAGATTGAGTTCTCCCAAAATAGCCGTGTGTGCTCTTAATCCCCATGCGGGAGAAAAAGGGGCTTTTGGTACAGAGGAGATAGAAATAATATCTCCTGTTATAGAGGAATTAAGATCAAAATATGAGGTTAGCGGACCCCACCCTGCAGATACTGTCTTTTATTGGCATCGCAATGGGAAATACCATGTGGTTGTGGCAATGTTCCACGATCAGGGGCTTATTCCTGTAAAATTGTGTGGTTTTGATGAGGGGGTTAATGTAACGCTTGGGCTTCCCATTATAAGAACCTCTCCTGACCATGGCACTGCTTTTGATATAGCTGGCAAAGGAGTGGCCAATCCCAAAAGCTTTGTGTGTGCCTTTAATCTGGCAGCTTATTTTGCTGGCATTTCTAACTGAAGTTTTCCGTCCCTCATTCTGTAAAGTCTTTTGGCTATTTCAGCCATTTCCCTATC
Source organism: bacterium (assembly GCA_027033775.1). Classification (GTDB taxonomy): domain Bacteria; phylum Thermosulfidibacterota; class Thermosulfidibacteria; order Thermosulfidibacterales; family Thermosulfidibacteraceae; genus JAADEW01. The sequence goes on along the minus strand of JALVKL010000223.1, from coordinate 1,674 downwards.
GTGTGTAGCTATTACAATGGCCATGCTTTTGTCTTTGTTAAGTTGAAGGAGAAGTTCAGCTATTTTCTTTCCTGTTTCTTTGTCAAGGTTTCCTGTAGGTTCATCAGCTATCAAAACCTTAGGTTCCTTTACTATAGCTCTTGCCAGTGCCACCCTTTGCTGCTCCCCTCCTGAGAGTTCACCTGGACGATGAAGCATTCTTTCCTTTAATCCTACCAGTTCTAAAGCTTTAACAGCTTTTTCTATCGCTTCTTTTTCTTTCATACCGCCAATGAGGCAGGGTATTATCACATTTTCTAAGGCGTTGAACTCGGGCAGAAGGTAATGTTGCTGGAATACAAAACCTATGTAATTGTTACGAAGTTTTGCCCTCTCTTTTTCATCCTTTGGGATTTCTGAGTTCATAAAGTAAAGTCTTCCTTCCGAAGGGGGATCTAAAAGGCCTAATATATGTAAAAGAGTGCTCTTTCCTACACCAGAGGGCCCCATTATGCTTATGAAGTCTTCCTCGTTTACTTCAAGGTTTATTCCCTTTAATACTTCTATTGTTTGACTGTCTCGTTTATAATATTTGATAAGTCCTTCAGCTTTTATTATTTCCATTTAGTATCCCTTCTATCTCTTTTAATTCCTCTTTTATTCCTTCGAGTATTTTTAAAAATCCTGCTATCTCTGGAGGGATTTTCTCTTCCAATCTCTTTCTCGCTCCTTTAAGGGTGAAACCTTTATCCAAAAGAGCTTTAATTTTGAGTATAAGTTCTATGTCTTCATCGCTGTAATACCTGTATCCACTTCTTTTTATCGGCTTTAGCATAGGAAATTCCTTTTCCCAGTGTCTTAAAACAGCACGGGGCACTCCTGTTATTTTGCATACCTCCCCGATTCTTCTGTATCTTTTAGGAGTTTTTTCGTTTGACATAGTTAAGGCCTATATTATAGTAAAAATTCAGTCAAGATGGGAAACAGAATCCTTGTAAACGTGGATTTTAGAGAGATAAGGGTGGCTATTTTAGAGGAGACAGGTCTTGCCGAAATTTATATAGAAAAAAGGAAGGAAAAGGGTATAGCAGGTAACATTTACAAAGGCAGAGTGGTAAAGATCCTTCCTGGAATGGATGCTGCCTTTGTGGATATAGGTATTGGCAGAGCTGGTTTTCTTTATGTAGGAGAAATCTCTGCTTTAGATTTGGTGGAGGAATTTGCTGATGTTGTGAATGAGGAGGATGTGCATACAATTAAAATCCCAAAGGGAACTCCCATTGAGGATCTGCTTCAAGAAGGACAAGAAATCATTGTTCAGGTGGCTAAAGAGCCTTTGGGAACCAAAGGCCCTCGTTTAACCACTCATATCACGCTTCCAGGAAGGTATCTTATCCTTATGCCCACCATGACTCACATAGGAGTTTCAAGGAGAATAACGGATCCAGAGGAGAGAAAGAGATTGAGGGACATTGTCAATAGCATAAGACCTTCCAATTATGGTTTTATAGTGAGAACGGTTAGTGAAGGAAAGAGCATGGATGAACTTCGCTCTGATATGGAATATTTAATAAAGTTATGGGAATCTATAAAAGAGAAGGCTGATAAAGTTTCTGCACCATACCTTCTCTATTTAGACCCTGAACTTCCTCTGAGGGCCTTAAGAGATTTTTTTACTCCCGATACAGAGCTTTT
>JALVKL010000222.1:2871-7289 GCA_027033775.1 bacterium | reverse complement strand
ATTACGGTCCAAAGTATCCACCAATTCTGGTGGGAAAGTATCCACTTTTTGTTAGGTGCTGGAATAGGTGGGGACTTTACCGTTATGGGTGGATACTTTACCATAAAAGCCCATCACTTCTGGCTCTAGCCCATCACAAAGGCTATGTCTCCCTTACTGCCAATTTCAGAAGGAGGAAGGCATGCCAAACAGGAGATTCGCTCCCTGCTCCTTGGCTTTCGGAAGGGTCCAATTAAGGTATGACACAAACTCTTGGGAACACCTGACAGGAACCTCCCACCATTTACCTTTTGGGCGGGCTATGAAAGCTATTGCACCGCGAGCCTCACAATGGAAATATGTATTGGAGATTACATATTGATTTTCGGGGGTATCATGATAGGCTATTGGAGCCTTCTTCCTTGCGAAGTTATGAGATTCTTCTCTGTTTTTACCCCCGTGCCCTGATACGGGGGTTTCCTATGCCTGCCATCTTCAACATCATTTTTATCTTAATCTTATCGCGCTTTCCAAGCACCTGTGTAATTTACCTGTAGACATCTTTTCTATGCCCAATTCTCAAAACCAAGACTCTCTTTTCTTTATCCTCTATGTTGCATATCAACCTGTAATCACCTATGCGGTAGCGCCAGAAGTCTCCCAGATATCCCTTTAAAGCTTTCCCTTTTTGGCGTGGATCTTCACACTTAGAAAGCTCCTTTAGGAATCTCATTATACGCTCTGCTTGCTTTCTATCTATCTCTTTGAGACCCTTAATAGCCGTGCGAGTCAGCTCAATCTGCCAAGCCAAGCTCTCTCTCCACCTCTTCTAAGGTTAGTACTTCCTCTTCGCCTTTTTTCACACGCTCAAGTACAGCTGCAGAAAGGTAGTAATCCTCGAGCTCGTCAAGGTGTTTTTCGAGAAGTTCAAGGACATAATAAGTCTTGGTCCTTCCAGTAAGTTTGGCCAACCTATTCAACCTTTCATGTATTTCACCAGGAAGCCTTATGGAAACTCCCTTCCACATAGCCACACCTCCTATTTTTAGTGTAGTATTTGTGCTACATATTGTAAAGAAAAATATTTTGTGGATTGCCCAAAACAAAGTAAAAAGCACCGAAGGACGCCAAACGAATGGTGACCAGCAGAATGGAAAGTCCTGTGCTCATAACAGCCCTTTAGCTCTGAGAATTTCTTTCACCTCTTGTCCGGACAGCCTGAGATATATGGCTGTGGTGGACAAATAAGCATGTCCCAAAAGCTGCTGCACCGCTGTAACGGGTATGCCGGCTCTTAAAAGCTCAATAGCCCTTGAATGCCTGAGCACATGGGGATGGCTCATCTCTTTTGGGATCCCTGCTTCCTCTCCCGTTTTTCTGAACATCTCTCTGCAATAACGGCGAAAAGCTCCACCCTCGGTATCCGTAAAGGTAGCTCCACGCATATCCGGATACTCAGCCCAGAATCTTGCAATCTCTGTAAAGACCTTGGAAGGTGCAGGCACCCAGCGGTGTTCAGTTTTTCCTTTGCGCTTTAAGTTTGGCAGCCTTATCTCATTGCGGTAAAAGTCTATGTCTTCTTCATCCCTTATCTGCAAAGCTTCGCCTAACCTGCATCCCGTATAACGAAGGACCAGCCACAAGAGAAAATGACGCCACCTTTGTCTTCTTCTGCCTCTGGGACTTTCAGTAAGAAGCCTCTGCCATGCACTTTCCCATTGAGAGAGCTGTTCAGGGGTAAGATGCTTTATCCTTGCTCCTGACTGTTCCACAAGCTGAAGTGGGCCTACAGGCTTAAGCAAATTCTTCTCCTTTGGCAATATATTTTAGAAATAAAAAATCACAAATAAGCACTTTTCTCAAGTAATTCAGCAAGATATTTTCCACAGGTTGGTTGTGGATTCTTCCCAAAGTGCTTATTTTGGGAATGCTAGGTAATCTTGTGATTGATTAAAAATTGGAGGCTATTTTGCTATAGCTTCAAGGGCTATCTTTACTTTGAACTCAGCGGTGTACTTCTTTTTCTTTGCCATGGTCTTTTCCTTATGTGGTTTGTGAGCTTTAAAGTTAACTGTCAAAGCCAGGAGTATATTTTTGAAAAATATATACATCCTTTGATACTATAGCTGATAGATTGTAACCGTATTGCAGCTGAAGAAATATTCGCGGATCTATAATTGCTTTATTATATAGGTATTTCCCATATACCTTTTCTGCCCAATTGTGGCCTAGATATAAAGAATTCATCTTACTGGTTGTTTGTAGGTTAAGTTTTCTGATTATAATGAAAGTGGGATTATAATATTTTATAAGACTATTAAAGAATTGTTTACCCATATCAACACCAGAATAATGCTTGTTTGACCAGTAAATTATTCGTATTTTATCACTGATCTGTTTTATGAATGGGTATAAATCATATCCAAAATTGAACGATATTACCGTGTATGTATTATTGTTGTGTGTTAACTTATCGAAGTACTATTTTCTATTTAAAATATTATTTATAAATTTATAGTAACTAAATCATCAATATCAATATTCTTTAGTTTCTTTAATATATTGTTTTTAACTTTTCTTATAAAGTTGGAATTTCTGTTTATATCTAATGATATATAATTAACAAAGAAACTAAATAGATTTTCAAATGGATTGGTTAATATTAAATAATCATCCAAACTACAACTATAGTTTTCACTATTAATAGTTAAATCTCCTGTAAATAACTTACAACTCTTTTCGTATAATTTATCAAAACTGTCAGATAGTCTTATAATACTTAATAAAAGATTTACTTTAGTATAAGATTTAGGCGCAACTAATAGCTCATGTAGATAATTATAGACCTCTCTATTATAAGTTAAGAAATCGCAATCTTTCGTCAGATTACTTAAACACTCTTCTATTATTGAATAATTCATGTTATATATACTCATAAAAGTAGAACTTTTTTTATAATAATAAATCACAGCAGAATATTCTTGATAAAAATGGTAAAGCATGCTTATATAATCATTATTAATTATACTTATCCCTATATCTTTTAATATATCTTCATATTTTGGTCTTATGATCTTATTAAAGAACTCATCTACCATTAACTTCTCAGTTAAAGGTTCTAGATAAAAATCTGCATTGCTAAATAAAGCCCCACCTTCTAACATAATTATACCGTCAAAAAATGCTTTATCTACCAACCATATTTCATTACTCGTGGTGACTGTATCAGTGTCAAATTCTATATCAGATCCATTCAGATACATAGGTATGAAGCAAATATAATTTTTATATTTCTGAGTTAATGGTAATTTTATAGGTACTATTGTAATATGATTGTTATCTGTCATAAAATCATAAATTTTTTTAAGTGCATCTTCTCCAGATAATTTTTTCTTATCATGTATATATGCTTTCATGAGAGATATATATAATCCCAGGAAGAAAGGTGAGTATGAAATATACACGGGATTATGGATAGAGGATAAAGATTGTAGATTAGATATATCTTCAATAGAAAATATTAGTAATCCAATGAAATATCCTAATCCATGCTTGTAAGTGTTGCTAGGTACGAAGATTAGCTTATAACCTGATCTAAGCTTCTCTCCAGTTAAATTAACTATTATACATTCTCCATGATATTTGGTTATAATGTTCTCTGTATGATCACTACTGGATGTGTATGTATCTGCTAATTTTACTATAAAAGCATCAGATGCTCCGCTAAATGTATATTGTAAACCATTTTTTATTGGAAAATTACTTGAATATGTATATCCAGCAACATAAACATTTCCATTTTTATCTATTGCTATAGCTTGTGCTGAATCGTCAAAGTTTCCTCCAAGAAAAGTAGATGCTAGGAGATGTGATAAATCTGAGCTCAATTTGCTTATGAAGGCATCGCAGTTATTGTTCTCATAAAGGTTTTGATGTTCCTTCTGATAAGCGTCACTTGTTATTGGGAAGTCGTTTGAATATGTATATCCAGCAACATAGACATTTCCATTCTCATCAACTGCTATAGCAGTTGATGTATCATAACCAAGTCCACCTAAATAGGTGGATGCTATTAATTGAGATAGATTGCTGTCTAGTTTTGCGATAAAAGCATCTCCTGATAAAAATGCATGCTTCCCGCCACTATATTTCTTCTGATAAGCGTCATTTGTTATTGGAAAATCACCTGAATCTGTATTACCAGTAATATAAACATTACCATTTTTATCTATTGCTATAGCATTTATTATATCTCTTCCAGATCCTCCTATGTAGGTTGATGCTATTAGCTTTGATAAGCTACTATCTAATTTTGTGACGAAAGCATCACCTATCCCTTGGATTAAAGCATCAAAATCACCTTTATATCTTATCTGGTAGCCTTTTTTCGTTGGAAAATCGATTGAGTCTGTATATCCAGCAACATAGACATTTCCATT
>JALVKL010000222.1:0-2771 GCA_027033775.1 bacterium | reverse complement strand
CTAGTTTTGCGATAAAAGCATCAAAATCACCTTTATATCTTATCTGGTAGCCTTTTTTCGTTGGAAAATCGATTGAGTCTGTATATCCAGCAACATAGACATTTCCATTTTTATCTATTGCTATAGCTTGTGCTGAATCGTCAAAGTTTCCTCCAAGAAAAGTAGATGCTAGGAGAGGATCAATAATAAGTTTTTTTGTCTTATCATACTTGCTAATTTGAAAAGTATATGTGTTTTTTGAAAGTAGTTTATACCTAACATCTACATTTAGTTTCTTACCATTTATTTCTTGGTAAGCAACTGGCTTGGTGAATCTTATGTTACCAATTTCCGTTTCTACTATAAGTTCTCCGGTTTTTTTATCTACTTTTAATCCTCTAACTCCATCAAGTTTCACTACTATCCTTTCCGGGTTTGCTCCAGGACTTATTTCGAATATTTTCTCTATACTATCCCCATAAGCTTTGAGACTCACATTTATACCTCTATAAACTTCTTTTAGAGATACTTTCCTATATGTATCAAGATTTGTCTTCCAATTATTCTTATTCATACCTATAAAGTAATTTATTTTTGTTTTACATTTTTGAACTCCTAAAATGTTTTCTATCTTAGCTTTCTTGAATACTTCTTTCAAAACAATTCTAGTTAGTGATCCATTCCCGTCTAGCTTCGTAAGACTGTAAACAATTTCTCCAGCACTTGTTATAAAAATAGTACCTCCAAGAATATGGGCGTAAAATTTAACTCTATTATTCATTTGTTCTTTATTTCTTATAAAAGGTATATTTAGGATTTTCATAGCTTTAAGTACTCTATCTATGGTAGGTGTCTTTATAGTTCGGCTTGCAAAGATTTTCCCATTCATGGTCAATATAAAAGATATGATTACCAATAAAGAACCTAACTTCTTCATCCACTCCTCCCATTATACTTTTGTTTTTCTATCATGAGGTGTATTAATTGACTTGCACTTATTACCATTACTTACTTTCTTGGTTTAATTTTAGTTTAATAGTTCATTCTGTGTCAAGGATATCAGGATATCGAGTAGTCGAGATTAGAAGTGAATCTGCAAGCAATACTGGTTTCCGACTGATATTCTTGCCTTTCAATTTTTACAGGAAACGCTTGACGGGTTCTATTTTATTACTCTGGAGTGGTTTTTAATGTATTGCCACTGAGGTATGAAGTGGCCCCTTATACCAGGTTGTAGAATTTTACAAACCACATGAGAGGAACCATGGCAAAGAGGAAGTACATCACTAAGTTCAAGTAAGTAGCCTTTAAGGCCGTAAAGGATAAGTAAGTATCTGTCTAGTAATTTTTTGATGTTTTATGGGATTAGCTTGCTTACCTACATGGGTTTACTTTTTCCTGTAGGGCTTCAAGTATGAACTGGTGCAGGGTTTTATCTTCCTTGAGAGCCTGTATTTTAGCTTCCTTCCACAGGCTGTATGGTATCTTAACCATGAAGACCTTTTCCTTTTCTTCCTTTTCCGAAGCAGCTTCTACAAAGCTGTCGGGAGAGTTTTTTTTAATATTTAATCTAGTCCTACCCATTGCTTTACCTCCTGCCAGAGACTGTTTATTTCGTTTGCCGCTTTGCTTTTTGGATCAAGCTCAAATACGGCAAGCCCTTCTGCTATGGCTTCCTTATATGCGATTCGGAAGCCAAGGGTGGTGTTGAAAGTAGGTAGATCCAGCTCCTCAAGCAATTCAAGGGCTTCTTTTGTGAGTTTAGCCCTTGGAGGTACCATGTTCACGAGTATCTTTGCTTCTATGTCCTTAAATGTCCTTGCCTCTTCTAGTATCTCTAAAGTGCTTGAAAGTCCCCAAAGATCTAATTGGCTGGGCTGGATAGGGATTATAACGAAATCGGCACTGATAAGAGCTGATCTGAAAGCTTTTGAATCCTTGCCTCCCGTGTCTATAATGACTAAGTCAAAGCCGTTTCCTATCTGACCAATTTCTTTATGCAGATTTTTTGAAGGTTTCATCACAAGCTGGAACGATGCGTTTCTTTCCTCTAACCTCCTTTCCTGAAAGTTAAAGGCGCTTCCTTGAGGATCTGCATCTATGAGAAGCACCTTGTATCCGTTGTGCACTCCGGAAAGAGCGAGGTTAACCGCAACGGTAGTTTTGCCCGTTCCACCTTTTCTGTTGGCTATGCAAATGACTTTCATAGCATGGTCTTTTTAGCTGAAGGATTTTATTATGTCAATTGATGTTATATAACATATACAAGTTATATGTAACACATAACTTGTATTAGTTTGATTACATAAATATTAACATATTTGTTTCTTATCCTACTTACAAGTTTAGATTGCTTAATCTTAAGTGTGGAGCTAAGGAGGCGAGGTTACTGATACATGCATTGCTTCCCTGAAATTAAGGTAAAGGTGTCATGGAAAGAAATCGAGCTATGCTGGATATGGTTGCCGGGAAAAGAAGAGATAGCTAAAATAGCAGTTATGAAGGAATGGATAGATATAAAAAGACCCCCGTGGTCGGGCACGGGGGTAAAGGAACGAAGATTCGCACAACCCTGCAAAGGAGGTACCAGTGTCCTTTAATACTATATTAGCTCAAAACACTTCTGAAAATCAATATACAATTTTTCATTACGAAGCCCGTGGCACCATAGCTTTTATAGCCCACCAGAAGGGAAGGTGGTGGGAGGTTCCTGTCAGGTGCCCACGAGAGTTCGTGGAATACCTCAACTGGGCCTTGCCAAGGGCCAAGGAGCAGGGAGCAAATCTTTATTT
>JALVKL010000221.1 GCA_027033775.1 bacterium | reverse complement strand
TTTTTTTCCTTGGATTTCAACTTTTCCCAGTTTTTTAGAACTTCCTCTGAGCTTTTAACCTTCACGTCTCCAAAAACATGAGGATGCCTATAAATTAACTTGTTGCACAAAAAGTCTATAACATCGTAAATATCAAACTCCCCCTTTTCTCTGGCAATCTCAGCGTGAAAAACCACTTGCAACAGCAAATCGCCAAGCTCCTCTTTGAGTTTTTCTGGATCTCCTCTATCAATAGCTTCCAGCACTTCATAGGTCTCTTCAATAAGATATGGCCTGAGGGTCTCTCTGGTCTGCTCTTTATCCCAAGGGCATTCCTTTCTGAGTTTTGCCATTATGGATACCAGATCGTCAAATTTGTACTTCATCACTTATCCCCTACAACCTTCACATAAACCCTTCTCCTTCTGGGACCATCAAACTCACAGAAAAATATACCCTGCCATGTTCCAAGGAGAAGATCTCCGTTTTCAACAAAAACAAATACGCAAGGCCCAACAACTGTTGCCTTAATATGGGAATCCGCATTGCCTTCCAAGTGCCTGTAGCCTCTACCTGGAGGGATAAGTTTAGAAAGGGTGCTCTCTATATCCCTTGCAACATCAGGGTCAGCATGCTCATTTATGGTTACACCAGCAGTGGTGTGCGGCACATATATATAGCATATTCCACTTTCAACATTAGAGTCTCTTACAATTTTTCTGACTTCTGTGGTTATATCTATTAATTCCTCCCTTTTTCTTGTATTAATTTCTATCCTTCTCACTGTACACCTCCACTAAAAATTTATATGTTGACAACTATAGGAATTTAATGTCAACTCTTCAATCAGGGAGAAGCTAAAAATGAACAAGCCGACTATACTGATAGTGGATGACGAAAAAATAAACAGAGATTTTGTTAAATTGGTATTTAAAGATTCAGGCTGTAGAATATTAGAGGCGGAAAACGGTGAGCAAGCTTTAGAAATCATAGAGCGAGAAAAGCCTGACATAATCCTACTGGATATCATAATGCCTGGAATGTTGGGATTTGATGTGTGTAAAAAAATAAAGAGAAATCCTGAAACCGCAGATGTACCCGTCATAATAGTTACAGCACTTGGAGACGTTGATAGCAAAATAAAAGGATTTGAAGCGGGAGCTGATGAATACATAACAAAACCCTATGAAAAGAACGAACTTCTGCTTCGCGTCAAAAATATGCTGAAGGTAAAGAAATATCACGATTTGCTCAAAGACTACAGCATCATACTGGAAAAAGAGGTGGTTGAAAAAACACGTGAGCTACAGGAAGCATATAAAAAATTGGACAGAGCCTATCTTGAATTGATACACAGATTGGGTAGAGCAGCAGAGTACAGAGATGATGCAACGGGAGAGCACACAAAAAGGGTGGGGAAAATGTGTGCCATTATGGCAGAGGCACTGGAAATGGACTTTAATTTTAAAAAGATGATAGAATACGCTTCTCCCCTTCATGATATAGGAAAAATTGGCATACCCGATAGTATACTGCTTAAACCAGGAAAACTCACACCTGAAGAGATGGAGATTATAAAGAGACACACCATTATAGGAGCTGATATACTCTCAGGATCGGACTATCCAGTTATAGTTATGGCGGAAACCATTGCCCTTACCCATCATGAAAGATGGGATGGAAAAGGTTATCCAAGGGGTTTAAAGGAAGAAGAGATCCCCATTGAAGGGAGAATATGCGCCATTATAGATTTCTTTGACGCCTGTACATCTCATAGAGTTTACAGACCTGCAATAGATGTGGAAAAAGTTTTAGATATGATAGAGGAAGAAAGAGGCAAACACTTTGATCCTATAGTAGTTGATGCCTTTATGAAATATAAAGATGAGATAATTGAGGCAAAGACAGGAGTCCAGAAAAGCTCTAAAAAATCGGGAGGCGACTCTCATGATTAGAGTTTACAACACTATGAACAGAAGAAAAGAGGAGCTAATACCTCTTTCCCAAGATAAAATAGGAATGTATGTGTGTGGAGTCACAGTTTATGATTACTGCCACATAGGGCACGCAAGATCAATTTTAGTTTTTGACATGATTTACAGGTATCTAAAGAAGAAATTTAAAAACGTTGTTTACGTCCGAAACTTCACTGATATAGACGACAAAATTATAAACAAAGCCAATAAAGAAGGGAAGAGTTACAAAGAGATAGCAGAAAAATATATAGAAGCCTTTTATCAAGATACAAATGCGCTTGGGACATTAAAACCAGACTTTGAGCCTAAAGCCACAGAGCATATTACAGATATGATAGAGCTTATCAAAAGATTAGAAGAAAAAGGATTTGCATACACTGTGGATGGAGATGTTTACTATGAGGTTAAAAAGTTCAAAGGTTATGGCAAACTTTCAGGCAGAAGTATTGAGGAAATGATGGCAGGGGCAAGAATAGAAATAGATGAGAAGAAAAAGGATCCCTTAGATTTTGCTCTATGGAAATCATCAAAACCAAATGAGCC
>JALVKL010000220.1 GCA_027033775.1 bacterium | reverse complement strand
CACAGCTGTTGTGCTACCAAGTTCTGTAATAACATTTAAGTCCTTAGGATTTATGCCCATTCTATTTAGCCTTTCTTCAAATATCTTTCTTGTTCCAGATCCCCTTTCTCTTAAGATTAAAGGGGCTCTCATCAATTCATCAATATCCCTTATAGCTTTTAACTGAGGACTTCTTGCTATAATAATTTCGTCCTTTAAAAAGGGTATAAACTCCAATTTGTCTGTCTCTTTTTTGCTTCCCACAAAACCTATCTCTAAATTCTCCGAGAAGACTTCATTTATAATCGCTTCAGAATCCAATATTCTGATTTGAAATTTTGTTGCTGGGTATTCTGATACAAACTTGGTCAATACCTTGGGCAATATATATTCTCCCGGTACAGTGCTCGCACCTACTGTAAACTCTCCCTCTATCTTTCCTAAAGTCTCTTTTACAATAAGCAGGGCTTTTCTTCTTAGTTTCACAATCTCCAAAGCGTATTTATAAAGTGCTTTTCCTGGGGGTGTTAGTGTCGCTCTTCTTCCTTCTCTGTCAAAAAGTTTTACTCCTAGTTCCTTTTCCAGATTTTGTATATGAAGGCTAACGGTTGGTTGTGAAAGGTTAAGCTCTTCTGCGGCCTTTGTGAAGCTTTTGAATTTGGCAACCTTTACAAATACTTCCAATTGCTTTATGTCCACTCACTTTCTCCTTCTAACGTTGCCAACCCTTTTTGTTATTCCTATCTTATCCAGATACTCAAGATAAGGAATAGCATATTTTCTTGACAATTCAAACATATCTTTAAAATCTGAGACCTTTAATTCTTCCTTTTTATTAAAGTAATCTTCCACTTTTCTTATCATGTTATTCAACCATTTTTTATGAACGAGTATGTCTTTGGATATTCTAATCAATATCTTGTTTTCTATTAGATAGCCTATTATTTGTTGTTTTTCCTGTGAAGTCATAGGGTATTTTTTAAAAATATCCTCTATCTTAGGAGGGGATAGTTTAGATTTTAGAAATTCTTTTTCTATTTGTGTAATCAAATTTAAAAGATTCTCATCCACTTTTACTTTTACATCTTTTAGAATTACTCTTTTATTTTCAATCTCTATATCGGAGAAGTTTTCTAAAAATTTTTCAAAGGTGTTGACATTGTATTTCCATGCTTTCTGAGCAAGCTCGTTTACAGGTATTCCTTTTTTTAAAGGATTTCTCTTCAAATATTCGGATACTTCTTTTTTAATCTTTTCTTCCCAATCTTTGAGGTGTTCTGAATGTATCGCTATATCTTCTAAAAGTATTATCTTTTCTTCTTCTGCAAGCTTTTTTAATACAGATTCAAGATTTAGAGGATCAATCGCCTTATATTTAAGGATTTCAACAGGTATTCCTTCTGGATGCCATTTTATAAAAAGCTCTATTCTCTCTTTCTCGTCTGCTTCGTCAAGCATTTTTAATCTTTCGTATAAGATATTTCTTTTTATTCTTTTTGTTTCGGGTAAGGCATCCAGTATAACACCGCCTCCTATTGTGTATACTGGAGAGTAACTTCTCAGTACTATAGGAATTCTATTGACTGCAGTAATCGGCTCGTCAAAATGAATTCTACAATAGCCGCTTTCAGGATAAATGAGTTCGGCCTTATTTAAGAGTTTTATTTTACCAATAACTTCTTTTGTGGCTATATGAACTCTAATTGGCTGTAAATCCTTAATTTTAAAATTTTCTTCAATGACAAATATCTTTGCATCTATCATTTGGGTTGGTTTGAATGTATTTAAGGTAGCCACCACATCTCCTCTTTCTATTTCGTCCTTTTCCACACCTTGCAGGTTAAGGGCACATCTTTCTCCAACTTTTGAGTAATCTCTGTTTTGCCCCTGAACTTGAATATTTCTCACTTTAGTAATTTTGCCTTTGGGTAAAACTTCGACTTCTTCTCCCACATTAACTTTCCCAGAGGCAACGGTTCCTGTGACTACAGTGCCAAATCCCTTAACCGAAAAAACTCTATCTATATGAAGTCTAAAGGGACCACTCACCTTCTTATCCGGTAAGGAAAGGGCTATTTTTTCTATGGCTTCTACAAGATCTCTTAAGCCCTCTTTTGTTTTGGCTGATACACATACTATAGGAGCATTATTCAAAATCTTTCTTCTCTTTAAAAAATCACTTACTTCTTCCTTTACGATATTTAGAGTGACTTCATCCACCAGATCTATCTTGGTTATAGCAACAACTCCATGCTTTATTCCAAGTATTTCGCATATATTTGCGTGTTCAATAGTTTGTGGCATTATACCTTCATCTGCGGCTATTACCAGAAGCACCATGTCTATACCGGAAGCGCCAGAAATCATATTTTTAACCAGTCTTTCATGTCCAGGAACATCTATAAAACTGACGTTTAGTTTAGGTGTAAGTTGATAGTGGGCAAAACCTAAGTCAATGGTTATGCCCCTTCTTTTTTCTTCGGGTAACCTGTCAGTATCTATACCGGTTAATGCTTTGATCAA
>JALVKL010000219.1 GCA_027033775.1 bacterium | reverse complement strand
GGAGAGCCTTTGTAGAGCAGAACCTTAACCTCTAAGTTCTCTTTTAAGAAAAATCTGTCATCACCTAAAGATTCCTCTTTGATCATATACTGCTCATAGTTTTCCAGATCCATAAAATAGTATTCATCGTCCTGCTTATATAAAAATTGCGATTTTCTCGTGACAAAATCAGCAATCTTAAGGGTATCATTGGCTTTATAGGTCTTTTCAATGACGGCTCCTGTCTTCAGGTTCTTCAACTTTATTCTGGAAAAAGCCTGCCCTTTACCAGGTTTTATATGCTCAGCCCCCACAACAAGATACGGTTCTCCATCTATCTCTAACTTCATGTTGGTTTTCACATGTGCAGCATCAACAACACTCATAACCTTCCCCTCTTACCTGATAACAAAGGGAAGAAGGGCAAGTATCCTAGCCCTCTTTATGGCTCTGGCAAGCTGTCTTTGATGCTTGGCACAGGTTCCTGTCATTCTCCTTGGAAGTATTTTTCCTCTTTCGCTTATATAGTTTCTTAACCTGTTTACATCCTTGTAATCAATCTCCTCAATGCCTTCCACACAGAACCTGCAAACTCTTTTTCTAACAAATCTTCTCTTCTCATCAGCCATTTTTTACCCTCCAAAACTTTCTTTATTAAAAGGGGAAATCATCGTCCTCTTCCAAATCAATGTCAGACACATCAGGTTTAATAATCTCCTCGTCAACAGGTTTATCCCCTTTATAATCAAGGGGACTCACCCTTTCCGCCACAACAACGTGCTTACTCCTTCTTCCAGCATCGGTTTCCCAACTATCAAATTTGAGCCTTCCCTCAACCAAAACATTCCTTCCCTTGCTCAAGTATTCATTGCAAAATTCCGCTGTTTTACCGTAAGCCTCCACATCAATAAAACATGTATCCTCCACCTCTTCACCTGTCTTCTTTCTGAACCTCCTATTAATAGCAATCCTGAAGGATGTAACAGGAGTTCCAGAAGGCATATAGCGCATTTCAGGATCCCTGGTTAAATTACCAGCAAGAAAAACTTTGTTAATATAAACAGGCATCACTCCTCCTTACTACACTCTTTATCCTTTCTTCTAACAGTCAAGTATCTTATAACATTATGGTTAATTCTATAATTCCTCTCAAGCTCTTCCACAAGGTCAGCAGGACCCTTAAAAAGAAAGAGATAATAGTATCCCTCTTTTCTTTTTTCAATCTCGTAAGCCAGCTTCCTTTTTCCCCAATTCTCCTCTTTTACTATTTGCCCCCCGTTTTTCTCTATTAAGGACCTTACCCATTGAACCTGCTCTTCCAGCTCTTTTTCTTCTAGCTCAGGAACAAAGACAACCACAGTCTCATAACATCTTAACTCCATACAGCACCTCCCCACGGTTTTTTATCCCCGGGCATTCCCGGAGAGAGGAGTCTCCACCACAGCAAAGGCTATACTATAATCTTTTTCATGACTCAAGGATATGTGAACCTTTTTGCCAGAAAAATCCAAATTGATAAAAGGCTTACCATCCTCTTTCAATACTGAAACCTGGGAAAATATAAAAGTTTCACCTAAAGCTTTAACCAAAGCCTCCTTTGCCGCCCATCTTGAAGAAAGAAAAGAAACCTTGTCCTTAACCCTACTAAATTCTTTTTGCTCTTTTTCAGAAAGAACCCTTTTAACAAATCTATCACCATATTTATTAAAAATACTTTTTATACGTCTATGAGAAACTATATCGACTCCTATTCCTTCAATCATTAATACGATAAATGATCAATCTTGTATTGTATTTCAATCCTTCTTTTCTCGTCTTTACCCCTTTAATGGCAAGCAATAACACCTCTGGAATGCCGTCATTGTTAAGATCACTAAGATAAATGTCTTTTATCCCTTCTGTAAGGGTTTTAGTCCATCCAGTATCTTCAAAGAATCCTTCCCGCCACCTGTAAGATTTCAAAACCGAGCCTTTAAAGGGATCAAAGTAGGCCTGCCATGAAAAGGGATTATTCTTGTAAAGAAACAGTTTAATCTCTTTACTATTTTTATAAATACAAGCTCTTCCAGGAACTGTTAATGTCAACTCTTTAAACCTCATATAATCTTGCTTTGAAAGCTCCAAAAACCCTTCATTCTCAAAAAACACCTTTACCAGAGGCTCTTTATAAAAGAAGGCTTCCCCTGTATTTCCAAAATAACCTGGAACATCCGCCACAACATCTCCATTTCTGTTTTTCACCACCACTCTGCCATCTTCGTTAACCACAAATAGGATATTGCCCGCTTCATCCTTCATAAGTGTCATACCCAGAATAAGATCACCCTTTATAGCGTCCAATTTAACAATTGTCCTCAATTTCCCTTTCTCAAAGCTCACCAAAGCCGGTGGTTCAGTAAAAGGATTCTGAGAAGATATGTATTGGGAAAACATATAAACTTTGCCATCCAGTTTTATTGCCCTTAAGAGATACCCTTCCTCCTTTTTCAGCCGCTTCCAATCTCCCTTATGCCACTTATATATGAAAC
>JALVKL010000218.1 GCA_027033775.1 bacterium | reverse complement strand
ACCTTTAAAGATGGTCTGTGTGGAATCTCCTTCTTTTTCAGGTTCTGCTGCGTGATAGGGACATTTTATGGGTTTGGGAAAGGCTATGTATGAGAAGTTACAGGGAATAGACCTTGATCTTACAAAGAAGGCAAAGGGAAAGGGAGAAGATATCTCTATTCTTCTTATCTCATTTTTTCCTCTCTTAGGCGCTATAAGGCTTATTATAATTTCTCTTTCTTTATGAGGTTCAATTATTGCAACAGATGCATCCTTTGGGTGAATTTTTATCTTCACAGCAAGGGATGGCACTATTTTTTTGTTTTTTATCTTTATCTTCAGCAAAAATGGCTCTTCGACATAGATTTCCTCTGGAAAATCCAACATTATATCCAGATTTGATATGTTTATTTTGCCAAAAAACCCTGAAACTCCCATAATACCAAGCATGCCCGATACTACAATATAAAGTAGGTTGTTTGCTGTATTTGCCGCAGAGACACCCATAAAGATTGTGAGAAAGATGTATATCCAGCCAGCTAAGGTTATCTTTAAACGGGAATCGGTATCCCTTCTAAAATTAATTTTACCAATTCCTCCTTTCTCTCCTTTAAGGATTCACTTCTTACTATTAATCTATGAGAAATTACGTAAGGTGCCAATTCCTTCACATCTTCGGGTATCACATAGTCCCTGCCGCTGAAAAAGGCACTGGCTTTAGAGCATTCCAAAAGATGCAGGCTTCCCCTTATGGATAGTCCAGCTGCTATGTTGGGATGCTTTCTAGTGGCTTCTGTTATATCCGATATATACGCGTATATTTTATCCGAAACATAGATATCTTCTATTTCCTTTTGGATTTTCAGTATCTCTTCTTTGGATGTGACTGGTTCTATATTCTTTATTTTATAGGCTTCATCCCCTCGCTTTAGAATCTCTATAAATGAATTTTTATCGGGATAGCCTATACTTATCTTCATGGTGAATCTGTCCAGTTGAGATTCTGGCAGAGGAAATACTCCGTAGGATTCTATGGGATTTTGCGTTGCTATCAGAAAAAAGGGCTCAGGGAGCTTATAGGTCTTTCCATCTGTTGTTATCTGTCTTTCCGCCATGGCTTCTAAAAGGGCACTTTGGGTTTTAGGCATGGCTCTGTTTATTTCATCTACAAGAACCACATTGTTAAATATAGGCCCCGGTTTAAATTCAAATTCCGCTGTTCTCTGGTTGTAAATAGCCACTCCCAATATATCAGAGGGCAAAAGGTCCGATGTGCACTGTATCCTTCCAAAGGATAGGCTGGATATTCTGGCTAGTCCAAGGGCAAGTATAGTTTTACCCACTCCTGGAAGGTCTTCTATTAGAAGGTGTCCTCTTGATAGAAAGCATATGAGAGAAAGCTTTAAAGCCCTGCTTTTTCCTTTTAATATCACTCCTAATTTAGAGATTATAGAGGTGATGAGAGGATGTTTTATATCTTCTAACATTTTATTCTCTGAATTCCACAGTCTCTATTTTTTGGTATTTTAAAAAACTTCTTGTAAGTTCGTCTGTTATACGCTTTTGGATAAGCCAAGCTATTGAGGCACAGGCAGGGCATGAAGGAGTTCTTCTCTTAAAATCAATATGAATTATTAGCTTTCTCTCTTTTTCAACATAATCTATCGCTTTTATAAGGTTGAGCTCGTATATGCTAATTCCACTTTCAGGATCCTTTATGTTTTTAAGAATCTCTGTAATTTCTCGTTTGTCAGGTAAGTCTTTTACCATCTGTATTTTTTGCTTTTTTCTTTTATTTGCTCTCTCAATTTCAAATATCTCGGACCAGAGGGTAGTACATTATTTTCAAAGTGCTCTTTAAAGTTTTCTGGCGTCCACCTATGGTTTTCTGGTTCTTCAAATTTAACGCCTAATTTTCCATCTTCTATAACAATATGCCCTTTTATGTTGCATATAGGACATCTCACTGTAAGTCCATCTATCTCCACAATTTTATTGTGGCATACGGGACATACACCTTCTTCTCCTTTATACTGAGAAGCTCTTGCTGCCAGTAGTTTCCCGTCTTTATGGCATCTATCCATAGCCTCTTCGTCAAACAGAATTTCTCCTGGGCCCTGACATTTTACCATAAATTGGTCTATCACTTTATAGCCCAGTGAGAGCAAAAATATGGATGCCATAGGCATGGTGAGACCTTCCCATTCATAAACTCCATAGGTTATTATGGAAACTGCTGGTTTGCCTAAAAAGGGTCTGTTTTGTGTGTATAAGTAGCCCATGGATCTGTCAAGCAGCATCTTAAGATATCCTGCAGCGCCCAGAATATAATCAGGCACTCCCAGTATTAATGCATCTGCCTCGAGCATCTTTTGATATACAGTTAAGCAGTCGTCCTTTAGGTGGCATTGTTGTTTTTTGAAAGCACACCTCATACAGCCTATACAGGGTTTTATCTCGTAATCTGTTAGTCTAATGAATTCAATATCAGCACCAACCTCTTTTGCTCCCATGAGAGCTTCCTTAACTGCTATTTCAGA
>JALVKL010000217.1 GCA_027033775.1 bacterium | reverse complement strand
GCATTGTCAATATAATGGTGGTGATTGGACTCACTTCTTGGATGGGAGTGGCAAGGCTGGTGAGGGCAGAGGTTCTTTCCTTAAAGGAGAGGGAGTTTGTCCTTGCTGCAAAGATAACAGGTGCAAGCGATTTAAGGATTATTTTTCGCCATATAATTCCTAACGCCATGGGTCCTGTTCTTGTTGCTGCAACCCTTGGTGTGGGATACGCTATACTTACAGAGTCTGCTTTAAGTTTCTTGGGCATAGGTGTTCAGCCTCCCACACCAAGCTGGGGGGCTATCCTTGCTTCAGGAAAGGACAATATAGAGATAGCCTGGTGGCTTTCTTTTTTCCCTGGATTTGCTATACTGCTTGCAGTTCTTGGTTATAATCTTTTAGGGGAGGGGTTGAGAGACATTCTTGATCCCAGATTGAGGGGCTTGCAGTGAAGGGCAAGGCTTTAGTTTTGATGCTGATTTTTCTGATCTTTGCAGGCTGTAAAGAGTTGGGTGTGGTGGAAGAGGGCAAAAGCCCTGTGCAGTCCTCTGACGTTGTGGAGAGGACCTACAATTACAGAATAAAGATGGCCATCTCATATATAGAGTCCAACAATTTCAAGAAGGCTTTACTTGAAGCATTTAGGGCACAGGAAGTTAAAGAGACTCCAGAAGTTTATAACATTATAGGCCTTGCCTATATGGGATTGGGCGAATTTGAAAAGGCGAAAAAAGCCTTTCTAAAGGCT
The DNA here is from genome assembly GCA_027033775.1 of bacterium. Lineage (GTDB taxonomy): Bacteria > Thermosulfidibacterota > Thermosulfidibacteria > Thermosulfidibacterales > Thermosulfidibacteraceae > JAADEW01. Next base: position 1,809 of record JALVKL010000217.1, on the reverse strand, counting down.
CTTCAACTTGACAAAAACTTTTCAGAAGCTTGGACCAATCTTTCCGCCTACTATATTGCAAAGGGGAAGTGGAAAGAAGCCGTAGAAGCCTGCCAGAACGCTCTCAAAAATAAATTTTACACAAGGCCTGAAGTAGCCTTTACCAACATGGCAAAGGCTTATCTTATGCTTGGAAAGGAAAAGGAAGCTGTCAAATACTTCGTTAAGGCTTTAAGGTACAACACCTACTATGTTCCTGCTTATGAGAGCCTAATAGGTTATTACATCTCCAAAGACGATATAGCCAAGGCTAGGGCTTACCTTGAGGACGCTAAAGCTTTGGATCTAAAAAGCCCAGGAATAATGTTTTACGATGCCCTTTTTAAGATGAGAGACGGCGATATAAAGCAGGCAAGAACCATAATGACAAAAATTGTTCAGAACTATCCCCTTAGCTTGTGGGCGAAAAAGGCAAGGTCATATCTGGAAACTATGAGGTAGGTTTTATGGCTTTATACCTTGAGAATGTGTCAAAACTGAAATTGGTTGCTGAGGAGCTTTATGAATCCCTTTCCAGTTGCAATCTTTGCCCAAGAAGCTGTGGTATTGACAGAATTAAGGGGGAGAAGGGATACTGTAGTGCCACAAAGGATCTTGTTATCTCTTCCTACGGTCCTCATTACGGGGAGGAGCCACCCCTTGTGGGTATAGGCGGTTCTGGCACCATCTTCCTAACATTCTGCAATCTCAAGTGCGTCTTTTGTCAAAACTATGACATATCCCATTTGGGATATGGGGAGATTATCTCTTCCGACACCCTTTCTGACATTATGCTACATCTTCAAAGAAGAGGATGCCACAACATAAATTTCGTCACTCCCACCCATTTTGTTCCTCAGATTCTCATGGGAGTTTACAAAGCTGTAAATAAAGGGCTTAAAGTTCCTTTGGTTTACAACTGTGGAGGATACGAATCCCTTCAAGTTATAGAGAAGCTGGAGGGTCTCATAGACATATACATGCCCGATATCAAGTTTTTTGATGAGAGAGCCTGTCTGAAATTCATGAACGCACCCGATTACCCCAAAGTGGTTAAAAAAGTGGTTAAAAAGATGCACGAGCAGGTAGGGGATCTTGTTATTGAGAGAGGCATTGCTGTTAAAGGGCTTTTGATAAGGCATCTTGTTATGCCCAATTATGTTGATGACTCAAAAAAGATAATGGATTTTATAAGAAAACACATCTCTAAAAACGCTTATGTTAACATAATGAACCAGTACAGACCTTTGTTCAGAGCCTCTGAGTTTAAGGAGATTGCAAGAAGACCTACCTATTCTGAATATATGGAGGTGGTGAGATACGCTGAGAGCATAGGGCTTTGGAGAGGCTTCAATGGCAGAGAACTTGTGTGAAAAGCTGGCAGATCTCTTAAGAAAAAAACGAGAGCAGCTTAACTTAAGCGTTGAAGAGGTTTCTAAAAAAGCAGGTGTTCCCTCAAGTGTGATAGACGCCTTGGAGAATAAGAGATGGTCAGAACTTCCAGAGCCCATTTACATTAAGGGGTTTCTCAAAAAACTTTCCAAGTTATACAAGCTCAACGAAGAAGAGATTATGGACATGTTTTACCGCTGTAGGCTCTCTCAAGGGGCAAGCCCTCAGATAGAGGGCATAGTCATAAAAAAGAAAGACAGAAAAGCAAAGCTTTCTATTTTAATTGTGTTTATATTTTTTGTTATTTTTGCTTTTGGCATTTTTTCATATCTGTATCTTGTCAAGATCCCCCATGAAACTGTTAAAAAAGCATCCTCAAACACCACTATGAACACAACA
>JALVKL010000216.1 GCA_027033775.1 bacterium | reverse complement strand
TTCCTGGACTACACTCCTACAGCAGGATGTAGGCAAACATGGATGTCTTTGTGGTGGGACTTAACCACAGAACCAGCCCTGTGGAGATAAGGGAAAAGCTTGCCCTTTCAGAAGAAGAAATAAAAGGCTCTCTTTCTAGTTTAATAGGTGTCAATGTTAGGGAACTTGCTGCCATTTCAACCTGTAACAGGGTTGAATTTTACTTTTGGGGGGAAGAGGCTGGGGTTGAAGAGATAATCAAGTTTGTTTGCGATATGAAAAAAGTAGATTTAAATGTGATAAAGCCTTGCCTTTATGTTTATAAAGGAGAAGATGCGGTTGTACATGTTTTCAGAGTGGCATCAAGTCTTGACTCCATGGTGCTTGGAGAGCCACAGATAGTTGGACAGTTTAAGGATGCCTTTGAGCTTTCTAAAGAGGCTGAGCTGACAGGTCCTTTCTTAAATCAGCTTATGTCAAAGGCTCTTTCTACATCAAAGAAGGTGAGGACAAGAACAGGGATAGGTGAGTCTGCCGTTTCTGTAAGTTATGCCGCCGTTGAGCTTGCAGAAAAGATCTTTGGAGATCTAACAGGTTGTGTGTGTTCCTTAATAGGTGCTGGTGAAATGGCGGAGCTTGCCGCTAAACACTTAAAAGATGCTGGGATAAAAAAGATGCTTGTGGTAAATAGAACCTTTGAGCGTGCAAAAGCCCTTGCTGAACAGTTGAATGCTTATCCCATGAGCTTTGATGAGTTCAACGAAGCCATTTTGGAAAGCGATATAGTGATAACCTCCACCTCTGCCTCTGACTATATCATTACCAGATCCCAGATGGAGCCTGTTATGAGAAAGAGAAAGTATAGGCCCGTCTTTATAATAGATATAGCGGTTCCAAGAAATGTGGATCCAGAGGTGGATTCTATAGAGAATGTTTACCTATACAACATAGACGATTTAGAGGCTGTGGTTGAGGAAAACAGAAGAAGAAGGGAAAAGGAGGCTGTAAAAGCCGAAGCTATAGTAAAGGAGGAGGCTAAAAAGTTTGTCTCATGGCTTAAAACCCAGAAAGTGGTGCCATTAATTGTTGCTATAAGAGAGAAAGCCGAAAATATAAGACAGGCTGAGCTAAAGAGGACTCTTTCCAGAATTAACCTTACTGAAAAGGAGATTAAAGCTATAGAAGCCATGTCTTCAGCTATAGTCAATAAACTTTTACATCCTGTTCTCAATTACGTTAAAAGAAACTCTGTTACAGGGGATACGGAAAGGATTGTTCCTTTGGTGAAAGAGATGTTTGGCTTGGAGGAAAAGGATGAGGATAAGGATAGGAACCAGGGGGAGTAAGCTTGCCTTATGGCAGGCCAACTTTGTGAAGGAAAAGATAGAGCAATTTCTTGGATGGGATGTGGAGCTTGTCAAAATAAAGACAAAAGGGGACAAGATCACTGACGTTCCCCTTGCCAAAGTGGGTGGAAAGGGCCTTTTTGTGAAGGAGATAGAGGAGGCTCTTCTTAAAAAAAAGGTGGATCTTGCCGTTCACAGCTTAAAGGATATGCCCTCAATTCTTCCTAACGGTTTAGCCATTGTGGCTGTCACAGAAAGGGAATCTCCATGGGACGTTTTGGTTTCAAATAAGCCTATCACCTTGGATGATTTAGATGAAACGAAAAAAGTGGGCACATCCTCTCTGAGAAGAAGTGCTCAGTTGAAGCACTTGAAGCCCAAAGTTGAGGTTCTTCCTTTAAGGGGGAATCTTGACACAAGAATTAGAAAGCTTGCTGAAGGGCAGTTTGACGCTATAATTGTGGCAGAAGCTGGTCTTAAAAGGCTGAAGATAAAGCCAAAGTATACTTTGCTGCTGAGGGAATTTATTCCTGCCATAGGCCAAGGAGCCCTTGCCATTGAGGCAAGGGAGGGTGAGTTTCAGGAGGTTAGAGAGGTTCTAAACCATGAAAAGACTGAGGTTGAGGTCATTGCAGAAAGGGCTTTTCTTGAAGCCATAGGTGGGAGCTGTCAGGTCCCTGTAGGTGCCTTTGCCTTTCTGGAAGATGGAGTCCTGAGTATAAAGGCTTTCATAGCCCATCCTTCAGGTAATCCCTTCTACAAAGGTGAAATCTCAGGCCCACCTGAAAGGGCTAAAGCCATAGGAAAAAGTTTGGCTGTAAAGCTTCTTGATGCAGGCGGACGAAGCATTGTGGAGGAATTGGGCATTTAGGTTTATTCCTCTATGTGCATCCATTTTCTCAGTTTCCACCTTAATATCTTACCTGCTGGTGTTCTAGGTATATACTCTACAATTATCACTTTCTGCGGTATAAGTTTTGGATTCTTCAGTTTCTTCAGTATCAGGGATTTTAGTTCAGTCTCCAGTTTGTTTTTTTCAATCTCAACATCTTCATAAAGCTGTAAGCAGAGTATGAGTTCCTCTTTTCTTTTATCCTCTATCACACCGACATCTTTTACTGCAGGATGTTCCTTAGCCACCTCTTCCACATCCAAGGGAGAGTAGTTTTGGCCATTTATCCTCAGCAGATCCTCTTCCCTTGAGGCAAAATGAAGGTATCCATCTTCGTCTTTAAA